>JARLGP010000306.1 GCA_031292735.1 Holophaga sp.
CGCAGCCGGGCCAGGGCCGCGCTCACCGCCGACTGGGTGAGCGCCAGCCGCACCGCGGCCCGGCTGGCGCCGCCCTCCTCGTAGAGGGCTTCGAACACCTTGAGCAGGTTGAGATCCATGCCTGTAATATCAATTGGATTCATATCAGATATACCGCGATTGATTAGATTCATTTAAGCGCATCTACCATACTTTCCACAACCCCCCAAAGGAGACAGACATGACTGCTTCCATCATCGCCGCCCTGCAGATCGGCTCCGCGCCTTCGGGCACCGCGGCCACCCTCGAGAAGGTCCTGGGCTTCGAAAGCGCCATCCGCGAAAGCGGCGCCGACCTGGTGGTGCTGCCGGAGGCGCTGCTGGGGGGCTACCCCAAGGGCGAGATCTTCGGAACCCGGCTCGGCTACCGGCTGCCCGAAGGGCGCGAGCGCTTCCGCCGCTACTTCGAGGCGGCCATCGACGTGCCCGGGCCGGCAACCGAGGAGCTGGCCGCCCTGTCGGCGCGCACCGGCGCCAGCCTGGTGGTGGGCGTCATCGAGCGCGGCGGCAGCACCCTCTATTGCACCGCCCTGTTCTTCGATCCGGAGGGGGGGCTGGTGGCCAAGCACCGCAAGCTCATGCCCACCGCCACCGAACGGCTGATCTGGGGCCAGGGTGACGGCTCCACCCTGCCGGTGGTGCCGAGCCGGGCCGGCCGGCTGGGCGCGGTAATCTGCTGGGAGAACTACATGCCCCTGCTGCGCTACGCCATGTACGCCAAGGGCGTGCAGATCTACTGCGCGCCCACGGTGGATTCGCGCGAGACCTGGCAGGTGAGCATGCGCCACATCGCCCAGGAGGGCCGCTGCTTCGTGGCCAGCGCGGTGCAGTACCAGCCGTCGCCGCGCGCCCTGGGCGTGCAGGTGCCCGACTGGGATCCCGAGCAGCCGCTCATGCGCGGAGGCAGCGTGATCGTCAATCCCATGGGCGAAGTGCTGGCCGGGCCGCTGGTGGGCGAGGAGGGCCTGGTGACCGCCCGGATCGATCTGGACGACCTGGTCGAGGCGCGCTACGACCTGGACGTGGTGGGGCACTATGCCCGCCCGGACGTGTTCACCCTGCAGGTGGACGAGCGGGCCAAGCCGGCCGCCACCTTCGAACGATAGCCTAGGTCCCAAGCAACAGGGTTTTCACGGGCGCCCCTTCAGGGCAGCGGATGGGAGGTGAAGCCGGTCAGCCGCGTCCAGAACCAGCGGGCCCATTCCCGGGCGAAAGGAAGGGTCCGGGCCGCGCCGCTGGTGTCCCCCTGCTCCGGCGCCGTGCTGGACCCCGGGGCCGGGTCGCCGCCCGTGGAGCCGGTGCTCGCGGCCGTGCTGGAGCCGGGCCCGGCGTCGGTCCCGGAAGCCATGGCGGAACTGGAAAGGGAGCCGCCGGTTCCGGTGGGCGATCCGCTGGACGACCCTTCCAGGCCATCGACGCCGGTGGAGGAGGCCCGGACGGCCACCGGCGCCAGGGCCTCCCTCCGGTCCAGCCGGGATCGGCTTTCCGCATTGAGCGCGAGGGTGACGTTGGCCTCCCAGCGCTGGGCCAGGGCTCCGATCCGCTGCAGCTCGGTGCCGTCGGCGAACAGCGCGTTGCCGGACATGGCCAGGGTGTGTCCCGCCAGGATCAACCCGTTCGCCCCGGTGCCGTTGCCCAGGCTCGCCGCGGCGTTGCCCGCCTCCACGAGGCCCAGGGCCCCGGTGAGCAGGCCGCCGCCCATCGCGAAGGTGTCGAAGGCGGCCGCCGACACTTCGCCGAAGAACTGGTCGAAGTAGGTGAACAGGTCGCTCCGGAAGTTGGCTTCGGCCAGGGGCGCATGCGGGCAATCCGCCTGCCGGCCGTTCAGGAACCGGGCCGAAAGGCAGGGGATGCCTTCGGCATAGAGGGAATAGATCGTGCCGTTGCGCTCCCGGAAATCGCCGATGTTTTCCGGGCTGCAGACCGCCAGGTCCAGCTCGTGCTGCTGGGCGATGGCGCACCCGGCCTCGAGCTTGTCCATGGCGTCTTCCAGCGCCGTCCGGGGCGATTCCAGGGCCGGAACCGGCAGCGGGACCGCGCTCGAGCCGGATGACGCCGGGGCCGGCGTCCGGGTGCAATTGCCCAGCACGGCATCGATCTGGTTGTTGGCCCACCTCTGGTAGTTCGCCTTGAAGGCGATGGCCTGGCTGGCCAGCCTGCCGTAGGTGTATCCCACGGTCTGAAGGCCGAAGCCGCCGGCATCCAGGCCGATCGCCGTCTCCCCCAGAACCAGGGAGGCGACCGCCCCGGCCAGGCCTCCGCCGGCGGCGGCCGCGCTCTGGCCGATGCCCAGGCCCTCGCCGGCCGACATGAGCGTGAAGCCGTCCCGGATCAGTTGGAATCCCAGGGTGTTGGCGGCGCCGGCGAACCCGTCATACGAGGCCAGGTGGTCACTTTGGGTCAAGGTGACCCGCAACCGGGCCTCGGCCTTGGTCTCCCCGCCCCGGCACGACCCGGCGCCCAGCACCGGCGGATCCACCAGCAGGCTTTCCGCCTGGCCGCGCAGGCTGGCGATCTGCGCGAACACGGAGTCCCTGTAGCCCGGAGCGCAGGGGGCGGGCCGCGTTCCTGCCAGCGGGCCCCGGCCGCAGGCGGGGCCCAGGCGGTCGAACCCGGCCTCCGCATCCGCCGCGTAGCGGCTGAACATCGCGTTCACGTTGACGCCGCGGGAGCTGGTGGGCGCGCCCAGCACGAAGGAGCCCTGGAGCGACGGATCGAACAGGGTGCCCAGGCCAAGGAGGGCCATGCAGAACCAGCCGCCCGCGCTCGGCCTGGAAGCGCTGCGGGCGGCGCGCAAGGTCCGGCCGGCGCCGGGCTTCCTCTCCGGCGGTGCTGCCTGGGCCCGGTGCCCGGCCGCGTCGTCCCGTTCCTGCGCGGCGAGCCTTCTCAACCGGCGCTGCTCCTTCTTGCAGGCGATGGCTTCCTGGGGCAGATCGAGCGCCGCGAAGCCCTCCCCCGAAGCCAGGATGCCCAGACCTTCCTGGGCGATGGCCAGCGGACCGGCGCTGCCCAGGGCGGCGCACTGCTCTTCGGGCAGGTCGGGATGCAGGCCGTGGATCGGACCCAGCCGGGTGGGGGCCCCGGGGCCGGCGCTGGCCAGGACCAGCGCCTGGCGCCGGCTGTCCAGGTGGAACGCCCGGAGTTCCTGGCGGCGCGCGTCGAGCAGGAGGAGTTCCCGGCCATGCAGCGCCAGATGGTCGGCCCGGCACCTCTTGATGACCACGCTGACCGTGCCGGCCGGAGCCACCTTCCAGAGGCAGCCGTCATCCCCCGCATAGAGATCCCCGGTGGCGGGATCCAGGATCATGGCCAGGATCCCGCCGGGATGGGCCTTGTCCTCCGCCGCCGGCCCGGGAAGGCGGGCGTGGAGGGCGGCCTTGCCGGCCGCATCGATTCGGGTGATCGCCCGATCGTCGCTGAAGGCCACGTAGACGGTGCCCTCCCGGTCCAGGGCCAGATCCCTCACCGGGCGCCGTCCCGGATCCCCGGGGACCAGTTCTCGCGGGGCGCCGGCCGCATCCAGGGCGAAGATCCGGTCGGATTCCAGGCCGGACCCGGGCAGGCTGTACACCAGCCGGGGGGCGCCTTCCGCCCACGGCCCGCACCCCGGGGGCCGGACCGCCAGCGCGCGGCAGGCGCCCGGCACGGCGGCGCCCGGCCAAGGAACCGGCTCGCCCGCCAGGGTGAAGGCCTGGAGGCCCTGGGCGCCGGCCATGATCCAGCACCGGTTCAGCCGGCGCATGGCCTTCGGCCCGTCCCCGAAGGCATCGTCGCAAAAGGCGATCCTGGCCGTCTTCGGCCATCCTGTCCGGCCCCCGTCCGGGGTCGCCGGATCGCCCAGCCAGGGGGCCAGGGACGGCGTGAAGGTGCCGGTCAGCAAGGCGTCTCCGGTGGGCCATGGGTCCCGGCCCAGTCGGAAATTGGGCACCACCCGCACCAGGCACTCGCCCCGGACGGACGGATTCCGGTCGTCTTCCACCACGACCGTGAAGGTGCCGCCGGTCTGGGTCGGGGGCGCCAAGAACCGGGCTTCGCCGCTGGAGACCGGCTTCAGGGCGTGGCTGAAGCCCGCAGGGCCGCGAAGGCTCCAGCGCCAGGCGTGCTCCGGATCGCCGGAGACCTCGGCACGAAGCAGGCATTCCTGCCGGCTCATGACCTCCGGCAGATCGCAGGTGATGGTCACCTCGGCCTGCACCTGGGCGCAAACCCAAAGGATCTGGGTGACGGTGCGCAAGAACCTGAATTGTTTTATAAAAAATTTATTCACTGATCCACCCCTGCGGTGTCCCTGCAAGGATGGAGTGCTTATTTCAGGTTAAGCGTTTCATGCCGCTTTCAGGAATTCCCGCCCCGACCGGAGGGGCCCGGGGTGAACGCGGTGGGCGTGACCGGGATCATGCGGGCGGCGGCCCATGATCCGGCCCGTGGTAGGTTAAGGCTGAACCCCAAGCGCGCCTGAAGGCAAGCCTCTCCATGAGGACAGGACCATGAAACCAGCAGCCTCCACCCTTGTTCTCGCGGCATTGCTCTGTTCCGCCCAAGGCCACGCCCAGCAGGCCGGCGCGCGGGATGAATTCTTCTGGCTGGGCGAGATCAACAAGGCCACGGCGGTGATCAACACCGACGAGGGCCTGCTGGACAAGGCCCTGGCCCCGCGGTTGGCCGGCGGCATCGCCAAAGTCCTCCAGGACGGCAGCCGGCCCGGGGGCAAGCGGCCGTCCAGCGTCATCACCTTCGAACCGCTGCTGATCCAGGCCGCCGGGCCGGAAGTCACGCTGCTCCATGCCGGCCGGTCCAGCCAGGACATGCACGCCACCTTCCGGGCGGCGATCCTGCGCGACGGGATGCTGGACCTGGCCGACCAGTTGAACAGGACCTCCACCACCCTGGTCCAGCTGGCCGAACGGCATGTCAACACCATCGTGCCGAACTACACCAACGGCGTGGCCGCGCAGCCCAACAGCCTGGGCCACTACCTGCTGGGCCACGAGGCCGGGCTGGAGCGCGACGCCCAGCGCATCCGCGAGGCCTACGCGCGGATCGACCGCTCGCCCATGGGCACCACGGTGCTGAACGGCACCAGCTGGCCGCTCAACCGCGCCCGCATGGCCGGCTACCTGGGCTTTTCCGCCCTGGTGGACAACGCCTACGACGCGGCCCAGATCTCCTCCGCCGAGGAGCCGGTGGAAGCGGGCGCCATCGTGACCAGCATCGCGCTGCACGCGGGCACGTTCATCCAGGACATCATGACCCAGTACGCCCAGTCGCGGCCCTGGATCCTGCTGGTGGAGGGCGGGGCCAACACCTACGTCTCCAGCGCCATGCCGCAGAAACGCAACCCGGGGCTGCTCAACGACACCCGCGAGCGGGCCTCCACCGCCCTGACCCTGGCCATGGGCCCGGTGTTCCAGGCGCACAACCTGACCCCCGGCATGCCGGACCCGAAGGACGTCAAGGCCAACAGCGCCATGGTGAACAGCGCCATCACGGTGCTCAGGGGCTGGGACCGGATCCTCGGCCAGCTGGTCATCAACCCCGACCGGGCCCTGGAAGAGCTGAACAGCGATTGGACGGCCTCCCAGGAGCTGGCGGATATCCTGATGCGCCAGTACAAGCTGCCTTTCCGCATCGGGCACCATTTCGCCTCGGAAGTGGTGGAATACGCCAGGGCGAAGGACATCAAGCCGCTGGATTTCCCGTACCCCGAGGCCAGGCGGATCTACGCCCAGGCGGTCCAGGGCACCAGCTATCCGCCGGAACTCCCCATGAGCGAAGCGGAATTCCGCGCCACCCTGGACCCGGTGGCCATCGTCCAGCATCGCGCCACCGTGGGCGGCCCGCAGCCCGCCGAGATGGCGCGCATGCTCAAGGCCTCCAGACAGCGGCTGGCCCAGCAGGGCGAGTGGATCGCCGGCAGCCGGGCCCACATCCGGAACGCGCTGGCCGGCCTGGACCGGGATTTCGCCAAGCTGCTGCCGGCCAGATGACGGCCAAACCCAGGCAGGCCGGGCCGTTCCCCCCGTACCGAAAGGTGCGGATGGACGGGGCGCGGCATGCGCAAGCGGAAGGATGCAAAAAATTTCAAGGAATTTGAATTAATGGGGACTTAGATATGGCGCGGGTTTCCAGGCCTTCCGGCCCATCCGCCGGCCGCCAGGGGAAGAATCCCTGTGCGCGGATCATGGCTACACTGGAATATGCGGTCCCCAGACAGATAGAGGGGCAACGGTAGCGAATGCTCGCACCGCCGCACACCTCGCTCGCCTTTATCCCAAAGGAGAAGGTCATGACGATTGTGCATCCAAACCTGTTCTTTTTTGGTTACCTGGTTGTAGTGGCGGGCTTGTGCCCCGTCTTCAAACAGCTGGCGAACCACTTCTCCAAGTAGCCGCTGTCCAGGAAGCCTTGACCAAGGGCCGATTCCGCGGGTGGCCGGGCAGGATTGTTGTAGCCGCTGCGGAGCTCTGCATCAAGGCCGACTAGAAACTAGGGGTCGCGTGGCCCCTGGCGGGAAAAGGAATTCCGGGTGGCCCTGGCCATCCCGGCGGGGGAAATCTGCGCTCTCGGATCGGGACCGGTGAACGGGCCTTCGCGGTCTCCCTCCCCACGCAGGCGGGGAGGTGCTGACCCAGGATCCGGTCATCCGGCGGTTCACCCTGGCCGGATCTTCACGAAGCCGGGATCTCAAGACGGCCCCGCCGACAACGCGCGGGCGTGGATCACCGAGGGAGGAACTTTTTAGGTGAATGCACCATTCATTGATTGTCCCTAGACAGTCCCATCGGAGATTTCCCATGCCCTCCCTGACCAAGACAAGACTCAACACGTTTTCCGGCATCGCTGCCTTGATCATCGCCTTCCACGGCTCGCTGGGCTTCGGCAGGGACCTCGTCCCGGCCTTCCTGAGCGATAAAGGCGCGCCCTTGCTTCTGCTTGATGACCTGGAGTCTGCCGAGGCGCAGGCCGTCCGCACCGCCCGTGAGTTCGGGTATCCCGATGGAACGCCCAGATTCTCGACCGGGAAAATTCCATGGCATTCCGCCGGAGAAAGACCCCTGCTGGTGTTCAACCGAGCCTTGGGCGCGTTTGAATTCAAAGCAATAGATCATGAAATGTCTGACTTTGTAGGACACCTGGATCCGGCGTCCCTGGCGTTTTTCAAAAACAGCGATTATTTCGGTCCCTCATCCACACCACCCTCGAAGCCGCAATTGTTTGAATTAATCACACAGGTTTCGGCCATGGCCGAGGGTGCCGGCGGCAAGGTCAAACAAAAAATCGTTGCCATGTTCACCCTTTGGGACGATCCCATAAGCGCTGCCCCGGATCGCGATCGGTCCTTTGCCGATTTGATGGACCTGTTGAAAGACATTCACAACGTCGCCATCCACGCCCGTCCCGATGCCACCGGCACCGCCGCCCAGGCCTTCCATGTGTTCACCCTCCTGGACTGCGCTGAACCCGATGCCGGCACCCGCGAGGAGCCCAAGGATTCCCCCGGAGCCGCGCGGCCAACCTCGCCCGCCCCTTCCGGCGAGGGCAAGGAGATGGGGACAGGCGCCTTTGATACCAGCCCCCTTCCGGAAGATCCAGGCATCTTCAGCGGCGCTTTTTTGCCGCCCAACGAGATTCAAACCTTCACCTATGCGGATGTGATCCACGCCACGGCTCCCGGGGGGGCCCTCCTCTCCGTGGGTTCCTTCAGGACCTTGTTCGACGCCAGCCTCGGACAATTCAGCCGGGTCTACATGCTGGACTACGACCAGGCCACCACCCAGTTCAACCGGGACAACCTGGCACTCATCCTGGCCCTGCGCGACTTCAACCCGGATCCCACCATCCAGAGGTACCAATACCAGGCCCTGCTCTCCCGCAAGATCCTTTCCCGGGAGGCCCTGGGTGCCCTGGCCGCGGCGCGCCCGTCCGAACCCATGGAGGCCGGGGAACTCCACAAGGCCATTGCCGCTTCGCCTTCGGGGAAGCTGGAAGAGCTGCCGAAATCCGTTCAGGATGCCGTCTGCGGGCTTTGGCGCACCCTGATCTGGTCCGGCAATGACCGGCAGGTGCTGCCAGCCTTTCAAAGCTTTCCCCCGCAACAGGTGGCCATCGCCTATTGGTCCAGAAACGACTTCTGGACCAAACTCCAGGCGATGATCGAGCAAGGCCGGTTCCGGGTGGTCAACGGCGACCTTTGCGGCGGTCGAGTGCTGGAGGCCATCGCCAGGGAGGCCGCGGCAGCGTCGACCCCGGTTTCCATGATCGACCTGTCCAACGTGCTGGACTTCCTGTTCCTGCCGTCCGGCGAGGCAAGGACCGCCGCCGTCGCCAAGGTCATCAGCGGACTGAAGCTGCTGCCAGGGGCCGGCAAAACGCCGGTCCTGCTCTCCACCATGACGCCGATCCTGCGCGGCGCTCTCCCCACCTGGAGCGAGCCGGACTCGGGTCACGCCAGGGACCTGTTCACCTATTTCGCCTTCGAGAAAGCCTTCTTCGAAGCGGCCTTCATGCCCGACCCTGAGCCCAAGGGGAAACCCTTCGTCTGGGCTGAGCGCCTGAGTGATTTCTACGCCCAGTCCAACGGCGAGGACCCCGGAACCCGGCTTCGACTCATCGATGGGCCATCCCCGGCCAGGCATTGATTCAGGATGGCCTCGCGGAGGGCCTCGAAGCTGGCCTCCGGGCCAGGGCTCAGCCCCGGGGGCCGGGTGCCGGGAAGGTCACCCGGAACCGGGTTCCCTCCCCGACCGTGCTGGAACACTGGATGGTGCCGCCGTGGGCGGTGACGATGCCGTAGACCACCGCCAGGCCGAGCCCGGTGCCCTTCCCTTCGGCCTTGGTGGTGAACAGGGGTTCGAAGATCCGGGAGATCAGTTCCGGGGCGATGCCCTGGCCGGTGTCGGAGACCTCCAGGATCACGCCTTCGGGGCGGGTCCAGGTGGTGAGCCGGATGGTGCCGCCGCTGTCCAGGGCGTCCCGGGCGTTGATGACGAGGTTCATGACGACCTGGCGGACCTGCCCACCATCCAGGAGGAGGAGGGGCAGCCCGGCTTCCAGGGTGGTCCGCAGGCTCACGCCCGGGCCCAGGAGCGGGCCGAACAGGTCCAGGACTTCCAGCACCAGCTGGTTGAGATCCACGTCCAGCCGCCGGGGCTCCCTTTTCCGGGCGAAGCTGAGCAGGCCCCCCACCAGCGCCTTCACCTGCTCGGCGGCCTGCACCATGGGCTTGAAGTGGCGCGCCAGGGCCGCCGTGGCCAGGCCTTCGGCCTGGATCAGGTCCATGTGGATGAAGAACACCGTCAGGAGGTTGTTCACATCGTGGGCCACGCCCCCGGCCAGGGTGCCCATGCTCTCCAGCTTGTGGCCTTGCAGCAGACGTTCGCGCTGCTCGACCGCGAGCTGGTCCCTGGCCGCCTCGGCAGCCTTGAGGCTGGTCATGTCCGTGGCCATGACCATGGCCCCGCTGTAGCCGCCGTGGTCGGTGAAGCGCGGCGTGGTTGATACGAGGGCCCACCCTTCGGCGCCATCCCCGCGCCGGAAGCGGAATTCCTGGATGCCCGCGACCCCGCGGCTGCACTGCTCCCGCAGCGCCTCCGCCGCGGCCCGTTGCTCGGGATACAGGAACGCCCAGAGCGAGGCTCCCTGGAGCTCCTCCATGGGCACGGCCAGCATCTCCGCCATCCGGCGGTTGGCGAAGGTGGTCCGGGAATCGGCATCCAGCAGCCAGATGCCTTCATGGGAGGTTTCCACGATGTGCCGGTAGTTGGCTTCGCTGGCCCGCAGGGCGGCCTCGGCCTCCCAACGGGCGCGGCGCTCGGCCGCCTCGGCCAGGGCCCGGCGCACGGCGGGCACCAGGCGGTTGAGGCCCTGCTTGAGGATGTAGTCGGCGGCGCCATGGTGCAGGCATTCGATGGCGGTGGCTTCGCCCATGGTTCCGGAGAGGTAGATGAAGGGCACCTCCGGACAACGCTCCAGGGCCAGTTCCAGGGCCTTGCGGTCCCGGACGCCGGGCAGCGAGTAGTCGGCCAGGATGAGGTCCCAGGGGGCTTCCAGGGCCTGCTGGAAGGCCGCCAGGGTGGTGACCCAGACCAGGTCCGCCCCCAGGCCCCCCTGCTCCAGGTGGGTTGCGATGAGTTCGGCGTCCCCGGGGGAGTCCTCGAGGTGCAGGATGCGCTGGGGAACCTTCACATCTCCCCCCCGGCGGCCTCAAGGGTGAAGCTGAACCGGGCCCCTTCCCCCGGCTGGGATTCGGCCCAGACTTCGCCCCCGTGCTGCCGGATCGCCCGGGCGACGATGGCCAGGCCGATGCCGTTGCCAGGAAAGTCCTCCCGCGGGTGGAAGCGCTGGAAGACGCCGAAGATCCGGTCGGCGAAGGCGGGATCGAACCCCACCCCGTTGTCCCCCACCTCGAAGATGATCCTGCCGGACCGGGTTCCCGCCCGGCGCACCCACACCCGCGGGTCGGATACGGACGCGCTGAATTTCACCGCGTTGCCGAGGAGGTTCTGGAAGACCAGGCGCAACTGGGCCGGCACCCCCTTCACCTGGCCCAAAGGGGCCAGGTCCCAGGCCGGGCCCGGGGGGAATTCCGCCCGGAGCGAAGCCACCAGGCCATCCAGGTCCACGCTGGCGGAGGCCGTTCCCGGGTGGGCGAGCCGGGAATAGACCAGCAGGTCATCCAGGAGGGAACCCATGGTCCGGGCGGCGTCCGTGATGCGGCCCAGGTAGTGCCGGCTCTTTTCATCCAGGGCTCCCGGCTGGCCTTCCAGGCGCGTGACCAGGAGGTTCGCGAAGCCGTCCAGGTGCCGCAGCGGAGCCCGCAGATCGTGGCTCACGGCGTGGGCGAAGGCCTCCAGCTCCCGTCCGGCGTCCGGCCCCTGGGGCAGGGCCGCATCCGCCGGAAACGGGGGGGTCACTCGTCCACCGGGGGGAGGGGAACCGGCGGCGCGTTCACCATGGCCCAGAAGACGCCCAGGCTGCCCACGGCCTTGATGAAGCCCGCGCCGTCCACAGGTTTCACCACATAGGCGTTGGTGCCCAGATCGTAGCTCTGGATGAGGTCCTTCTCCTCCCGGGAGGAGGTGAGGATCACCACCGGAAGGGCCCGGAGATGGCGGGTGGCTCGGATGGTGCGGAGCACTTCGAGGCCGTCGATCTTCGGCAGTTTCAAATCCAGCAGGACCACGGCCGGGGGCTCGAAGACCCGGCCGGCGTGGACCCCCCGGCAGAACAGGAAGTCCAGGGCCTCGGCCCCGTCCTTGACCCAGTCCAGGCCGTTGGCGACGGCGTATTCGGACATGGCCTCCATGGTGAGTTCCGCGTCCGCGGCACTGTCCTCCACCAGCAGGATGCGTCTCAGGATTCCTGGCATCTGACCCTCCTATGGAATGAAAAGGAAGAACTCGGCACCCTGGTCCGGCACGCCTTCGGCCCAGGCCCGGCCCCCATGGCGGGCTGCCACCCGTGCCACGGTGGCCAGGCCGATGCCCGTGCCCTCGAAATCCTCCTGGGCGTGGAGGCGCTGGAAGGGTTGGAACAGCTTGTCCTTGAACCGCATGTCAAAGCCCGTGCCGTTGTCCCTGACGCTGAGGGAGATCCCTTCCTCGACCCGGCTGCCCACCTCGATGATGGCGGGATCGCGCTGGCGGGTGAATTTCAAGGCGTTGGCCAGGAGGTTCTGGAGCACCACCCGCAACAGGGTAGGATCCCCCACCACGGTCGGCAAGGGGGAGATCCGCCATTCCACGTTCCGCCTGGTCACATCCTCGGTCAGGTCGAGCCGGACCTGGTCCAGAAGGACGCCCAGCGGCACCGGCACCTTGTGCAGTTCGGTACGCCCGAGCCGGGAGTAGCTGAGCAGGTCGTCGATGAGCGCGCCCATCCGCTGGGCGGATTCCTGGATCACGTCCAACTGGTGCAGGCTCTTGGCCGGCATCTCCGGCGGAAGCCCCTTGCGCAGCAGCCCGGCGAAACCGTCCACGTGGCGCAGGGGGGCCCGCAGGTCATGGGCCACGGAATAGGCGAAGGCCTCCAGCTCATGGTTGCTGGCCAGGAGTTCCAGGTTCAGGCGCCGGGCGTCGCCTTCCGCCTCGGTGCGCTGAAGCACTTCGGACTCCAGGAGGCAGCCGCGTTCCACCAACTCCCCCTCGAAGCGCCCGGCCCGCATCATGAAGAACGCGATTCCGGCGAAGGCAAGGCCGGTGACCAGGGTCATCGCCCAGAGGCTGCGCCTGGACCGCGCCAGGGCTTGCAGATCGGCCTGCCGGGCCTGGGCCGAGATCAGAATCCCGAGCCGTTCATGCAACTCCCGGATGGAATCCATGAGTTCCTTGCCCTGCCCCGTCCGCATCCTCGCGAGACCTTGCTGCCCCTTCCCCTGTTCCATGGATTGGATGGTCTTCCCCATCTCGTCCAGCTTCTCGGCCACCAGGGGGCCAAGCTGCCGGAGGATCGCCCCGACCGCTGGATTATCCCGGAAGAAGGCCGCCACGGCATCGTATTCAGCCTGGAACTGGTGCCGGCTGTCCAGGTAGGGCCTCAGATACCTGCGATCGCCGGTGAGCAGGTAGCCGCGCTGGCCCGTTTCCGCGTCCTTGAGCAGGGAGAGGGCCTGTTCCAGGTGGAGCAGGGATTCGCTGGTGGCCTGGCGGTGGGCGAATGCGGTCTGCGCGTCGCGCCAGCTCAGGAAAGACATCCCGCCCATCCCCGCGAGCAGCAGGAGGAGGAGGACCAGGCGTGTGACGGAGGGCAAGGGGCGGATATGGCCACACTTTTCTTGGTACTCCGAACGGGGAGCATACCTGTTGCATCGGCATCCCGGCCCAGGAGGATGAGCCGGGAGGGCGGTTATGTTTCCGGGGTCATCGGCCCTGGCCGGGGATGGGCTGCCGCGACCTGCTCCCGGGTTATTCCATCACAACGGCTTACACGAAAAAGGCGTTGGCCATCGGCACATCCGACAGGAACGAATCAATGCTGCTGATCTTTCCATCCCGGAACCCGCAGACCGTTGCCAAGTGCTCATCCAGGATCAGATCTCCCCGGCGGGCGGTGTTGTTGAGGGAAATCGCCATGCCGAACTGGCCAAGAAGAATGTGCTTGAGATTGAAAGTCAGGCCATAGCCCGTGATGGTCCGAGCTCGCTGAACGGCAGCGTCGATCCCCACTGCCCGCCCCGAGATCTTGCTGTTGCCGGGCAAGGTCCAGACCACGTCCTCGGTGAACAAAGCTCGCATGCCTTCCCAGTCCCTCAGCCTCAGCGCTTCGAGAAATGCTTCCGCAACGGCGCGAGAGTCGTCTAATGGTTTCATTTGGTCTCTCCTTGGGGTTTGTTCAACATCCATT
This sequence comes from Holophaga sp., assembly GCA_031292735.1. The sequence goes on from JARLGP010000306.1 coordinate 13,380, forward strand.
GGACAATCATAGGTGGCATGGATTCACTTGTCCAATGAATTTTGAACAAGCCCAAAGCGCTTAGGACCAGAGACCGCCGCCCTGGGGTTCTCCACACCTTCTTGGCGTCCCATTCCCGACCCCATTGTTCAAATAGTGTTGAACGTGTTAGACTGCGCCATGGTCAACCGAGTGGAGAACGCAGCTGCGACCATCCCTTCCCTGTCGGACGTTCTCAACGCCCTCCGGGATGGGACTCGAAGGCAAGTCCTCATCCGGCTGGTGGAGGGGGAGCTCAGGTGCCTGGATTTCGCGGACCTTGGCTCCAAGACCGCCATGAGTTACCACTTTGCAGCCCTTCGCAAGGTCGGGCTGATCCAGGGCAAGAAGGAAGGCACCTGCACACGGCTCTCCATCCATCTTCAGGACGTTGAAAAGGCCTTCCCAGGACTCGTCCATGCCGTTCTGGAAGGAACCATCAAGGAATCCCGTTGATCAAGTCTCAGAATCATTCCGTCAGCTCTTGGTGAGCTGCATTGGCAGCGCTATTTGACTTCGAACCCAGCCGCAGCCAATCGAGCAACCAGCGCGTGGCCCAAAGCAACGCTCGGCGTCAGAACCCCGAAGCGTTGCGGAAGATCGGCCTCGTTGATCGCCAAGGCGAGCGCACTTTCACAGACACATTTCACCGTGACCCGATTGCCTGGATCACCTGCTACGCGCAATGATATCTCTCCTTGCGACTCTTCGGCGGTTCGCCCGACGATTCTGCACTCATAGGACCCTGCGTCCATAGCTTGATCCGTCGGTCCGCTTCCAGGAGGCAATATCCTTTGCAATAGGTTTCGACTTGGGCCAAAGGCGAGCGTTGCGTTCATGATGGCCATGGCTGCAGTGATCCCCAGCGCTTGCAATAAGCCTGATCTCCCGTCGAAGGTCATATATTCCTGAAAGGGGAAGTCGTGGCCTCTCAACGCCATGCTTCGGCGGACTGTCCGGGTGTCGCTCACCCCCATGGGGCAGGGCGCAGTCCAGGCATGGATTTGACGATCATATTGGACAAACCGTGGATCACGTTCGATCGCCTTGAGGGGGCGGGATAGGCACGGGCCCAGCAAAAACGGATCCCTGGCTTGTTTTATGTCGCCAGAAGCGTAGCTAAGACTTTCGTTTGCAATGGTCCCGCCATTGAACGAACCCCCGGTGATCTTGATGTAACTGCGTGCCTCGATCAGACAATTGCTCAATTTCTCTTCCAGCAGGAACACACCCAGGTCGACCGGCACGGAGCAAACGCCGCAGCCGGGCACGATTTTCAGCTTGCGTTCCTCCGCTTGCCGGTGATGCCGCTCCATCACGACCTTGATCCAAGCAGGCTCGCCGCCGATGTCGACATAATGAGTGCCAAGCCTTACGCACGCTTCCACAAGCCCGTTGGCATAAAGTTTAAATGGGCCTGCGGTGCTCAGAACCACTCGCGTTCGCGCGACGAGGGCGTCGAGTTGTGCCTGGTCAGCGGAATCGGCGACCAGAACCGGAACCCCGGCACCAATGGCCTCGAGCTTCTCCTGGTTCCGCCCAGCAATTGCCCATCGAAGACCGGCGTGGGCATGGTGTCGAAAGTAATGGACGGATTGACGACCTGTGAAACCGGTTGCGCCATAAATTACAACGTCGAAATCTTTCGCGATCATGAATCCTCAAAATTTTGGTCTATTTGCATGGTGTGTACCGCGCCCGGTTTTGACCAGAGATTAGCATCAGGCCATCTGCTTGGTGTACTGCCGATTCAATCGGGTCCCATCCTCAGAAGCCGCATTCAGGGACTGGTTCACCGTCATCGCCATCGATCTTCCGGGGCAGGGAGATTCCGAAAAGCCGCTCGATGGCTATGACACACAGACGACCGGGCAGAGAGTACATTCACTTCTCAGTGGCCTTGTGGGCATTACATTCCAGAAGAACAACCCGGGGCTCTTGCCAAGGAGATCGTTGCGTTTATCGGCACATTGCAGCCGTGAGCGTGGGTGTACCGCAGGGGGCCAGCACGTCGGCTTGCCTATTGCTTTCGAGCCCAGGCCCAGAAGACCATCTCCCAGATGGCGATTGCGTTGGCCTCGCTGCGCTCGGCCATCAGACGGCCGTCGAGGGTCTCGACATCGGCCTCTTTCTCGGTCACGATCTCATGCTCCAGCAAGCGGGGGAGCACAGCTCGGATAATCGCGGCCACGGGGTAGCCGGCAGTCGGCGTCACGACATTTGCTTCTGCACGTACGCGCTCGACAGAAAGCCCGGCGGCGGTCAGCACCGCATACAGATCGAAACCCATGTGCAGATTTGCCCCTTCGCGGCGGAGCATCTCGTGGAGCCATGAGCGAACACGATCATGGAGCGGCAGCGAAGCGCGCCTATCGGTGACCTCCACGGTGTCGTGCTCCTGAAAGGCAATCACTCCGCCAGGGCGGACCGCACGAGCGAGCCGTGTCACGGATTGCGGCGCATCGGGCTGATACATGAGGACGCGGCGGCCAACCGCTGCGTCCAGCGTGCCGTGGCCCGGAAAGATTGCGTCGAATCCGCCCTCAACGAAGGTAAGGTTGGAAACGCCTGCTTCGCGCGCCCTCTCCCGGGCCATATCGAGCATCCTGGGGTTGCGATCGACCGCGAACACGTGTCCCTGGCTTCCGACGCGTTGTGAAAGCATGAGAGAAACCGCGCCCGGCCCGCAGCCGATATCGACGACCCGCATGCCCGCTCCGATGCCTGCGTCGGCAAGCATTTGTTCCGTCATCTCATCCACGTGATTCGCCACTTGGCGTCATCCCCCACTGGCGTACTTGACCCGCCGTTCAGCGCCGATCATAGCAGCCACCTGCGCCGTTACTCACGCTTGCCGGAAACACACGATCGAGTATCTGCGGTCCGTGAGCTGATCCGGCTACTATTGCCCCTGCCGGACCATCGTTGGTGCTCATGCCCATGCAACCGAGGCCGAGGGCTGAAACCTCGAGATCGCTGGTGCCAAGGTCCCCAGCTTCGGCTGAAAGCCCGTACCGGATCCGGGTGTGATCAGGATCACAACGCGATGGGCAAAATACCTGTTTTTACCAATAGGTTCGTTTCATCTATTGGATTAAACCTCGATGCGTCCGGACGGACGAGCAGGAAGAGGATGCTCGAGTAGAGTAGTCATTGAATTTGAGATTGAGACTCTATATCATTTTGGCCAGACAGACTCCATCACAACTGCTGGGGATCGGGCGAGTCAATCAGGGGGAATCCATGTCCATAGACCTGCTGTATCTGGACAGCGGAGTACGCTTTTGCCGCGCGGCGCCCGGCCGGATCGCCCTCACTCTTGTCAGCCTGGCCGGTTCGTTGGGAGGAGGGGCGGCCTTGGCGGCTCCGCCGACGGTCCCGGCGCCGGTGGAAACCGTGGCGGTCCGGCCGGGCCAGGCCAGGACCGGCGCCCTGGGCTTCCTGAACGGCCTTTCCCGGAGCAACTACCTGCTGGGCGACCTGTGGGGGTTCCGCAGCCTGCTGAGCCGCCATGGGATGACCCTTTCCCTGCAGGAAACCAGCGAGCTGCTCGGCAACGTCGACGGGGGCATCAAGAAAGGGTTCAAGTACGACGGCCTGACCCAGGCGGTGCTTCAGTTGGATACCCAACGGGCCTTCCACTGGCATGGCGGCACCCTGAACATCAGCGGCCTGCAGATCCACGGCAGCAACCTCAGCGCGGAAAACCTGGGAACGCTGCAAACGGCCAGCGGCATCGAGGCCGACCGGGCCACCCGCCTCTGGGAATTCTGGTACCAGCAAAGGTTCCTGGAAGACGACCGGCTCGATGTCAAGCTCGGCCAGCAAAGCCTGGACCAGGAATTCATGGCGAGCCAGAACGCGAACCTGTTCGTCAACACCATGTTCGGATGGCCGATGTTGCCGTCGGCCGATCTGCCCGGCGGCGGCCCGGCCTACCCCCTTTCCGCCCTGGGGATCCGGTTCCGGGCCCGTCCGGGCGATGCCTTCACCGTGCTGGCAGGGGTGTTCAACGGCAACCCGGCAGCCTACCCCAGCGACGATTCCCAGCGGGCAAACCCCCACGGCACCAGCTTTCCCCTGCACGGAGGGGTCCTGGCCATCGCCGAGCTCCAGTTCGCCTACCCCTCGCTCGGCACGATGATCCAGGCCGACCAGCGGGAACCGCTGGGGCGCACCTACAAGCTCGGGGTCTGGTACGACTCGGAACGGTTCGCGGACCAGCGCTTCGACACCCTCGGCCGGTCGCTGGCCGACCCCGGCAGCAACGGCATCCCCCAGACCCATCGGGGCGACCACGGCATCTACGTCGTGGCCGATCAGATGCTCTGGCGCGCCCTCGGGGAGCCGGACCAGAACATCAACGTCTTCGTCCGGGCCATGGCTGCGCCGCAGGGTGACCGCAACCTGATCGGGTTCAGCATGAATGCCGGGTTCACCTTCCATGAGCCGTTCACCCACCGGGACGACGACACGTTCGGCATCGGCATGGGCTACACCAGGGTGGCCAGCCACGCCAGGGGCCTGGACCAGGACACCGGCGCCTTCGCCGGTTCCTACACCCCCGTGCGGGGAGGGGAGACCTTCGTCGAGGCCATGTATCAATACCAGGTGAAGCCCTGGTGGCAGTTGCAGCCGGATGTCCAGTACGTCTTCCGGCCCGGAGCCGGAGCCCAGGACCCGAACCGGCCGGCACAGACCATCCCCAACGAAACCGTCATCGGGCTGCGGACCAACCTTCTTTTCTAGCCAACCAGACCTTTTCCGGCCCGATCCCGGCGCCGAAGTTCAAGGACAAGGAGTGCGAACCATGTTGCATCGCGGAAGGACCCGGCCGAACAGAGGCTGGCTCGCGCTGGCCACGCTGATCGCGGTGGCGGCGCCGGGGCGGGCGGAGGGGCCCGCCGGGCTGCTGGAGACCCTTCACCGGCACAAGACCCTGACCTCGACGGTCCCCGACAACGGCGATCTCAATCCCTACGCCATCGTGGTCGCGCCGGTTTCGGCCGGCCGCATCCGGGCGGGCGACGTGCTGGTTGACAATTTCAATAACATCTCCAACCTGCAGGGAACCGGCGGGACGATCGTGGACTACAACCCGGCCACCCGGAAAACCACCGTGTTCGCCAGGCTGCCCCAACATCTGCCCCAGTGCCCCGGCGGCGTCGGGCTGAGCACCGCCATGGCCATGCTGAAGACCGGCTGGGTCATCGTCGGTAGCGCCCCGAGCACCGACGGCACCACCCGCACCCGCGGCGAAGGCGGCCTGATCGTGCTCGACCCCGAGGGCCAGGTGGCCGCCGTCTGGTCCGGTGCGGACATCAGCTGCCCCTGGGGCAACATCGCCCTGGTGGACAACGGCGCCACGGCGACCTTGTTCGTCACCATGTCCGGTTTCGGCGTTCCGGGCCCCGAGGTGAAGGATCCCCAGACCGGCTTCCCGGTGACGGTGAAGAAGGCCACCGTGCTCCGCCTGGAACTGGCCATGGCCGACGGGAAGCCGCCCGTGATCCGGAACCGGACCGTTGTGGCCGACGGCTTCGGCCAGCGCGCCGACCGGGACGTGTTCCTGATCGGCCCGACCGGCCTGGCCCTGGGGGCCGACGGCACCCTCTACCTGTCCGACGCGCTGGAAAACCGCATCGTCGCCATTCCGGAAGCCCTCACCCGCACCGGCAGCGCCGGGACCGGCACCCCCGTCACCCGGGACGGGCTGCTGCAGCGGCCGCTGGCGCTGGCCATGACCCCCGCCGGGCATCTGCTGGCCTGCAACGGCCGGAACGGGCAGGTGGTGGAGATCGACCCCGGCACCGGAAAGCAGCTCTACGCCCAGTGGGTCGACACCAACCAGGCCCAGACCCCGCCGGGCAACGGCGATCTGTTCGGCATCGCCATGACCCAGGACGGCAAGGGCTTCTACTACGTGACCGACGACACCAATTTCCTGATGGAGGCCTCGCGATGACGGCCAGGCCATGGGGGGGCGCGTCCGTTCGCGGCCTGCTGATCGCGGCGACCCTGTTTGCGGCCCCGGCGGGCGCCGGCGCGGCGCAGGGGCCTACCGAACCGTTCTGGGGCGGGCATCAAGGCGGCATCGTGACCGCGGCGCAGACCAACGTCTATTTCGCCTCCTTCGACCTGACGGCGACGCGGCGGGAAGAGGTGGTGGACCTGCTGCGCCGCTGGACCGCCGCCGCCGCCCGCATGAGCGCCGGCGAAACGGCGGGTCCCCTCACCCAGGACCGGCAGACTCCCGCCGCCGACACCTGCGACGTGCTCGGCTTGCCGCCGTCCCGGTTGACCGTGACCTTCGGCTTCGGCGCCGGGCTGTTCGTCAAGGACGGCAAGGACCGCTATGGCCTGGCGGCGCGTCGCCCGGAAGCGCTGGTGGACATGCCCACCTTCACCGGCGACCAGCTGGTGGCCGGCAACACCGGCGGAGACCTGGCGGTGCAGGCCTGCGCCGACGACCCGCAGGTGGCGTTCCACGCCGTGCGCCAACTGGCGCGCCTGGCCGAGGGGGTGGCCCAGCTGCGCTGGGTGCAGGCGGGTTATTTCGGGAATTTCGGGCCCGGCGCCACCGGGCGCAACCTGATGGGTTTCCTGGACGGGACCGGCAACCCGGCCACCGGTGATCCGAAGCTGATGGCCACGTTCATCTGGACCGGCGGCGAGGGGCCCGCCTGGATGCGCGGCGGCAGCTACCTGGTGGTGCGCAAGTCCCGGATCGCCTTTGAGCACTGGGACCGCATGAGCGTCGCCTTCCAGGAGGAGACCTTCGGCCGGGAAAAAGTGTCGGGCGCGCCCCTGGGCCGCAACCACGAGAAGGATCCGGTCGACCTGGAAGCGATGGGCCCCGGGGGCGATCCGGCCATTCCCGAGAACTCCCACGTGCGGCTCACCAACCAGGCCAGCAACGAGGGCATGCAGATTCTCCGCCGGTCCTACAACTACAACGACGGGTTGAGCCTCACCGCCGAGCGCTGGCCGCCCTGGCACCAGGGCCTCGAATACGACGCGGGCCTGCTGTTCATCTGCTACCAGCGCGACCCCCGCACCGGCTTCATCAGGATGTTCGAGCACGTCTCCAAGATGGACAAGCTGAACCAGTTCGTCACCACGGTCGGCAGCGGGCTGTTCGCCTGCCCCGGGGGAACCGGCAAGGGCGAATACATCGGGCAAGGGCTGTTCGAACCGCAAACCCCCACCAGGCCCTAGATCAGGAGCACACCATGCATGGAATCAACCCATGGCGAGCCGTAGCGCTCAGTCTCTGCCTCCTCCCGGCCGTGCCCGCCGCCCACGGGGAGGAACCGGCCAGCATCGAGGTGACGATCAAGGATCACCGGTTCGCACCGGCGGACGTGCACGTCAAGGCGGGCAAGCCCACCTTCCTGATCGTGACCAACCTGGACAGCACCCCCGAGGAGTTCGAGATGCTGCAACTGGCCATCGAGAAAGTCATCCCGCCGGGGACCAAGGCCAGGATCCGGATCCGGCCGCTGGGACCGGGACGCTACCCGTTCATCGGGGAGTTCCACAAGGACCTGGCGCAAGGCGCCATCCTTTCGGAGTGACCCGATGCTCGCGGCCCTGGTCATCGTCTTTCGTGAAATCATCGAGGCCGGCCTCATCGTGGGGATCGTGCTGGCGGCCACCAAGGGCGTCCCCCGGCGCGGCTTGTGGGTCGGCTACGGGGTGGTGGCCGGCACCTTGGGCGCCTGCCTGGTCGCGGCCTGCGCCGGGCGGATCGCTTCCCTGTTCCATGGGGCGGGACAGGAACTGTTCAGCGCGGCCATCCTGGTCCTGGCCGTGGGGATGCTGGCCTGGCACAACGTCTGGATGGCCAGCCACGGCCGCGCCATGGCCCAGGAGATGCGCGAAGTGGGCTCGGCGGTCGCGGCCGGGCGAAAGCCCCTGGCCGCCTTGGCCATCGTCTGCGGGGTCGCCGTGCTGCGGGAAGGCTCAGAGATCGTGCTCTTCCTCTACAGCATCGCCGCTTCCGGCTCCACCTCGGTGGCGGCCATGGCCGCGGGCGGTTCGCTCGGGCTATTGGGCGGCGCCTGTCTTTCGGCGCTCATGTATCTTGGCATGGTGACGATACCGGCGCGGCACCTGTTCCGGGTGGCGTCGGGCCTGATCGTCCTGCTGGCCGCGGGGCTCGCGGCCCAGGCCATCGCGCTGGTCCAGCAGGCGGGCTACCTGGAAGTGCTGACCTCCACCGTTTGGGATTCCTCCTGGCTGCTGGGGGATGACAGCCTGGGAGGGCGCCTGGTCCATACCCTGGTCGGCTACACCGCCCGGCCCAACGGCGCCCAGATTGCCGCCTACCTGGGAACCATCGTGGCCATCACCTCCCTCATGCGCTTCCTTCCTTCCGGGTCCGCGAAGGCTGGCTTGACCCGGCCCCGATAGAGGACCGGGCGCGTCCGTGCAGGAGGCGCCGGAGTCCCAGGTTGGATCCAGGCCTGCCAAGGTCAGGAGGGTGGCCACCCGTGGAACCTCTCATCTCGTTGGCGCCACCGATACGATCAGGGAGGCATATTGACGACCCGCTGAAAAGGTATAACCTTATTTGGAGAGTGCGGGATGCACTTTGTTTGGGACGAGGTGAACGAGGCAGAAATCAAGGCCCATGGGCTGGACAAAACGATCGCCGAGGCCGTGTTCTCAGCCGAGGACCAGGGAATCACCAAGGATCCAAGAGCCCCAAACCGTTTCATTGTCGAAGGCAGCGTGGACGGAAGGACCTACCGGGTGCCATTCTCCAACGTTTTCCCAGATGGAATCCGCATCACCACAGCCTTTCGGATCTCTCCAAGGCGGAGGCGAGCATGACCAGGAGCAAAAAAACGATGACCTGGGACGAGTTCTTCAAGGAGAACCCCGGGGAGTCCCTGGAGGTCCTCCAGGCCCGGCACGCCGAAGATGTGGCCTGGGCCATGGCCCACAAGGATGAGCCCCCGGAAGGAGAGACCATCCGGATCAGGAGCACGCGCGGCCGGCCGCCGAAGGGTCAAGAGGCACCGGTTCAACTCAAGGCTTTGAAGATGCCCCCCGCTTTCTGGATACAGATGGAGGCGGCCGCCAAGGCGTCCGGGCTCAACCTGCACTCCGCCATGCGCGAGGCCGTGACCCAGTGGACGATGAAACACCGCTCGAAGGCCGGTTGATGCTGTCATGGAATGGTGCCGATGTCCTCCTGGACTCTCTTTCCGGTGGCCAGAAACACGGGATAGTCCTTTTCACCCTTGCGGGTCACGATAGCCGTTTCCAATCGGATCTCCCGGAACCCAGCCGACTCCAGCCAAGCCCTGACTTGTTCCCGGCGGAAACCATGGTGCTCCACTCCGGGGATGCCATCGTGAAAGCTGCCATCCTCGGCATCCAGATCGGCCAAGGCCACCTGGCCGCCGGGAAGCAGATGGGCCGCGAACTGGTGGAAGAGCCCTGGCACATCGGCGACGTGATGCAGAGTCATGCTGCTCACGATGAGGTGGTATGGGCCGCCGAGCGCCAGGCCGGCGCCGCCGTCCAAGGCCCTTAGCGTTACCGGGACGCCCGCCGCCCCGGCCTTCTCCGACAGCACCTTCAGCATCCCCGGAGAGGTGTCGGCCCCGGTGATGGTGCCGACCAAAGGCCCCAGCGCCAGGGTCACCAGTCCGGTACCGCAACCGAAATCCAGCACATCCATCGCCTTCGACAGGGGGACGCGGTCCTGGATGGCACGGGCGACGCCCTGGGCCAGAATCACCCGCATGGCCTTGAGATCCCAGGCCCCGGCCTCCTGGTCAAAATAGCCTGCATCCATGATGGTTCCTCCTGTGCTGAGACCTTGGGTGAAAGCCAGATCCCATGCGGGGCATCGTGCGCCCCTCCCGAACTGAACTCGCCGGGGAACTGGGGTCGTTCACCCCTGATCATAGCCCGGACGGGGAACCCTGCCGTGGCGACCCCAGAGAGCCGTGGCTTGTCCTTTCAGGGCCGTGGCAAAACAACCTTGATACGCTGCATGCCTACGCTACGGCCCCTTATGCCGGGGCAATGCCGAATCGTCAAAGTCATTTTGGCGCAACGGCTTACCGGCACGGATAGGCCGTTGGCGAAGGACAGGGGGCCCGGGCCTATCACATGGGCAGGTTCCTACTCCAGCGCACCTGCGATGGCGATGGAATCGGGCTCCTTACCAACGGCGACGGTGGTCTCATTCTCCCCGAACACCGCAACTCCGGCCAGGGTCAGGAGTCCGCCGGTGCTGGAATCGACCCGCATGGCGGAGATGAGGCCCCCGTTGAAATCGGTGGAAAAGGCGAACTGGCCGGAACGATCCACCACGATGTTGTCGGACCCATGGACCGAAAAGAGGTCATACGGAGATCCGGAAAGCGGGCTGAGGGCACCGGAGGTCGGGTTGAGGGAATAGGCCGCCGCGTCGTAACTGTCGCTCTCATAGAAAGAGATGTATACGAAGTCCTTGGTTGGATGGGCACAAAGGCCATGGAAAGCGTCCTCTCCCACCAGGGGGCCATAGGGTGAACCGGTCGCGGAGGTCAAGTCACCGGTAGCGAGGTTGATGGCAAGGGCCGCCAAGTAGCTGGTGCCACTCTCGCCCTTGGTGAAGAAATAGCTTCCCGAGTTGTCGATGGCGACGCCGAACGGCATCGCCAGCTTCCCGCTGTAGCTGACGTCATAGGGTGATCCGCTGGTCTTGGTCAGCGCTCCGCTGGATTGATCGATGGCGAAGGCGGTGACCGTCGTGTCACCGCTGTCGGCGACATAGAGGAAAGACCCGGCAGGGTGGACGACGATGCCTCCGTAATAACTGGAGTTGGACCCGGCGGCCCATGGGGATCCGGAGATCGCGGTGAGCGCGCCACTGGTGGAATCCAGGGAGAATCCATACACCTTGCCATCCTGCCCATGGGCGTAGACGAAGCGGTCGAAGGGATCCGCCGCCACAGCGTTGAACATAATGGAAGCATTGGCGGTGAAGGGGGAACCGGACACGGAGGTAAGGGCTCCGCTGGTGCTGTCGATGCTGAAGGCATAAACCGTCCCGGACTGGCCAGCGGCGAACAGGAATTTGCTGTCCGGGCTGGTCGCAATCTGATCCATGTATTTCGAGTCCGGCGAACGGAAGGGGGAACCCGAAAGGGCCGTGAGGGCGCCGGAACTGGCGTCAAGGGAGAATCCGGAAATGGTCTCGTCATTCGAATTGGATACATAGACAAACTTCGGCGTATAGGTAAGCACCGTGACCGTGGCGGTGGCCACCGGGGTTCCATCCACGCTGAGGGTATACGTGGTGGTGGCGCTGGGCCGGACCGTCAAGCCCACGCCGGAGGTCACGCTCAGGCTGCCGGGATTGATGGTGCCGGTGGTACCGGTGAAGGTGGCCAGGAGGATGGTGCCCTGCCCCACGGAGATGGACGCGGGCTCGGCGTTCAGGGTCGGGCCGGTGGCGGCGGTGAGGGAGTAGTCGACGGATCTGGTGCTCTTGGCGGCGTCGGTCTGGACGCAATGGAGGGTCACGGTCCCGGACGCCTTGGGGGTGAAGGTCAGGACGGCGGTAGTCGCGTTGATCAGACTGGCGGAACCGGCGGTGACGGTCCAGGCGTAGGTGTCGCCCGAAACGGCCGGCACCGAGGCGGTGTAGCTCTGCCCCACCACCGCGTTGGGCGGAGCCGGCACGGTCCATCCCGGGGTGATGGCCTGGGTGCCGGAACGGGACGTGGCTTTGGAATAGACTGCCGGACTGCGACTGGTGCAGGCGGCAAGGCAGGCCAGAAGAAGGGGAGCGCACAGGAGCCCCAGGGCAAGTTTTGTTCGCATGCTTTGCTCCATGCAAATAAGAGATTATTTAAATGTTAACATATTGTAAGTTGATCATTATTAATGTTTGTAACGCCACACACGATTTGGCCATATTGACTTGAAATAGAACAGGCACAATTGCAAAAAACAGGCATAATCATGCAACAATAAGATACCGGCGCAAACTGGGCGATCCGTCATCCGATAGGAGGCGGGGACTGGGCTGTTTCAGCGTGTCCGCGATGGCTGTTCGGGCTCACGCCCTTTCTGAGCGTTTCGCCCGACTTTGCATGTTTAGGAGCCGTTGTGAAATGACCTGTGCATTTCATGTTATTTTTCCACGACTCCTTATGCCGGGGCCGCAACGACCTGTTCCAAGCGCCGTACCGCCACGAGGCGCCCTCATCTTCGATCCGGTCAAGAATGTTCAAGACGCCCCATTCTCCTTCCATATGCTGGCACAAGGAGGCAACCTATGATTGAAATACGCATCGATCCATCCTGGCCCCGGAACGCCCGCCTGGGTCTGCTGGAGGTGCGCGGGCTACCGCCCCTGGCCACCCATCCTGCCCTGGAAGCGCGTCGCGCCAAACTGGAGCAGGCCCTTCGGGCAACCTACGCCGGGCACGACCGCCAAACCCTGAAGGCACTGCCGGCCATGGCCGTGTTTGCCGCCCACTTCAAACCCCATGGCCAGACCTACCACGTCCTGCGTCAGCTGGAATCCGTGGCCCTGAAGGAGCGCCCCATCCCGGCCCAGCTCTGCGCCGTCACCGCTCTGTTCATGGCCGAGCTGAACCATGGCCTGGTGGCCGCCGGCCACGATCTGGACAAGCTTGCGCCGCCCCTTTGGGTGGCTCGTTCCGAGGGGGGCGAGCGCTACCAGGGTTTCGGCGACCGGCCCATCACCGTTCCCGCTGGGGACTTGATCCTGCGCCACCAGGACGGCATCCTCTCCAGCATCCTCAAGGGTCCAGACAGCACCACCCTCATCACCTCTGGGACCCGTAACGTCCTCTACACCCATTACGCCCCTGAGGGCATCGCCGAAGCCGACCTGGCAGCCCAGCTGGATGACCTGGCGGCCCACCTGCGCAGCTACGCCCCCGAAGCCCAACTGGAAACCCGAATCATCCCTTGACCCGGACCGAAGGTTTGGGGCTTGCACCCTCCGCCATCACGTTTCTTCCTATGGCCCCTACCGGAATGCCCCCGGGGTGATGCCGAAGCATTTCACGAAGTGCCGGTGCAGGTGACTCCAGCCTTCCACCCCCGCGGGATGGCCGGTATGGACTTCGCCGGGGAAGACGAGGTTCACCCCGCCCGCCGGGGCCAGCACGTCCTGGCCGCGGTAGTGGAAGGCCAGGCCGCCGGTTTCGATCACGCCGAGCCCGAAACGATCATGGACGTGGCGGGCAAAGCTGCGGCGGCAGAAAGCGGCCCGCAGCAACTCCGGGGTGCCGGGATCTGGAATCCGCCACCAGATGGAACGCTCTCCATCGGTCCCGTCAAGAACGTTCACGCCGCCGACCTCGCCGCCTTCCATGTTAGCAACGGGCGCAGGGTCTGCGCGAAAGGAACGGCATGCTCACTCTCCTTGGGCGCCCGTGAGCGGCGGCCGCAGGTTGGGTTGCCCTTGCCAGGGGTCCGGTTCACTGTTTGACGGTATAGTTGTATGCCTCAATTGGAGACTGGATGAGCAAGACCCCCCTGAGCGACCCGATGATCGAGCAAGTGAGCCAGCTCTTTCTGACCCTGGGGGATGCTTCCCGGCTGAAAATTCTCCGGACCCTCCAGGAATCGAAGACCGCCATGAGCCAGGGGGCCCTGGCGCAGGC
>JARLGP010000307.1 GCA_031292735.1 Holophaga sp.
CCAGGGCCGGCCATGGACCGGCCCGGCCAGCAGCACCGGCACGCAATCCGCCGCCTGCACGCCGATGGTCAGGTTCCGGGTCATGGTCCATACGCCGTCGGCCTCCTGGACCCGGTCGTCGGCCTCCACCACCTCGCAGCTGTGGATCTGGTGCAGCCGCACCGGGGGCAGGGCGCTATCCGGGTCCTCCCGGGTGGTGAAGCCCCAGGCCAGGGGGAACGGCGGGGGAACCCCGGGGGTCAGCACGGGCGGGGCCAGAGCAGGGCCAGCAGGCTGAGGTCGGTGACCGCCCAGGCCGCCAGGGCCTGGTACATGCCGGCCTCGTGCTGCCTGGGGCTCAGCCGGCGCCAGCGGGCCCACCAGGGCAGCAGCACCATCAGCCAGGCCGCCAGGGAGGCCAGCAGGAAGGCCGGATGGCGCCGGGCCAGCAGCGCCGCCCGGCCGAAGCACAGATGGGCCGCCAGGGCCAGGGCCAGCGCCAGGGCCAGGCTGGCCCCCTCGCCCAGGGCGATGACCAGGGTGTGGTCGCCCCGGGCCCGGTCCTCGGCGGTCTGGTAGATCTGGGTGAGCGGGTACAGGGCGCCGAACAGGAAGCCGAAGCCGATGGCCACCCACAGCATCCAGCGGGGCAGGGCCAGGCCGGTGAGGCCCCAGCCGGCCAGCGGCGTGAGCAGGCCGAAGCCCAGGCTGTTGATCAGGATGTCCCAGCCGGCCCGCGCCTTGAGCCGCACCGGGGGCACCGAATAGAGCACCGCCATGGCCACGCAGGCGGCGTTGCTCCAGGCGAACAGTGGCGGCAGCAGGAAGCCCAGCAGCAGGGAGGCGGCCAGCATCAGCCCGGACACCAGGGCCAGGTGCCGGGGGGCCTTGGGCGGCTGGCGCAGGTAGCCGATGTCCCCCTCGTCCTGGTCGAAGGCGCTGTTGATGGCCAGGGTGCCGCCGTTGAGCAGGGCCACGAAGGCCAGCCAGCCCAGCAGGGTGGGCCGGGACGGCAGGCCCAGGCCCACCGCCAGCAGCGCCCCCAGCAGGAAGTGGGCGGTCATGATCGGCCATTCCATGGGCCGCAGGTGCAGCAGGTAGGCGGTGGGCACGGGGCCCAGCACCGCCTCGCAGGCCCTGCGCGCCCGGAACACTAGGCGATCCCTTCCCGCTGCAGGGGCACCACCCGCTCCGCCGGCCCGGTCTCCCGGGGCTCCACCAGGACGTTCATGGCGGTGAGCAGGTGGGGCACGCTGAACCCGGTGTCCACGCACATGCCGTGGGGCAGTTCCAGCGGGATCACGTAGCAGGGGATGTCGGGCATCCGGGTGAGGCCCTTGAGCAGCCGGTCGGCGCAGCTCACCGCGACCACCAGGTCGGGCCGGTACTCCCGGGCCTCCCGGTAGGCCTTGTGGCTGCGGTTGGAGATGCGGGTGACCCAGCCGCGCTCCAGTTGCAGCGGCAGCAGGTCGCCCACCGAGCACAGCCCGCATTCGTAGCACTTGTCCAGGGAGCTCAGGATGTCGGCCTTGCACTTGGCCAGTTGGATGCAGTGCGGCAGGAGCACCAGGGCGCGGGCCGCCTTGCGGTGCTGGAACACCTGGCGCACCCGGTGGTTGTTCCAGGCGCAGAAGGACAGGACCCAGGCGTCCTCGGCCTTGAAGCGCCGGGCCAGGGGCCGCAGCGCCCGCACCCAGAGGCCGTCCCAGCGCAGGATGGGGGCCCGCAGCTGCAGGTAGGACTTGCCGGTCATGAACGTGGGCCGCACCTCGGCCAGCAGCGCCACCGCCCCCAGGAGATACCAGCCCCGGCCCACCGGCTCCACCGCGGCCAGGGCCAGCAGCAGCAGCGCGCCCAGCAGGGGCACGCCCCGCCGCACCAGGATGAAGGCCCGGTAGCTTTCGGCGGGAAGGACGGGAAGTTCGTTCATGAGGTCAGGCGGCCATGGGCCAAGCGACTATCATAGGTCATTTCCCGACGCTGGCGAGGCCCACCAGCTTCTTGAGATCCTCATCCTTCCAGCGCAGCCCGCCGCCGATGAAGAAGGTCCGCAGTTGCGGGTTGGCGATGTCCTGCCAGCCGGCCTGGCCGTAGAGCCCCTTGTAGAACTGGAAGCTGCCGGTGATCCGGTAGCGCGGCTTGGGCTTTTCGTCCCGCTTGGTGAAGTCGTAGCCCAGCACGCCCAGGCGCAGGCGGTCGTCCATGGTGCGGTACTCGGCGCCGCCGCCGCCCTTGCCCTCCACGATGCCGGCGCTGAGCACGTAGTGCTCGGCCAGCCGCTTGGCGAACTGGGCGGACAGGGTGAACGCCTGGTCGGTGTTGACCGTGCTGGTGGAGAACTGGCCGGGCTGGCCGGCGGTGGTCACGGTGGAGCTGCCCGTGGTGATCTTGCCGTCGGGGGTGGAGTTGAAGCCCAGGGCATACCAGTGGTCGTGGGCCGGCACGAAGTTGACCCCGATGCCGGACATGGAATCGCCCCGGCGGGTCCACTGGGCGGCGCCCATGTCCAGGTTCAGGTCCAGCGACTTGAACCCGCCCAGCATGGAGTTCACGTTGTCCACGGCGGCGTTGATCTTGTTCACCGTGGTCTCGTCGTTGAGCAGCTTGCCGATGGTGCCTTGGCCCTTGTTCATCTTGTCGGTGATGGCGGCGGCGTTGTCGGCGGTGGCCTGCAGGCTGGCGGTGAGCTTGCGCACGTCGGTGAGCACGCCCTGCACCTGCGGGTTGCCCTGCTTGACCATGTCGTTGAGGTTGCGGCCCAGGTCCTCGAACTGCTGGGCGATGCGCGGCAGCTTGTCCTTGAGGTCGGAGCTCATCTGCTGCACGTTGGCCATGGTGCTGTTGATGGTCCCGTGGTTCTCCTGGGCCATGGCGCGGAACTCGCCGGTGAGCTGGCGGATGTTGTCCACGATCTCGTCCAGCTTCTGCCGGCCCTGCTCGCCGCCGATGGATTCGTTGAGCGCCTTGGTGACGTTCTCCACCTCGTTGCCGATCTTGCCCATGGTCTCCATGAGGTTGTCCAGGCCCGCGCCGGTGCGGCTGGGGATGGTGGCGTCCATGGGCAGCAGGCCGGCCGCGGGGTGGCCGGGGTCCAGCTCGATGTACTTCTCGCCCAGGATGCCGATGGAGCTGAGCGAGGCGGAGGCGTCCTTGTAGACCTGGAACTCCTTGGGCAGGCTGAGGGTGACCTTGGCCTTCTTGCCGTCCAGGTCGATGCCGGACACCGCGCCCACCTTCACTCCGGCCACCCGGATGGCGCTCTGCAGGTTCAGTCCGGCCACCTGATCGAACTCGGTGAGCAGCTTGTTCTGGGACTGGCCGCCGAACAGGTCCAGTTTTTCCATGCGCAGGATCAGGGTGCCCATGACCAAGACGGCAAGGATGAAAAAGGCGCCTACTTTGGTTTCAAGTTTCATGGTCGGTTCCGGGGTGGCTCAGAGGGTGGGAATGAAGTGGGGGGCGTGCTTGTCCCGGCTGGGGGGCGGGGGGTCTTCCAGGAACGGGCCGTCGGCGTCGCCGCGCAGGAACTGCTGGATCACCGCGTCGGGATTGACCTTGAACTCTTCCGGCTTCTGCAGCGCCAGGCAGCGGCCGCGGAACAGCATGGCGATCCGGTCGGCGATCTCGAAGGCGCTCTTCAGGTCGTGGGTGATGGTGATGCTGGTGACGCCCATCTGGTTCTTCAGGTCGAGGATGATCCGGCCGATGACGTCGGTCATCACCGGGTCCAGGCCGGTGGTGGGCTCGTCGAACAGCAGGATCTTGGGCTTGAGGGCGATGGCCCGGGCAAACCCGACCCGCCGCTTCATGCCGCCGGACAGCTCCGAGGGGCGCAGCTTCTGGGTGTGCTTGTGGCCCACCATGTTCAGGCACTCCTCCACCCGGGCGGCCCGCTCGGCGGCGGTCATCTTGGTGTGCCGGGTGAGGGCGAAGCCCACGTTCTCCTCCACGCTCATGGAGTCGAACAGGGCGGCCATCTGGAAGCACATGCCGATGCTCTTGCGGGCCTCGGCCAGCTGCACCCGGTTCAGCTCGTGGACGATCCTGCCCTCCAGGGCCACGTGGCCGGAGTCCGGCTGGAACAGGCCCAGGATGCAGCGCAGCAGGACGGTCTTGCCGCTGCCGCTGCCGCCCAGCACCACCAGGCTCTCGCCCTCCTCCACGCTGAGGTTCACGCCGTCCAGCACGACCTTCTTGCCGAACGCTTTGGAGAGATTGACGACGTCGATGACAGGCACGGTGGACTCAGACAAGGAGGAGTTTGGTGAGGAAGAAGTCGGAAACGAGGATCCAGAGGCTGCTGGTGACCACGCTGCTGGTGGGGGCGTTGCCCACCCCCTCGGCGCCGCCGCGGGTGCGGTAGCCGCGCCAGCAGCCCACCAGGGCGATGATCAGGCCGAACACCAGCCCCTTGGTGAGGGCGATGACCAGATCGCGGAAGCTCACCAGCTTGTAGAAGTCCTGGCTGTAGACGTAGGCGCTCTGGCCCTGCACCGCCACCAGGAGGGTGTAGCCGCCCAGGTAGCCCACGTAGATGGCGATTCCGGTGAGCAGCGGCAGCATCACCGCCGAGGCCAGCAGTCGCGGCACGAACAGGAACTGCACCGGGTCGGTGGCCAGGCACTCCAGGGCGTCGATCTGCTCGGTGACCACCATGGTGCCCAGCTCGGCGGCCATGGCCGAACCCACCCGGCCGGCCATCATCAGCCCGGTGATCACCGGGGCCAGCTCGCGCACCACCGCCAACCCCTCCACCTGCCCGGCCAGGCCTTCCGCCTGGAACTGCCGGAATCCGTAGGCCAGCTGCACCGCGAACACCATGCTCACCGCCAGGGAGGTGAGCACCACCACCGGGATCGAGTTCACCCCCACCGCCGACAGCTGGTAGAGGAACCGGCGGCCGTCGAAGGGGCGCTTGAAGATGCTGAGGAAGCTGCGGCCGGATACGGCCACGAAATCGCCGGTTTCCGTGATGATGTCAAGAACAATGGTGCCGGTTCGCTCGAGCAGAGAAAGGAACATGAGATCCCTATGGTTTTGAAACCTGTACCTTACAATAGCAGGTTGGTCAGGTGACCAAGCTACTTGTGCTTCCGTGCTTGCTGTTTTTGCCGGAGCCGGTCGGCGGCGCCCTCCTTGAGCACCAGGGGCGCGCGGGTGAGGGCCAGGGCCCCGGCGGGCACGTCGGCGGTGATGGTGCTTCCGGCGCCGATGATGGCGCCGTCGCCGAGGCGCACCGGCGCCACCAGCTGGCAATCGGAACCGACGAACACGTCCTTGCCGATGACGGTGGCGTGCTTGTTGAAGCCGTCATAATTGCAGGTGATCAGGCCGGCGCCGATGTTGCTCCGCTCGCCCACCTCGGCGTCGCCCAGGTAGCTCAAGTGGTTGGCCTTGGCCCCCGAATGCAGGGTGGTCTTCTTGGTCTCCACGAAGTTGCCCACGTGCACCCCGGTTTCCAGCAGGCTGCCTTCGCGCAGGTGGGCGAAGGGGCCCAGGATGCAGCCGGGGCCCACCTGGGAGCGGTCGATGACGCAGTAGGGCCGGATCTCCACCCCGCCGCCGATCCTGCAGTCGGTGAGCACGCAGCCCTGGCCCACCGAGCTGCCCGGGCCCAGCTCCACCCGGCCGCTGAGGCTGGCCCCGGGCGCCAGCAGCACGTCCTGGGCCAGCACCGCCCGGGGGCCCACCAGGGTGCCGAGAGGGTCCAGGAAGGTGACGCCCTGGTCCATCCAGGCGCGGTTGATCCGGTCCCGGGCGTGGGCCTGGAGCGCGGCCTGGTCGGCCCGGGAGTTCATGCCCAGCAGCTCCGCCGGGTCGCACAGCTCCACCGCCACCGGCAGCCGCCCGGCCACCGCCATCACCGCGTCGGTGAGGTAGTACTCGCCCTGGGCGTTGCCGTTGGAGAGCCCGGCCAGGGCCTGCTTCAGCGGCTCCCAGGGCAGGGCGTAGGCGCCGCCGTTCACCCGCTGCACGGCGCGCTCCGCTTCGGAGGCGTCCTTGTGCTCCACCACCGCCTCCAGGCTGCCGTCGCCCTTCTGCAGCACCCGGCCGTAGCCGCTGGGATCGTCCAGGTCCATGGCCAGCAGGGTGGCCTCGGCCCGGGCCAGCCGGGCCACGGTTTCGGGCCGGATCAGGGGCACGTCGCCGCACAGGATCACCACCCGCCGGCAGCCCAGCCGGTCCAGTTCCGCGGCGGCGCGCTGAGCGGCGTGTCCGGTGCCCAGCGGCTCGCCCTGGTCCACCGAGCTGACCGGGCAGGGCAGCAGCCCCTGGGCGGCCCACTGGGCCAGCGCCGCCTCCACCCGTTCCCTGCCGTGATGCACCACCACCACCGCCGCCTTCACCTCGGCCGGCAGCGCCCGCAGCACCCAGAGCAGGGAAGGGTCGCCGAGGATGGGGTGGAGCACCTTGGGCAGGGTGGACTGCATGCGCTTGCCTAGGCCGGCGGCAAGGATCAGGGCGATGGTGGACATGAGGACTCCGGGGGGGATTGAGGGTCGAGCAGCAGCGCCAGCAGGCACTGCAGGAAATTCTGGCCGGGGAACGGCTTTTCCAGAAGGATGATGCGGCTGCGGCCGCCTTCGCGGTTGGAGCCGTCGCCCTGGGACCAGGGCCGGCCGTCGCCCAGCAGCAGGATGGCCGGCACCGGCTGGCCGCTCAGGCGGCGCAGGCGGGCCTGGAACCGTTCCAGCGGGCCGGCCCGCTCCAGCACCAGGATGTCCGGCAGGGTCTGCCGGCGGGCACACTCCAGCAGCAGCCGGAGCCGTTCGTGGGCCTGGGCCTCGCCGCCGGCGGCCCGCACCAGGCCGCACAGGGCCTCGCGCACCAGCGGGTCCTGGTCGACGATCCAGACCCTGCGGCCATGGAGCAGGCGGGCGCCGGGATCGGCTTCCAGGCTCTGGCAGGGCAGGAAGATCCTCGGCCACAGGAAACCCTGGCCGCGGTGGGCCATCTCCAGGATGCCCAGGGAGGCGCGCACGGTGTCCTGCAGCCAGGTGAGGCCCAGGAAATCCCCCTCCCAGGCCGACGGCTGCCCGGCCAGCTCCAGGGTGAGCATGGCCCAGGAGCGGTTGCCCAGGGTCAGCGGGGTCATGGCCAGGGTGATGGTGCCCTGGGTGAGGCCCTGGCGGCCGTGCAGCACCAGCTGGCTGGCGATGCGCTGCAGGGCGTCGGGCTCCACGAAGAGGGTGACCCCCGGGGTGCGGTGGCGGACGGTGAAGCCCGCGGGCAGCATGGCCTGCAGCCGGGGCAGCATGGCCTCCATGGCCGGTTCGGCCAGGAGATGGGGGAACACCGAGCTGCTCCGGTGCTGGCCCTCTTCCGGCATGAGCCGCTGGGCGGCCACCATGATCCGTTCGGCCGCGTCGCGGGTCTTGGCGTTCCAGGTCTCCTGGAGGATCTGCTCCACCGCCGGCAGGATGGTGCCCAGGGCCTTTTCGGCCATGCGCCCGGCCTCGCGCACCCCCAGCACCGGGGTCTGCATGACGGCGTCCATCTCGCTGCGCAGGGCCAGGGTGCCCACCGCCGGGTCGGCGATCCACACCAGCGCCATGTTCCGGTCGAAGGCCACCGCCTCCAGCCGGACATTCTGGAAGCTGGAGTCCTTGCGCACCAGGGTGGCCGGGATGCTGCCCTTGAAGTCGCGCAGCAGCTTTTCCTTGAGGTCGTCCCAGGCCGGGGCGTCGCGGCCCTGGAACAGGTCCTGGAGCAGGTAGCCGCGGATCTGGTTGCGCGGGAAGCCGACCATGCGGCTGAAGGCGGTGTTGGTCTCCAGCAGCATGCCCTTCTCGTTCACCAGGAACATGGGCTGGCGGGCCTCGATGGCGTAGGCCAGGGTGGGGCCCTCGGCCGGCTTGTTGCCCTCCAGGACGGACATGGCCACCCGGAAGCCGTCGCCCCGGCCCTCCACCCAGATGCCCTGGCGGCGCAGCCAGAGCAGCTGCTGCAGGGCCACCAGGCCCAGCAGCACGCCGGCCAGCAGCGAGGCGATCCAGCTGAGGGGCGAGGCGCCCAGCGGCAGGTTGCGGTAGATGTCGGTGGCGATCAGGAAGGCCAGGCCGCCGGTGACTGGCATCCGCACCGCCAGCCAGCGTCCCTGGGTGACCCGGTAGCCCAGGTCGGAGAGCAGCAGCCAGAGGCCCGCGTCCATCAGGGCCATGGCCCAGAAGGCGAACACCGAGCGCATGTCCAGGCCCATCCTGCTGCCGGTGAGCCATACGAACAGGGTGGCGCCGCCCACCCCGTAGACCAGCCGGCGCAGCCCCTTGCCGCCGTCCAGGTGGACCGCGATGAACAGGGTGAAGCCCAGCAGGGCGCCGCCCAGGTGGGGCGAGGGCAGGTCCTTGCCCATCTGCGGCCAGGGCAGCGCCAGCATGGCCAGGATGCCGCCCAGGAAGTAGCCGTAGGCGATGCCCACCCGGCCCCGGTAGCGATAGATCAGGAAGCCGAGCCAGGGCGGAACCGGCAGCAGCAGGGCGTACAGCAGGTCGCGGGTGTTCACCAGGGTCCGCCGCCGGGGGCCGCGGAGGCGTGCCAGGGCTGGCCCTTGGCCCGTCCCGCCAGCCGCACGGCCAGGGCGGTGGCCTCCATGAAGTTGCGCGCGTCGGCGCTCCACAGGCCGGCCCGGTCGAAGGCGGTGCCGTGGTCCGGGGAGGTGCGGATGTAGGGCAGGCCCAGGGTGAGGTTCACCGCCCGTTCCGGTTCCAGCACCTTGATCGGGATCAGGCCCTGGTCGTGGTAGAGCGCCACCACCAGGTCGAACTCCCCGCGGGCGGCCCGCTGGAACAGGGTGTCCGAGGGCAGCGGGCCGAAGAACCGGGGCGCCGCCAGGGGCTCCTGCGCAGCGCCCGCGGCCGCGTCGGACGGCCCGGAGAAGATCGACCAGCCCTCGGGGGCGGGGCCCAGGCCGAAGGGCGAGGGCACCCGGGCGAAGGGGGCGCTGGCGGCGGTGCCGTCGTAGCGGCCGAAGGCGTCCCGGGCGGCCAGGATGGCCTGGTCCAGCACCGTCTCCTCGTCGCCGAACGCCTTGCCTTCGCCGGCGTGCGGGTTCAGGGCGCACAGGGCCACCTTCAGCCCGGACTTGCCGGTGAGCCCCATGAACCGGTCCGCGGCGAAACACAGCGTCTCCGCCACCCGCCGGGCGGTGAGCCCCTCCACCACCGAGCGCAGGCTCTGGTGCACGGTGTCCAGCACCACCGACAGCCGGGGGCTGACGAAGGCCATGCGGGAGATGGGCGAGCCGCACAGCTCCTGGAGGAATTCGGTGTGCCCGGGAATGGGATAGCCGGCCAGGTGGGCCGCGGCCTTGGCCAGCGGCAGGGTCACCAGGGCGTCGGCCTGGCCCGACTGCACCAGGGCGGCGCCGGCCCGCACCCCCTCCACCGCGCAGCGGCCCGAAGCGGCCGATCCGATGCCCAGCTGGAGCTGGCCGGTGCCCACCTCGGGGGTGGGGTCGATCCAGCTGGCGTAGCCTTCGCCGGGCTGGTCCGAACGGGTCCAGAGGCCGGCGCAGGCCTGGCGCGGAGCCTGGCTGGAAAGGGCGCCCCAGCGCCAGCTCAGCCCGCCGCCGGAGGTGCCCAGCAGGTCCACCCCGGCCCGGGCACCGATGACCACCACGTCAGCCCAGCGGTTGATGGCCTGGAGCGAGCCGAGCAACAACTCCGCACCGATCCCGCAAGGGTCTCCAAGGGTTATGGCGAGGCAGGGACGTCGGATCATGGCGGGCTTTCAGCTGGAGCTTCAATCGTACAGCGGCAGCTCCACATCCGGCGAGGAGGATTCCTCCTTCTTGCCCCCGCGGCTCCGGCGGATCCGGGGCTCCTCGTCCTGCTTATAGATGTATTTAATATTATGTTTGGGCACCACCACGTTGGGTTCCTTGATCCGGTTGATCTTGAGGCAGTGCTTGTCGTACCACTCGATGATGCCCCTTAGCTTCTCGTCGTCCTGGAGCACGATCACCATGGGCGTCTTGGACTGCATCTGCTTCAGGTAGTAGAAGCTTTCGGCGTTGGTCTGCTCGGGCGGGGCGATCTTGCGCCGGGAACTGCCGGTGCCCTGGGGCGCGCTGGCGGCGTTGGTGGCGGGGCTGCCGCCCGCGGCCAGCGCGGCCTCGGCCGGAACTGCGGTGACCGTGGGCGGATCCGCCGCGGTCTTGGCGGTCGGGGTTCGGCCGATTTTCTCCTTGATCGCGGTGAGGTCCGGGCGGATAAGCTTGCGATTCATATTGAATCCTGGAAATACTGATAGATCGGAAGATGGGCTTTACCGGCAGGGAAATGCCTAAGCTCTTGACCCGTGGGGGAAAAGTAATGGCAATGTCCCACCTTTCCCGGGATTAAGCAAGGGATGTAAGGATTATCGCACATGGGGATCTTGATGAACCTCCGACATCGGCGGGGTTCCGCCGTGAACGGGCAGGGTCAAGGTCACCGAGGTGCCCCGGCCCAGCGCGCTTTTCACCTGGATGTCCCAGCCCATCTGCTGCACGAACTGGAACACCAGGCTCATTCCGAGCCCGGTGCCCTCCTCGAAGCCGCTGGAGAAAGGGATGAAGATCATCCGCCGGCGATCCTCGGACATGCCGCAGCCGTTGTCGCTCACGGTGACCGCCACGGTGCCCCGGCGCGGCCAGTAGCCCAGCCGGATGGCCGGGACGGGGGTGTCCTTGAGCGCCTTCCTTGAGTTGCTCAACAGGTTGGTGAACACCTGGTGGACCCAGACGGTGTCGCCCAGGATCCAGAGATCCGGCGGCTCGGGGGCGGTCAGGGTCAGCCCCGAGCTGCGCAGGTCGGTCTCCCAGCTGGCGCGCAGGTCCTCGACGATGGTCCGCAGGCGGATCGGCTGGATCCGCACCGGCCTGGGCCGCGTGAAGTCCAGGAAATCGGTCACCAGGGCGCTGACCCGTTCCGATTCCCGGCCGAGGATGGTCAGCACCCGGTCCACCATGGCCTTGGGCTGCTCGCCCTGCCTGAGGATCTGCACGCAGCCCAGGATCGAGGCCATCGGGTTGCGCAGCTCGTGGGCCATCTCCGCGGACAGTTCGCCCACCCCCGCCAGCCGTTCGCTGGTGCGGGTGCGCTCCTCCAGGGCCTTCATCTGGGTGAGGTCCTGGAACACCACCAGGTGGCCCGAGACCCGGCCCTCCGCGCCGCGCAGGTCCACCAGGTTGCCGCCCAGGATCTGCCGGTCGCCTTCGGGGGTGGTCACGTCCAGTTCGAAGCGCCCGTCCTTCACCCGGCTGTCCAGGTCGGCCAGGGCCGCCAGGCCCATGGTCTCGATGGGGGCGCCCGGCTCCAGGGGGCGGCCGAGGATGTTCTGCGCGGCCCGGTTGGCCGAGGTGATGCGGCCCTCCCGGTCCACGGTGATCAGCCCCGAGAACATGGACTCGAACACCAGCTGGTACAGGGTGGACAGCTCGCCCACCACCGATTCCGACTTGCTGAGGTCCTGGCGGAGGCCCTCCAGGTGCTTGCGGATGACCACCACCACCAGCGCCGCGCAAAAGATCTGCAGGGAGGCGAAGCCCAGGATGAAGGCCATCCCGGCCGGGTCCAGCCAGAACGCCGTGCCGGAGCGGCCGAAGCTGGGCAGGGTGCCGGAGGTGAACAGCAGGACGCAGGTGATGTGCATGGCCGAGGACAGCACGGCCACCACCACGATCTCGGTGATGTTCAGGTAGAACGCCGAGGCCAGCACCGGAAAGATGTAGATGGTGGCCAGCTGGGCCTTGTCCACCCCGTTGAAGGCGATGGTCAGGGTGATCAGCACCGCGTCCAGGAACAGGTTGAAGCGGATCCAGCGGGCCGACGGGGTGGCGAAAGGGGCCAGCCCATGCCGGCAGGAGCGGTGCGCCTCCCATACGCTTTCCGCGAACAGCAGGGCCAGGCAGCCCAGGTAGAAGGGCTCCCCGGGCAGACCGCCGGCGCCCTCCGGCGGCTGGGCCAGCAGCATCGCCATGAGCCCGAACGCCGCCCCCAGGCGGAAGGCCAGGGGCAGGAACGGAGCGGTGTGCACCGGCTCGGCATCGAGCGGAACGTCCTGCGGGAACATGAGAACAGCATGACGGAAAGGGAGCCCGGTCGAACGAGGTTTTAATCCTCGGGGATTCTTGCCATGCTGAAGTCATGCCCAAGCCCAAGGCCCCATCCCAGACCCCGTCCCTCCGAGCGGCGGGCATGCGCCAGACGCCCCAGCGGGAAGCCATCCTGCGGGTGCTGCAGGGTTCCGACCGGCCGCTGAGCGTGGAAGAGATCTGGAGCGCCATGGAGCAGCAGCGTTCCGGCGTCCCCACCGTCTACCGGAACCTGGAGCGGTTCGTCCAGGAGGGCTGGGTGGAAAGCATCCTGGGCCAGGACCAGGTGATGCGGTTCGTGCGCTGCCACTCCGCCCAGCACCACCACCACCTGTCCTGCGAGCGGTGCGGGCGCATGGTGGAAGTGGACATCTGCGGCATCGAGCCCAGCCTTGCGGTCATGGAAAAAAGCACCGGTTTCCGGGTCACCCGCCATCAGCTCAATGTCTTCGGCATCTGCCCGCGTTGCCAAGCCGCAAAATGAGGCTTGACGGGGGCTTCCCCCATGTTAAGATTGTTTCTTCAAGCGGGTGTAACTCAGTGGTAGAGTGCAACCTTGCCAAGGTTGAAGTCGAGGGTTCAAATCCCTTCACCCGCTCCACTTGAACAGGGCCTCGAAAGAGGCCCTTGCTTTTGTCCAATCGACAGTACCCTCAGCCCTAGCCCCCGGGGGCGGCGAGGGAACATGAACCAGACTGGTGAAGTTTCGCCCCTCGTGCTGCTCACCGGTGCGACCGGGTACGTGGGTGGACGTCTGCTGAAGGCCCTGGAACAGCAAGGTTCAGCCCTGCGCTGCCTGGCGCGGCGGCCCGAGGTGCTGCGGCCGCGGCCCAGGCTCCGCTCCCGGTGAGCGCCACGTTCGAGATCGGCGGGGCCGACCGGGTGACCTACGGCGACCTCATGCGGATCTACGCGCGGCAGCGGGGCATTCGGCTGCTGATGATCCCGGTGCCCTTCCTGACCCCGTACCTGTCCAGCCTGTGGCTGGGGCTGGTGACCCCCGTGTATGCCCGCATCGGGCGCAAGCTCATCAACAGCATCCGCAACGCGAGCCTGGTGCTGGACCCCGCGGCCCGGTCCGCCTTCGCGATCCGGCCCATGGGGGTGGAAGCGGCCGTGCGCCGGGCCATCGCCCACGAAGACAGCGCCTATGCCGGCACCCGCTGGTCCGACGCGCTGTCCTCCTCGGGGCAGGTGCGAGCCTGGGGCGGCGTGCGGTTCGGCACCCGCCTGGTGGATAGCCGCACGCTCCGGGTGGAACTGCCCCCCGCCGCCGCCTTCAGGCCCATCCAGCGGATCGGCGGCGACACCGGGTGGTACCGCTACGACCTCCTGTGGAAGCTCCGCGGGTTCCTGGACCTCCTGGTCGGGGGTGTGGGGCTGCGGCGCGGCCGCGCCGAGCCGGACGGGCTGCGGGTGGGGGACACCGTGGACTTCTGGCGGGTGGAGGTGCTGGAACCGCACCGCCTGTTGCGCCTGGCCGCCGAGATGAGACTTCCCGGGCGGGCCTGGCTGGAGTTCGAGGTGATGGAGGACGGCACCGGTTCCACCATCCGCCAGACGGCGATCTTCGATCCCGTGGGCTTCTGGGGCCAGGCCTACTGGTATGCGCTGTATCCCCTGCACCAGGTGATTTTCGCCGGGATGCTGCGGCGCATCGGCGACGTGGCCGCGCGGGCCGTCCCCACGGAGGGAGGCGCCCCGTGAGGGCCGGCGCCGGTGCGAAGGGCCGGGGAACCAGACGGTTGGGAATCCCAGGGCGGGAATCCCTTCTACAATCCCGACGATCATGTAGAATGGAATTTCCCTGAGCCCGAAGCCCACGCGATGTTCTCCAGGCATGGTCTTCGATGCGCTTGAACCGGGGATTCCAACCGCACAGTGCTTCGAGGAGCGTTGTGGACATCACCTCTTGACGGGATTGGACCAGCCTTCCTGGTTTTATTACTAAAGGTTGACTCTGGGTGGGTTGTCTTGGTAGTCTCGATTCCTGCCAGGATCCGGCCTGGAACCCTGAAAAGGGCTGGTAGCATTGAAAAACAGGGCGACGTAGCCAAGTGGTAAGGCCGCAGACTGCAAATCTGCCATTCACCGGTTCGATTCCGGTCGTCGCCTCCAATAAAATCAACAACTTAGAGCCATCCGACCGGATGGCTCTTTTCGTTGTCGCCACACTATCGCCAAAGCTGGGGCCTATCTCTTCGGTCGAGGCTTGGACACCTCCGGGTGAACCACCCAGTCCCAGGTTTCCCCCGTCAGCCAGACCGCACCGGCAACCGTTGCAAGCCAGCCAACGCCCTGGAAGAACCACTTGGCGTCAAGATAGATCACCCACCACAGGTAGCCGGCGCCGAGAGCCGGCCCCAAGGCCCTGATACGACTTAAGATCATCGTTCACCCCCTATCGGTGGTCATCGAATCCCCATGATTACCCGGCTCTGGGCTCTCCACTTAACCGGAGTTGACCCCTTGTCGCCATGGCCTGGCACGTGAAGGCCTTTCCAGGGTTGGCGGATGCCCGCATCGCTTAGGCGGTGAGGGCGGAGTCCTCCTCGGCCGCGGAGTGGCGACAAGGTCCTTGTAGCGGACCGGGGAATGAACGACCGCAAGCTCAATTACCCGGTAGAACAGCATCCCTCGACTACGGGAGTGCCGGCGGTTGAACCGGAACACGAACTCACTCAGGTAGCTTGGTAGATGAGCCGCGTCCACGGCCCCCTGGTGGGTGCCAAGGATCCAGCGCTTGGCCAGAGAGGCTATACGGTGCACGGCAGGGAGCAACTCGCCGGGGTCCTCGCCGCGAGCCTTGGTGGCCCTCTGGTTCTGACGGTCCCTTACGTATCCTTCGGCTTCAATGCCTATGTAGCCGTTCCAGCCATCCGTGATGACGGTCGAACCCGGTTCAATGCTCGCTTTCACGAAAGGGAGCAGCGAGGACGACGAGGCGTCTGCGATGGGCGCCATCCGGCACCGCCCCCAGCCCTTGGGCTCCAGGATCTCGACCGCCATGGCTGTCAGCACCTTCTTCCCCTTGGCTCGGCCACCGGATAGCCCCGGCTCTGCCCCGCCGATATAGGTCTCGTCCACTTCCACCCTCCCGCTCAGGCGCTCCCTGTCAGGGCGGACCAGGACGGACCGGAGCCGATGGAGGATTGCCCAGGCCGTCTGGTAGGAACCGATCTCCAGCGTGCGCTTCAGGCTCAAGGCCGAGATCCCGTCTTTGCCGGTCGCAAAATACCAGCAGGCAGCGAACCAGACGGTGAGCGGGGTCCGGGTCCTATCGAAGATAGTGCCCGCCGTGACCGAGGTACGGACGTTGCACGCGGCACACATGATCCTGCCGTCTCCAACACGCCATCCACCCGGGTTTCCACAGCCTGGACACACGAAGCCGAAGGGCCACCTCAGCCATTCAAGGTAGTCCAGGCAGTCCGCATCCGTCGGGAACCAGGCGCGGAACTCAC
>JARLGP010000054.1 GCA_031292735.1 Holophaga sp.
GGACGCTGCGCGTCCTCCGCTGGCCCTACCTGCCAGCATTTCTGTGATTCGAGTCCCGTCACCCGCCCCAAAAGGAAGGCCCCGCAAGCGGGGCCATCTTTGATCTGGGGCGGATGACGGGACTCCCCTCCGGGCCGCACGAAATGCTGGCACGGGCCTTCCGCTGCGCGGAACCGCTCCGGACGCTGCGCGTCCTCCGCTGGCCCTACCTGCCAGCATTTCTGTGATTCGAGTCCCGTCACCCGCCCCAAAAGGAAGGCCCCGCAAGCGGGGCCATCTTTGATCTGGGGCGGATGACGGGACTCGAACCCGCGACGTCTGGAATCACAATCCAGTGCTCTAACCAACTGAACTACATCCGCCGTTGGGTCCATCAGAATAGCCTGTCCCGGCCGGTTTGGATAGCACGAAAGCTGGCCGGGACCAGCAACCCTCTGGGATTCCAGGATTCATGCCAACATATAGCAGCCAGTCACCCGCCCCGGCTTGGGCCCAGAACGAGGGTTGAAAATGCACCGCCAGGTGAAACAACTTATCCTTCTTTCAGTGTTTGCCTTGTTGTGCATGGGTGTCGGGATGGGGCTCAGCTACCGCTGGGTGGCCCAGGCCCAGGAAGAGATGCCGGTGATGGCGGCCGGCAAGGGTCTGGAGGGGATGCCGCCCATCGCGGACGTGGCGGAGAAGCTGAACCCCACCGTGGTCTCCATCGTCAACACCAGTTTCGTGAAGAACCGCTCCCGGGGGGAGAACGATTCCCCGTTCGGCGACGACTTCTACAACTGGTTCTTCGGCCCCCAGCGGCCCAGCCCCAGGCGCCCCCAGGACGAAGAACAGCGGATCCAGGCCGGCGGCTCCGGGGTGATCATCTCCCCGGACGGCGAGATCCTCACCAACTACCACGTCATCGAGGCGCTCAAGGGCGGCCAGTCCTCCATCGAGGTGAAGATCTCCAGCGGCCGCACCTTCAAGGCCAGGGTGCTGGGCCGGGACAAGGAACTGGACATCGCCCTCATCAAGATCGAGGCCAAGCACCTGCCCTACGCCAAGCTCGGCAACAGCGAGGCCATGCGGGTGGGCGAATGGGTGGTGGCCATCGGCAACCCCCTGGGACTGGACCACACCGTCACCCAGGGCATCATCTCCGCCAAGGGCCGGCAGATTTCCGGCCCCGGCCTGGAATCGTTCCTGCAGACCGACGCGGCCATCAACCGCGGCAACTCCGGCGGGCCCCTGCTGAACCTCAGGGGCGAGGTCATCGGGATCAACACGGCGATCCGGCCCGACGGGCAGAACATCGGCTTCGCGGTGCCGGTGGACATGATCACCCGGGTGCTCCCGGACCTGCGCAGCGGCAGGGCGGTGAGCCGCGGCTACCTGGGGGTGGCCACCAAGGACCTGGACAACGAGTTCCAGGACTCCCTGGGGATCCAGGAAGGGGCGGTGGTTTCCGAGGTGGTGCGCGGCGGCCCCGGCGACAAGGCCGGGATCAAGCGCCTGGACGTGATCACCGGCGTGGACGGGTCCCAGATCAGCACCGGCGAGGACCTGGTGGGCGCCATCTCCAGCCGCCGGGCCGGGGACACGGTCAAGGTCACCGTGTTCCGGGAAGGCAAGACGATGGCGCTCAAGGCCACCCTGGGCGACCGGGAAAAGATGATGAAGGGACAGCAGGACGAGGATTCCGACCAGGAGGAGACGCCCCGGAACGCGCCCCAGAACGGCAAGGCCCTGAACCTGGAAAAGACCTACGGCTTCTCGGTGGAGGGCCTCTCCCCGGCGAACCGGCACCAGTACGGCATCAGCGCCGACTGGCGCGGCGTGGTGGTGACCTCGGTCGCCTCCCGCTCGGTGGCCCAGGACAAGGGGCTCCGGGCCGGGTTCGTCATCAGCGCGGTGGGCACCCGGGACATCGACGGGCTGCAGGACTTCTACCAGGAGGTGAAAAAGGCCGGCGGCAAGCGGCCGATCCTGATCCTGGTGCGCACCCCCCGCAGCGACGCCCGGGCCACGCTGGCCATCCCGCCCCGCTGAATGGGCAGCTTTCCGCGCACCTTGTGGCCAGGATCCCCCGTGATTGGGGTATCTTTAAGATCCATCTGCAAGGACTGACCATGGGCCATCGTCTCCTCGTTGTCGACAGCGACCGGAGATTTCTCCAGGACCACAAGGCCTCCCTGGAATCCGCGTTCGACGTGGATTACCGGGAAGCGACCGAGGGTTCGCTCGCCCATCTGGAAGCTGGGGATTACGCGGCCGTCCTGCTTTGCGTGGAGACCTCCGAGAACAAGGGCTACTCCCTCTGCTCCGCCATCCGCCGGAGCCCGCTGCTGACCGAGCTCAAGGTGGCGCTCATCAGCGGCAAGGCCACCGCCGAGGAATACGCCCGCCACCAGAGCCTCAAGGGCAAAGCCGACCTGTACTTGAACAAGCCGATCCGCCCCAACCTGCTGGTGTCCGCCCTCTCCCCGCTGGTGCCGCTGAAGCCGGTGGATCCGGACAACCCTCTGGGCGACCTGGGCTCCGATCTGGGCGACGAATGGCTGGAAAGCCTCAGGAGCGAGCTGGAGGTGGACACCGTCCCCCATGAGCCGCCCCCGCCTCCGCCCGCCCCGGTGCCGGTCTCCACCCTGCTGGGCTTCGGCCGGCCGCTGCTGCCGCTGGCGGCCCCGGCCGTGCCCAAGCCTCCGCCGGACGCCGGCCGGGTGGAACTGCTGGAGGCCCGGGTGCGGGACCTGGAGACCAAGCTGGTGGCCACCAGCGACGACCTCGACCGCAAGCAGCAGGAGCTGGACCAACTGGTCCGCGAGGGCGAGACCGTCCAGCGGCTGGTGGAGGAGAAGACCCTGCTGGCCATGGAGCTGGAAACCCGGCTGGCCGCCGCCGAGAGCGCCCTGGAACAGGCCGGCCGGAACCTGGAGGAACGGGACCAGCAGGAACAGGATGCCCAGGCCCAGCTCAGGGAGAAGACCCAGCTGACCATGGACCTGATGGAATCCAACCAGCTGCTCCAGGCCCAGCTGGCCGAGGCCCGGGAGGACGCCGAACGCCGGGCCCAGGCCCAGCAGGCCCTGCAGGCCCGCAACCAGGAGCTGGAGACCGAACACGACGAGCACCTGGGCGCCCGGGAGCAGTTCGAGCAGAACCTGGCCGATCTGCGCAAACAGGTCACCGACCAGGAAGAGAACCACGAGCGGCAGCAGATGGAACTGCTGGCGGCCATCGACGACCGGGAGGCCCGGCTGGGGCGCATGCAGGAGGCCCTGAACGGCCAGCGGGAACAGATCCAGCTCCTGGAGCAGGAAAAGGATGCAACCGCAGGACAGCTCCAGGTGCGCACCACCCGGTTGCAGGCCGTCATCGAAAGCCTCGCGGACCTGGACGGAAGAACCCGCCAGGCCCTGGAGTTCGCCAAGACCGAGATGAACTAGGATGCATGTTGGCTCCCTCATCGCGACCCCCCTGCTGATTCTTTTGACCGGCTGCTTCGTCGCCTCCGAATTCGCCGCGGTGCGGGTGCGGTCCACCCAGCTGGAGGCCATCCTGGACAGCGATCCCCGGGCCGCCCAGGCCCTGGAGGTGCACCGCAACCTGAGCCAGCACCTGTCCAGCATCCAGGTGGCCATCACCCTGCTGACCATCTCCCTGGGCGCCGCCGGGGAAAGCCTGTTCGTCCACGGGTTCCAGGTCTGGTTCGGGTTCCTGCCCTGGCCCAAGCTGGCCATCCTGCTGGGCACCGGACTGGGCCTGCTGGTCATCACCGTCCTGCAGGTGGTGCTGGCGGAGCTGCTGCCCCGGGGCGCGGCGATCCGTTCCGCGCTCACCGTGGCCCTGGTCACCGCCGGGCCGCTGCTGGTCTGGTCGCGGGCCATCGCCCCCATCACCTGGACCCTGATGTCCCTGACCCGGCTCATGGAGCGGGTGGTGGGGATGGACCCGGAAGACCACACCACCGAGGAGCCGGCCCCCTCCCGGGACGAGTTCCGCCGCATGCTGGTGAAGAGCCAGGCCAGCGGCGAGCTGGAGGCCGACAACAAGGACCTGATCCAGAACGTATTTGATTTTTCCAAACGCACGGTCAAGGAGATCGCGGTGCCCCGCGCCCAGGTGGTGCACATCGACCTGCGCCGCAGCCTGCAGGAGAACCTCCAGCTGGCCCGCTCCTGCCCCCACACCCGCCTGCCCCTGGTGGACGGCGACCTGGACCACGTGGTGGGGGTGATCCACCTGAAGGAGCTGCTCTGGGCCCTCAACGACCAGGGCGACAAGCTGGATCTCCGGGCCTGCGCCCGGCCCGCCTTCCTGGTGCCGGAAATGCGGCTGATCCAGGATCTCCTGCTGGATTTCCAGAAGCAGAAGCAGCACCTGGCCATGGTGGTGAACGAGCACGGCGGGGTGGACGGCCTGGTGACCCTGGAGGACGTGCTGGAGGAGCTGGTGGGCGAGATCCAGGACGAGTTCGACCGGGAGGTGAAGAACCTGCACCGCACCCGGGGCGGGGCCTGGCTGGCCCAGGGCACGGTCACCCTGGAGCAGCTGGAGGCCACCCTGGGCCTGCACGTGGAAGTGGCGGCCGGTTCGGTCAGCCTGGGCGGGCTGTTCCAGGAGCGCCTGGGCCGGGTGCTCAAGGTGGGCGACGAACTGCGCATCGAGGGTTGGCGCATCCGGGTGCTGGAGATGGACGGCATGGCGCCCCGCAAGTTCCTGTTCAAGCCCGTTCCGCAGGGACCGCCGGTGGAAGGCGAGCCGTGAGCGGGGAGCTCGACGCCTTCATCCTCGCCGCCGGCCTGGGCACCCGCATGGGCCCCCTGTCCCGGCTGCTGCCCAAGCCGGCCTGGCCGCTGCGCGGCCGCCCCCTGCTGGGGTGGTGCGCAGACAGCCTGAAGCGGGCCGGGTTCCGCAGCATCGGCTGCAACGCCCACCATCACCCCGACCAGCTGGAAGCGGCCATGGCCGGCAGCGGGGTGGAGGTGTTCCGGGAGCCGGTGCTGCTGGGTTCGGCCGGCGGCCTGCGCCACGTGCTCGGCCGGGCCGCGGAGCCCCTGGCGGTATGGAACGGCGACATCCTGGCCGACGCGCCCTGGGCCGCCTTCCTGGAAGCCCACCACCGGTTGCGGGCCGATCTGAGCTGGCTGCTGGTGCCCCACCCCGGCGGTCCCTGGAACCCGGTCTGGCTATCCCCCTCGGGCCGGATCCTGCCGCCCGGGGAGACCGGGGAGGGGCCCTACCACTTCTGGGGCGCCGCTCTCTGGGGCCCCAAGGCCCTGGCCCTGCTGGGCTCCGAAGGCCCGGTGGACGTCAAGGCGCAGATCCTGCCCAACCTGGAGCGGGCCATGGGGGTGGTGGTGGAGCCCTTCCCCTGCCTGGAGATCGGCACCCCGGACCAGCTCATCGAAGCCGCCCGGATCCTGGCCCCCGAGGCCGAAGGCCGGCTTCCCGGCTGTTATGTCCACCCCGGAGCCACCCCGGCGGGCCGGCTGGAGCACTGCGTGCTCGGCCCGGGGGCCCAGCCGCCCCCGTCGATTTCCGATGAAAATGCATTATGGTTCAACGAAGGCGGTTACCAAGTTCGCCTTGCGCTATAGACTTAAGCCATGGATCACCGACTGCAGGTCGCCCTCAAACGCTGGGATTGCACCAACCCTCAGGCACTGAGCGGCGACGCGGGCATGCGCCAGTATTTCCGGGTGGACCACCCCCTGCTGGGCAGCGCCCTGGTGGTGCTCTACCCGCCCGCCGACCCGATTTCCGGGGACGACGCCTACTATGAGTACCGCGCCCTGCAGGCCTACCTGGACCCGGTGGTCCGGGTGGCCACCATCATCCAGTACGACGACGAGCTGCGCACCATGCTGCTGGAGGACCTGGGGCGCACCACCCTGGAAATGCGGCTCACCGCCCATCCGGAGGAAGAGGTGCAGTGGGCCCAGGAAGCCGCC
Organism: Holophaga sp.; assembly: GCA_031292735.1. The sequence goes on from JARLGP010000054.1 coordinate 5,937, forward strand.
CAGCAGATGGCCACCTGGCTCGGCCTGCTCACCGAGGCGGCCCCGGCGCGCGCCTTCTTCATGCTGCGCCGGTTCGACCAGCCCAAGTTCCAGTTCGAATGGAACTACTGCAAGCAGAATTTTTTCGTGGACTTCCTGCAGAAGGACCCGCCGCTCTGGCTGGACCGGATGATGGAGGAGATCCACGCCAGCCTGGATTCCCGCACCCACTTCCTGGTGCACCGGGATTTCCACGTGCGCAACCTGATGGTGCACGGCGACCGGCTGATCACCCTGGACTTCCAGGACGCGCGCAAGGGCGCCGCCACCTACGACCTGGCCTCGATCATGTTCGACGGCTACTGGGACTGGTCCGAGGAGGCCCGGGAAGTGCTGATCAACGGCGTCCGGGAGGAGCTCGGCTGGAGCGAGACCCTGCTCTGGGAAGAGCTCAACCTCAGCGCCATCCAGCGCAATTTCAAGGCGCTCGGCACCTTCGCGCACCAGGTGATCCACCAGAACAGGGCCCACTTCGCGCCGGCCATCCCGCGCACCCTGAGGCACCTCCTGGGCCACTTCCAGCGCACCCGCCAGGGCGAGGCGGTGCTGGCGGTGGAGCACTGGCTGCGCCTGTCCGAGAAGCGCCTGCTCAAGACCGCCGGCGGCGACCAGGAATAGGGGCGCTATTCCTCGTTTCCGATGCCGTGGGTGATGCTCTGGTGGTTGAAGGCGGACCGGGCCAGTTCCCGGAAGCGTTCGGTGTGGCCGAAATCCACGCCGTCCTTCCAGAGCTTGTAGTGGATCAGCTCGTGCTCCAGGATCCGCTGCAGCACCTCCTCGGGGTTCCGGCACAGGCAGCCCACCACCTGCACGGGCCAGTTCCAGTCCCGGCGCCGCAGCAGCGGGATGGACAGGCGGATTTCCGGCTGCCACACCTGGCGCCGGTCCTTTTCCACCACGAACAGGCCGGCGCAGCGGGTGAGCCGCGGCGACCACAGGATGGGACAGGGCGCAATCGCCCAGCCGGCCGCCTTGAGGATGGCTTCGGCCCGCTGGCGGAGCGTGATCATGCGTTCGGCTCGGCCCCCGGCTCCACCTGGATTCCCAGCTCCTTGAGCTGGCGCGGATTCACGTTGGATGGCGCGCTGGTCATGAGGCACCGGGCCTGGGCGGTCTTGGGGAAGGCGATCACCTCCCGGATGTTGGAGGCGCCCACCAGGAGCATCACCAGCCGGTCCAGCCCCAGGGCGATCCCGCCGTGGGGCGGGGCGCCGTAGGCCAGGGCGTCCAGCAGGAAGCCGAACTGGTCCCGGGCCTCCTCCTCGCTCATGCCGATGGCCTTGAACATGCGGGACTGGATCTCGGCGTCATGGATCCGGATGCTGCCGCCGCCCAGTTCGAAGCCGTTCAGGATCACGTCGTAGGCCTGGGCCCGGCAGTTGCCGGGATCGGTTTCCAGCAGGTCCAGATCCTCGGGATGGGGCCCGGTGAAGGGATGGTGGCAGGCCACGAAACGGCTGTCCTCCTCGCTCCATTCCAGCAGCGGGAAATCCACCACCCAGAGGAACTCGAACCTGGCCTCGTCGATCAGGCCCAGGGCCCGGGCCAGCCGCAACCGGATCTCGCCCAGCACCTTGGAGGTCTGCTGGGAGGTGCCCACCGAGAACACCGCCAGGCCCTCGCCTTCGGCGCCCAGGGCGGCCTTCAGCGCGGCCTCGCCGTCAGGGCCAAGGAACTTCTTGAAGCTGGAGGAGAACCCGTCCTTGCCCCACTTGGCGTAGGGCAGCCCGCCGGCGCCCAGGTGCTTGGCCACGTCCTGCAGCTCGTCCAGCTGCTTGCGGCTGTAACTGGCCGCCTGCGTCCCGGCGAAGAACAGCGCGCGCACCCGCTGCCGGCCCTGGCTGTCCGCCGCGGCCCGGAACAGGCTGAACTCGCTCCCGGCGAACTGCGCGGTCACGTCCTGGATGCGCACCGCACAGCGGGTATCGGGCTTGTCCGAGCCATACCACTCCATGGCGTCGCGGTAGGCCAGGCGCGGGAACGGGGCCTGCACCTGCTTGCCGACCAGCGCGGCCAGCTCCACCAGCAGCGGCTCCATCATGGCCTGGATGTCCTGCGGGCGCACGAAGCTCATCTCCACGTCCACCTGGGTGAACTCGGGCTGCCGGTCGGCACGCAGATCCTCGTCCCGGAAGCAGCGGCAGATCTGCACGTAGCGTTCCATGCCGGCCACCTGGAGCAGCTGCTTGTAGAGCTGGGGCGACTGCGGCAGGGCGTAGAACTGGCCCGGGTGGGGCCGGCTGGGCACCAGGTAGTCCCGGGCGCCTTCCGGCGTGGACTTGCCCAGGATCGGCGTCTCGATCTCGACGAAATCGTTTCGCCGGAAGTAGTTCCGGATGAGGTTGGAGACCTCGCTGCGCAGGATCAGGTTGCGCTGCAGGCTCTCCCGGCGCAGGTCCAGGAACCGGTACTTCAGGCGCAGGTCCTCGTTGGCCTCCGCGCTTTCGTCCAGCGGCAGGGGCGGGGTCAGGGCGCCGTTGAGGATGAGCAGGCGGGTGAGGCGCACCTCGATGGCCCCGGTGGCCATGTTCGGATTCTTCTGCTCGCGCTCGGCCACCACGCCTTCCGCGGCCAGCACGAACTCGCTGCGGACCGCCTTCAGCCGGGCCAGCAGCTCGGGGGAGACCTCGGTCTCGTTGGCCACCAGCTGGACCAGACCCCAGCGGTCGCGGAGATCCAGGAAGACCAGGGAACCTAGATTACGGATGCGTTTGCACCAGCCCAGCAGTCTTACGGTCTGGCCCACATGGTCGAGACCCAGCTGGCCGTTGCGATGGGTACGTTGGAAGTCACCGAGCGGATCGAGTTTCATAACCTTCAAGGATCGCATCCGTGAAGGCGATTCTCAACCGGTAAGTCAGATGCCCGAAGCCTGGGGGTGCTCCTCGCTGGAATCGTGGTGGTGCTGGGGCCGGATGGGCATCCCGGGCAGCTCGGAAGCCACCATCACATCCAGGTTGCGGATGTACTTGCACATCAGCTCGCGCATCATCGCCACTTCCTCCGGAGTCATGCCCTTCTGGGAACCCTCCTGGAAATCCCCGCCGATCTTGAGCAGCTTGTCGCACAGGACCAGCCCCTCGGGGGTCAGCCGGATGCGGATGCGCCGGCCATGGGTGGGGTCGGGCCCCACGGTGAGGAAGCCGCGCAGACCCATCTGCTGGACCATGCGCGACACGGTGGGGTTGTCCATCCACATGGCCCGGGCCAGCTCGCCCAGGGACATGGGCGCTCCCTTGAAGAGAACCATCAGCATCCAATAGTGGTGGGGGGTGATGTCCAAAGGCACCACCTTGGCGGCGATCAGCTGCCGGATGGAGCGCCGCGCGGCCACGATCAGCATGCCGATGGTGGATAGGTTCAATCCGACTTCCGATGAGTTAGCCATTTTTTGCCTCGTGGGGATGGTGAAGATTCAACGTATTAAATTTCTTGCGAATTCAAATTTAGTCAATGAGAAATTAATAGCATTTTTTGCCTACGATTTATTATTTATTTATTTTTAATCGCATTCTTTCATCCTTTCAACATGTATTTTCCCTGAACCAGCCCCGATTTCCCCTTCCGCATCCCGCCCGCGGCGCCGGAGGCCCACTCCAGGCGAACCGATTCATTGCCGTAATTTTTGGCAAGGAAAGGTTTTTCTGCCACCGGCGAGTCCGCTTTCCGCTTGCTTGCCGCAAGGCCTTGGCCATAGCGTTGGAAACATCAAAGCCCATGTCCCCGACCCACCGGTTGGGAATGAGTGATTCAAAGTCTCAATCCCACGATCCCCGGGCACACCGCCTTCCGCCCCCGGAAGATCCAACGATCCAATAATAATCAGTCCCGGTGGGCGAAGTACTCCGCCAGTTTCCCGCGGGGGACGCGAACCTGGGTGCCGGTGCGCAGATCCTTCACGGTCACCACGGCCTCGGCCACCTCGTCGGGCCCCATGACCACGGCATAGGGAATGCCGGCCCGGTCCGCGTACTTGAACTGGCGGGCGATCTTGGCCGGTTCCAGGTGGATCTCGGTGTTCACCCCGTGGCCCCTCAGGTCCGCCGCCAGGGCCAGGTAGTCGGGCAGCAGGGCCGGGTCGAACTGGGTGACCAGCACCTGGACCGTGCTGGCGCCCTGGCCCACCAGCCCGGCCTCGGAAAGCACGTAGAACAGCCGGGTGAGGCCGATGGAGATGCCCACCCCGGGCAGCCGGCTCTTGGTGTACTGGCTGGCCAGGTTGTCGTAGCGGCCGCCGGAGCACACCGAGCCCATGCCCGGGTGATCGGTGAGGAAGGTCTCGTAGACGGTGCCGGTGTAGTAGTCCAGGCCCCGGGCGATGCCCAGGTTGATGCTCCAGTGGGACTCGGGCACCCCGAAGGCGCGCAGCAGCGCCACCACCTCGCCCAGTTCCCGCACCCCCTGGATGAACACCGGGTTGGCCCCGGGCCGCTCGGCCAGGGTGGCCAGGCGCGCCAGCACCTCCGCGGCCGAGCCGCGGATCCCCACCAGTTCGAGGATGCGGTCGGCCAGGGCGCCTTCCAGCATCAGTTCGCCGCCCATCAGCAGGCCGCGCACCCCGTCCGGCCCCACCTTGTCCAGCCGGTCCACCTGCCGCAGCACCGCCATGCGCCGTTCCGGCTGGTCGATGCCCAGGCTTTCGAACAGGCCCTGCAGCACCTTGCGGTTGTTGAAATGGATCTGGAAGGGGCCCACCTTGAGTTCGCTGAACAGGGTGTGGATCACCGCCGGCATTTCCGCGTCGAACGCCAGGGGCAGGGAATCCTTGCCGATGACGTCGATGTCGCACTGGTAGAACTCGCGATAGCGACCCCGCTGGGACCGTTCGCCGCGGTAGACCCGCTGGATCTGGTAGCGCCGGAAGGGGAAGGGCAGCTCCGCCTCGTGCTCGGCCACGTAGCGCGCCAGCGGCACCGTGAGGTCGAAGCGCAAGGCCAGGCCGGGCTTGTGGCCCTGCTCGAGCCCGCCGGTGGACTGCACGAAGTAGACCTGCTTCTCGGTCTCCCCGCCGCTCTTGGACAGGAGCACATCGGCCACTTCGAACACCGGGGTCTCGATGGGCAGGAAGCCGTACAATTCGAAGCCCCGGCGGATGGTGTCCAGCATTCGCTGGAAGACCACCTGCTGCCGCGGGAGCAGTTCCATCGTGCCGGGAGGGGTGCAAGGGGAAATAATAGCCATGCAAAGAGTGTTACAAAACAACCGGCCGCATGGATAGGAAATTTCCCAAGTATACTGGAACCATCTGAGTTCATTGCCGAATGGCGCTCGCGCTCCTGACCGATTGGGCCACCTTGAAACTCCTGCGAATCCTGCCGATCCTAGCCCTGCTGAGCCTGCCGTCGACCGGCCTGGCCGTTGCGCCGGCGGCCCCGCCCCGCCTGCTGGTGGAGCTGGACCCCGGCCACGGCGGCGAGGACGACGGGGCCAAGGGCCGCCGGGGCCTGCTGGAAAAGGACGTGGCCCTGGACCTGGCCAACGACCTGGCCGAGCAGCTCGCCGCGGCCGGGATGGAAGCCCGGCTCACCCGCCGCAGCGACGTGCTGATCCCGCTGTGGGACCGGGCCAGGAAGGCCAACGCCGACGGCGCCGACCTGTTCATCAGCCTCCACCTCAACGCCGATCCCAGCCGGCAGGCCAAGGGCTCGGAGGTCTACTTCCTGTCCATGGGCGCCGGCGACCGCATGGCCGCGGAACTGGCCGCGGTGGAGAACGCCGGCGGCAAGGACAGCCTCGACCCGGACAGCGTGGTGGCCGGCATCCTGAGCGACCTTTCCCAGAAGGCCTTCCTCCAGGATTCCGAGCGCCTGGCGGTGGCCATCCAGGCCCAGCTGAACCTGCTGGGCGGAATCAAGCAGCGGGGGGTGAAGCAGGCGCCGTTCGTGGTGCTGCGGGGCGCGGCCATGCCCGCCGTGCTGGTGGAGACCGCGTTCATCTCCAACCCCAGGGAGGAGGCCCGGCTGATGGATCCCGCCTTCCGCAAGCGGGTGGCCCAGGCCATCGCCCGCGGGGTGCGCCGCTATTTCGCCGCCGGGGCCGCGGTGCCCCGCCGCCGCACCAGCATCCGCAAGGTGGTCAGCCAAGTCCCTGAATAAACAAGTTACCCCTTTGTTCCGGGAATGCCCCGCACCCGCCTTGGCCGGCCGGGATCCTGGAAGCCATGAGCGCATCCGAGGTCTTTCCCCCGCTCCACCCCCAGCCGGCGCTGAGGCTGGCGGCTGCCCTGGGCGGAACCCTGTGGACCATCGGCGCCCTGGGGCATACCCGGACGCCTGAGCTTTGCGCCCACCGCTGGGCTCGGCGGACCCTGCGCTGGATGGGCGTGGAAACCCGGCTGCTTTCGCCCATCCCGTTCGGCGCCCAGGTGTGGGCGTCGAACCATCTCAGCTGGCTGGACCCGCTGATCTACCTGAGTCTGAGGCCCTCCATGGCGCTGGCCAAGGCGGAAGTGGCGGCCTATCCCCTCATCGGCCGCGGCGCCCAGCGGATCGGCCTCCGCTTCGTGAACCGGGCCTGTCTGTTCAGCCGGGCCGCGGCCCTGCACGCCATGGTCCGGGACCTGGACGCGGGCGAGGATTTCCTGCTGTTTCCGGAAGGCACCACCACCACCGGCGAGGTGCTGGCCCCCTTGTACGAGGGCGGCCTGCGCATGGCCTACCGGCTCAAGGTGAAGCTGCTCCCGTTCCGGCTGGCCAGCCAGGATGCCTACTATCCCTGGATCGGCGACGACAGCCTGATGCCTCACCTCAAGCGCGTGGTCCAGAACCGGAGCACCCGGGTGACCATCCAGCCCGGCCCGCTCCTGGACCCGGCCGATTGGCAGGACGAGGACCTCTGGGTGCAGACCATCCGCACCCACCTTTCCGCCCCGGCGCCGGTCTGAGCCGGAGATCTGTTTACGCCCTTGTTACCACCAGCCAGCGGGATGGGAATCCCGGCAACGTTTTAATGTTTTCATGGGAATTTCGATGCTGGCACCTTCACGCCCTGCCACGCCAAGAGGCAAAACCTTCAGGGTGAACGACCTGCTGCCCCAGCCGGGGGAGACCCTGCGCGCCATCATCGACGGGGACCGCCTGCAGCCTCGCTTCCAGGCCATCCTGGACCTCCGCACCGCGCGGATGCACGGCTTCGAAGGCCTGATCCGGGGCCCGGCGGGCTCGCTGCTGCACCTGCCCCTCAACCTGTTCAAGGCCGCCCAGCTCACCGGGCAGGTGGTGAGCCTGGAAGCGGCCTGCTGCCGCAGCCTGCTGCGGACCTTCAAGGCCAGCGGCCAGCCGCAGAAGCTGTTCCTGAACGTCAGCCCCGACAGCCTCGCGCAGGCGCCCTTCCTCGCCCTGTTCCGGCCGGACACCATGGCCGGGCTGGGCTTCTGCCCGGAGCAGATCGTCATCGAGATCACCGAAAACCAGCCCACCGCCGATTTCAGCCAGCTGGTCCGCAGCGCCGACCGGTATCGCCGGCTCGGGTTCACCATCGCCATGGACGACCTGGGCGAAGGCTTCTCCAGCCTGCGCCTCTGGGAGGAGCTGCGTCCGGAGTACGTGAAGATCGACCGGCACTTCATCCACGGCGTCGGCCAGGACCCGGTGAAGCGCCAGTTCCTCCGTTCCCTGCGGGACATCGCCGCCGCCACCGGCGCCCAGGTGGTGGCCGAAGGCATCGAACGGGAGGCTGACCTGGCGGTGATCCAGGACCTGGGCCTGGATCTGGGCCAGGGCTACCTGTTCGGCCGGCCCGCTCCGGCTCCCCATCCGCTGCTGCCGCCGGGGCTTCTGGACCGGGTCTGTCTGTCCCGGGAATGATGATCGATAAATCAAAACAAAAAACGCCGCGGTCGGGTTTCGCGCTTACCCGATCGATTTTATGGTTCAGAGGGGGTATGATTCTAACATAAAGTTACGATGAGCCCAGCCTGAGCAAGCAACCCCATCGGCGCACATGAACAAGACGATCCGCATCCTCTACCTGGAAGACCGTTCCGAGGACATGGAACTGGTGAAGGACATGCTCGACCGGGAGTACCTGCCCTGCGAGCTGGTTTGGGTGAGCAGCCGCGCGGCCTTCCTCAGCGCGCTGCGCGACCCCTGGAGCTTCGACCTGATCCTGGCCGACTACTTCCTGCCCGACATCGGCGGCGACGAGGCCCTGGAACTGGCCCGCAAGCATGCCCCGGGGCTGCCCTTCATCTTCCTCTCCGGCAGCCTGGGCGAGGAGCGCGCGGTGGAATGCCTGCGCCACGGCGCCACCGACTACGTCTTCAAGAACAACCTGCCGCGGCTGAAGCCGGTGCTCCGCCGGGCCCTGGAGGAGGCCCGGGAGGCCGAGGCCCGGCGGGAAGCGGAGTCCGCCAGCGCGCGGGTGACTGCCCTGCTCCGCGCCATCCTGGAATCCACCGCGGAAGGCCTCCTGGTGGTGGACCTGGCCGGGCGGATCTCCGCCTACAACCGGAAGTTTCTGGCATTGTTCGGCATTCCCGAATACGTCATGGCCCGGATGGACCTGGAGGAGGTGATCCACTACCTCACCGACCAGTTCGACGGCCCCAACGCGCTGCTGGACGAGGTGGGCCTGCTGCGCAACCGGCCGGAGAAGGAGACCTCGGGCATTCTCACGCTCAACGGCGGCCGTTCCCTGGAGCAATCCGGCCGGCCCCAGCGGGTGGGTTCGGAAACCGTGGGCCGGGTGCTGAGCGTGCGGGAAACCACCCCGTTGCCCCACGAGGCCCTGCACAAGGGCCTGCTGGAAGGCCTCAAGGGCCTGAGCGAAGCCATCGTGGCGGGCCGGGTGGCGCCCTGGTTCCTGGTGGACGAGGACCTGGTGATGCCCGATTCCGCCCTGCCCGTCCTGGGAACGGCCAGCCTGCCCCGGACCCTGACCGAGCTGGTGGCGCTCATCCACCCCCAGGACGTGGAGCTCCTCACCGAGGCCATGGAACGCGCCCGCAGCGTCAGCTTCAAGGCGCGCCTGCGCCAGCGCGACGGGTCCTGGGGCTGGATCCGGTGGACCCTGGACCGGTGCCTCGAAGGCTACTGCGGCGTGTTCATGGCCATTCCCTAGCCAAAGCCCGGGGCCCTCCGGATCAGCGGAAGGCCCCAGTACCACCTTCATCAGGCCCCAGGCCTGATGGCATGGGTCATGCCATCAGAACGGGGTGTTGTCGCCCAGGTAGCAGGCGATGTTGTTGTTGAGATACAGCTGCTGAATGCTTTTCATGTGCTCCGGATCCACGCTTTTCCGGCCGGAATGGGGATAGGGCTTGCCCAATTGGTTCCACTTGGTTTCCCCCAGGGGGTGGAAGGTCAGCAGGTTGATTTCAAAAAGGCCATGGGCATTCATGAAATCGATGACCTGCTGGGCGTCCCGCTCGCCATCGTTGTAGCCGCCGATGGCCGGCTGGCGCAGCACCAGCCGCCCGCTCCAGCCGGAGTCCACGAGCGCCGCGATGTTGGACAGGATCAGCTCGTTGCCGACACCCGTCTCCTCCCGGTGGCGTTCGGTATCCATGTGCTTGACGTCGATGAAGGCAAAATTGATGTACTGCATCACCTCGAGAAAAAGATCACGGCTCACGCACGCGCTGGTCTCGATGGCGGTGTGGATCTGCCAGTCGCGGCAGCGCTTCAGGACTTCCAGCAGGCATCCATGCTGCACCAGAGGGTCGCCGCCGGTGAAGGTGACGCCGCCTTCGGGGCCCCAGTTGCTGAAATCACGCCGCAGGATCTGGATGAGTTCATCCACGGTGTAGTCCTTGACGCACTGCTTGAGGACCCCGTTCGGGCA
>JARLGP010000308.1 GCA_031292735.1 Holophaga sp.
CAGGTGCGCCTGGCGCACCGCGGCGGGATCGAGCCCCGCGGCCCGGCAGGCGCCGCCGCGGAAGCCGGCGGCTTCGGCCTCCCAGTACTGGTCCAGCCGCTGCAGCAGGTCGGAATCCAGCTGGTGTTCCCCGCCCTTCCGCTGCCCCAGCCCGGCCCGGGCGCCCAGGTCGCCGGTTTCCAGCAGCACCGCCCCCAGCCTGGCCAGCCGGGGAATGCCCAGGTCCTCGCCGGCGGCCACCAGCCGGCCCAGCCGGGGGTGCAGCGGCAGCTTGGCCATGCGCCGGCCCATGGCGGTGATGCGGCCCCGCGGGTCCAGGGCGTCCAGGCCCGCCAGCAGCCGGGATCCCGCCTCCAGGGCCGCGGCCGGGGGCGGCTCGAACCAGCGCAGCGAGCCGATGTCCTCCAGCCCCAGATCGGCCAGGGCCAGGATGGTTTCCGCCAGATCGGCCCGGAGGATCTCCGGGGTGTCGAAATCCGGCCGGGCGTTGAAGTCGTTCTGGGCGAACAGCCGCAGGCAGAGGCCCGGTCCGGTGCGTCCGGCCCGGCCCGCCCGCTGGATGCAGCGGGCCTGGCTGATCCGCGCCGTGCGCAGCCCGGGCAGGCCCGACCAGGGGGAGTGCAGCGCCGTGCGGCCCAGCCCGGAATCCACCACGGCGGCCACCCCCTCGATGGTCACGGAACTTTCCGCCACGTTGGTGCTGAGGATGACCTTGGGCCGGGCCGAGGGGGCCACGGCCAGCTGCTGGGCCTCGAAGCTGAGGCTGCCGTGCAGGGGCAGCAGCTGCAGGCCGAAGCGGGCCGCCGCCGGGGCGCAGGAGGCGAGCCCCGCGCGGATCTCCGCCGCCCCCGGCAGGAACACCAGGGTGTGCCCTTTCTGGCCGTCCCGGTAGAGGCCCTCCACCGCCTCGGCCACCAGCAGCGCCAGCGGCCGGTCGTCGGGCCGGGGCAGGTGGCGGACGGTCACCGGGAAGGGCCGGCCCTCGCAGCGGATCACCTCCGCGTCCAGGAACTCGGCCACCGGCCCGGCGTCCAGGGTGGGGCTCATGACCCCCAGGCGCAGGTCGGGACGGGGGCCCTGGCGCAGCCGGGCAAGCAGGGTGATGGCCAGGTCGGTCTGCAGGTGCCGTTCGTGGAATTCGTCCAGGAGCACCGTGGAGATGCCCTTCAGCAGCGGGTCGGACTGCAGCCGCCGGAGCAGCAGGCCTTCGGTGACGAAGCAGATGCGGGTGGCCCTGGACACCTTCTGCTCGAACCGCACCGCGTAGCCCACCCGCTGGCCCAGGGGCTCATCCAGTTCCGCTGCCACCCGGGCCGCCGCGAGCCGCGCCGCCAGCCGCCGGGGTTCCAGCACCCAGCAGGCGCCTTCGGCCAGCATCCCGGCGTCCAGCAGGGCGCGGGGCACCCGGGTGGTCTTGCCGGCGCCCGGCTCCGCGGCCAGCACCAGGCGCCCGGTGGCGCGGAAGGTTTCCAGGATCCGGGGCAGGTGGGCGTCGATGGGGAGGGGGGTGAGGGCCATGCCCAAGCATCCCACGGCGGATGCGGTTCAGCGACCCGCCAAGCCCGGCCCCGGGTCGTCCGGGGTGGACGGCTGGAAGGTAATTCCGCTCGGCGGCGGACTTGCTTCGGCACCTCACGAGAAGGCTTGACACCGTTTTCCCGGAGAGGATGATGAACACCCTACCACCACCTCGGATAGTCTGAGACTGGGTGAGGCGGAGAGCTCCGTCGGCAACTTGAGGAGGCAGCGCATGTCTGGTTCACTAAATAAAGTAATGCTTATCGGGAATTTGGGGCGTGATCCGGAACTGAAGGCCACCCCTTCGGGCCAGGCCCTGGCGCGCTTTTCCGTGGCCACCACGGAAACCTGGAAGAACCCCCAGGGGGAGAAGCAGTCCAAGACCGAGTGGCACAACATCGTCGTGTGGGGCAAGCAGGCGGAGATCGCCGAGAAGTTCCTGCGCAAGGGCAAGCAGGTCCTCATCGAGGGCCGCATCCAGTACCGGGAGTACACCGACCAGGCCGGGGTCAAGAAGACCGCCTGCGAGATCCGCTGCGACAACTTCGTGATGCTGGGCCGCCTGGAAGAAGGTGGCGGCGGAGGGACCAGCCGTTCGGTCGGCGCGTCCGAAAGCCGGGGGACCGACGAGTATGAGTCCACCGGTCCGGTTCCGCCGACCAGCGGTGGTGGGGGCGCGGGGGGATATGAGGACGATATCCCGTTTTAGTTGTTTAATTCAAATGATTAAATAAAAGGCCGTCTCGTTATAGGGATGGCCTTTGCAAGGTTTGGATGCTGTTCTGAGCGGTTTGGCGATCGGTCTTGAAATCTGAAACCTTTTCAAATCTGAAACCACTGGATCGTAGTCGAAATCTGGATTCTAGGAAAAACCTCGTGTTGTTCCACCCGTTGAGTGGAAAGACCTTTCAATTCCGGCGCGCCTTGCCCTGCGACGGGCCCGGATTGGCGAAGGTCCAGGTGCACTCCTGGCAGGCGGCCTACCGGGGACGGATCGCCGATACATACCTCCAAGGACTTTCGGTGGAGCAGAAGGTCAGGGACTGGGAGAAGGTATTCCTGGCGGACGCCTCCTTCACGCTGTTGGCCCAGGAAAAGGATGACCAGACAATCGTCGGGTTCATCACGCTGGGCTCATATCGGGACGGTGATGGGCCCCAGGACGATTTCCTTGAACTGCGGGCGCTCTACATCGATCCCGACCACTGGAGAAAGGGCCTGGGTAAAAAATTGACCAGGCTTGCCATGGAGGAATGCCGTCGACGCAAGATTGGGCGGTTGGTCCTTTGGGTCTTGGAATCCAACTCCGAAGCCCAAAAGTTTTATCAGGAATTGGGCTTCCAGGGAGATGGAGAGGTGAAAGTAGATGACCGGATCAAGGACTGCCCGCTGGTGGAGTGGCGCTATTCCCGCAGCCTTTGACGGGCGCCAGGGCAGCGCCGGAAGTCCTGGCGCTTGAAGGCTCCAGGGCCATTCAGGGCAGGGTCCCATCGGGAGGGTTCCGCTCCGGGCCCTCCGGTGTCAGCCGCCCCAGGTATTCCGGCAGCTCGATGCCGGCCAGCCCCGCCACGTCGTGCAGCGGGGGCAGGCTCTTGATCATGCCGGCCATGAAGTTGGCGGTGGCGCTGCCGTCCTTGCCGGAGCCGGAATCCCACACGGTGATCTTGTCGATCTTGATGTTGCGGATGGCCTCCACCTGGAGCTGGACGATCTGTTCGATCTTTTCGGTCATGAGCAGGGTGGCGGCGGCCTTGGCGTCGCCGTTGCACCCTTGCACCAGGCTGAGGTAGCCGGCCGCCTTGCTTTCCAGGACCTTGCGGATGCCCTCGGCCTCCGCCTCGTACTTGAGCAGGATGGCGTCGGCCACGCCCCTGGCCTCGATGCGGGTCTTTTCCGCCTCGGCTTCGGCGCCGATCTCGACCTTGCGCTTGTCCACCTCCTGGCGGACCACTTCCAGGGCGTTCAACCGTTCCGTCTCGGCCTTGTACTGGGCCTTCTGGATCTCCACCTCGGCCTCCCGGCGGGCCACCTCGCCGCGCCGCACGGCCTCCGCCTGCTGCACCGCCAGTTCCGCGTTGGTCCGGGCGATGGTGGCCAGGGCCTCGTTCTCGCCGCCCACCGCCGTGGCCTCCTGGTGCTTGATGAACACCCGCTTGTCCGCCTCGGCCTGCTTCTGCCCCTTTTCCGAATCGGCCACGTTGCCGGCCACCACGATCTCCCGCTCCCGCGTGGCCTGGGATTCGCCGATGCTCCCCAGCTTCTCCTGCTCGGCCACGTCCACCTTGGCCTGGTTGATGGCTTCCGCGGCGGCCTTCTTGCCGATGCTGTCGATGTAGCCGGATTCGTCGGTGATGTCGGTGATGTTCACGTTGATCAGGTACAGCCCGATCTTGTTCAGCTCGGGGGAGACGTTCTTGCGGATGGATTCCAGGAAGCGCTCCCGGTCCTGGTTGATCTGCTCGATGGTCAGGCTGGCCACGGTCAGCCGCAGCTGGCCGAAAATGATCTCCTTGGCCATCTCCTCGATGTGGGTCTGGCTGAGGTTGAGCAGCCGCTCGGCGGCGGCGTTCATGATGTCCGGCTCGGTGCTGACGCCCACGGTGAAGGTGGACGGCACGTTGATGCGGATGTTCTGCAGGGACAAGGCCTTTTGCAGCGGGATACTGATGGTCATGGGGGTCAGGCTCATGTAGGCCCAGCCCTGGACGAGGGGCAGGACCATGACCCCGCCGCCGTGGATGCACCGGGCCGATTGGCCCGCGCCCACCTTGCCGAACACCACCAGGATCTTGTCCGAAGGGCACCGCTTGTAGCGGGAGGCCAGGAACATGAGGGTGACGAATAGCAGCAGGGCGAAGCCGACGATCGGGAACACCCAGATGTTCACTTGCTGGAGCATGGATTCTCCGGAGAGGAAAAGGATTGGACGATGGCCAGGGAACGCTCCACCCGCATCACCCGGATGGGGGAGCCGGTGGGCAGTTCCGTGCCCGCTTCATGGATGGCGTCCATTTCCCGCCTGCGCTGGCCGATCTGGACATTCACCCGCCCGGTGCCGCCCGCGGGGATGGTGAGGTACACGGTGCCCAGGCAGCCCTTGGCGGCCTGGGCCGGGATGGTGCCGCTGGACTGCAGCCGGAGGGCGAACCGGAACAGCCGGGCGATGACCCAGATGGCGCCCATTCCCGCCAGCACGGCGCCCAGCAGCGACCAGCCGGCACCGGCCCGGCTCTGGCGGCCCAGGGCCAGCCCCACCAGGCCGAACATCATGAAGAACGACGAGAGCCCGTGGAGGCTGAGCAGCTGGAACCCGTCCCCCGCCTCCCCGGGGTCATCCAGCTCCACCGCCCCGGCATCCTCGCCCAGGTCCCCGCCCGCGAACAGGGTCACCACCCGGAACAGCACGACGATGGAGCCCAGGGTCCCGGTGAGGAGGAAGATTCGGTCGAGGGTGGTGAAGGAGGCGGGATCCATGGGTGGCTCCGATATAAATTAATAGTATATCGGAATCCACGCCAGGGCCAATGACGCGAACTTACGTCATCATATAACAAATATTTTATTGAATTGATACAGGCCAGTCCGCGGCCAGCCCCTTCTTCAAGGCGGCCTGGGCCATGCCCAGGTAGGCCCGGGCGGCGGGGGACAGCCTTACGTCCCGCTGCCAGGCCAGGGTGATCCGCCAGCGCAGTTCATCGTCGTCCAGCAGGACGGCGGTGACTGGCGGCTGGATTCCCGAGCAGAGCAGGCGGGGCAGGAAGGCCACCCCCAGCCCGGCGGCCACCAGGGCCTGGATGAATTCGGCCTGGCCGCTGTAGGCGGCCACCCGGGGCGTGAAGCCGGCCCGCTGGCAGGCGTCGAGGATCCGCGGATTGAGGGCGAAGCCCTGCTCGAACAGGATGAAGGGGCTGTCCGCCAATTCGGCCAGCTGGATGGCGGAATGCCCGGTCAGGGGATGCCCCTTGGGCAGCAGCACCATCAGGGGGTCGTCGTGCACCTGCTCCCATTCCAGGTCATCGGGCACCGGCAGCATGCACATGGCCAGGTCCAGGGCGCCTTCCCGCAGGGCCTGCTCCAGGAACAGGGCACCGTGCTCCACCAGCTCGATCTCGATGCCCGGGTACCGGTTGCGGAATTCCGCCACCAGCCGGGCGAACAGGATGCTGCTGCCCAGGCGCGACAGGCCCAGGCGCAGGCGGCCCTTGCGCAGCCCGCCCAGGTCGGCCAGGTCGTTCTGCAGGTTCTCCCGTTCCGCCAGCATGGCCACGGCGCGCCGGTACACCAGCTCGCCGGCCACGGTGGGGCGCACCTGATGGCCGAGCCGGTCCAGCAGCGGCACCCCCACTTCCTCTTCCAGCTGCTTGACCGCCTTGCTTACGGTGGGCTGGGAGGCGAACACCACCCGGGCGGCGGAGGAGAAGCCCCCCTGGCGCACCACTTCCACGAAAGCCCTGAGGGTCCGGAGGTCCATGGCCGCGTCTCCCGGTCAGTGCATGCAGATGGCCAGCACGGGGGCCACCAGCACACTGAGGATTCCGGCCAGCACCATGATCAGGCCAGCCACCGAACCTTCCACTTCCCCCACTTCCCGGGCCTTGGCGGTGCCCACGGAGTGGGCGCCCATGCCGAACAGCGCGCCCCGGGCGAAGGCCGAGCGCAGCGGCAGCCAGGTCAACAGGAGCTCGCCCAGGGAGGCCCCGAACAGGCCGGTGATCACCACGCAGGTGGCGGTGAGTTCCGGGCTGCCGCCCACGCTCTTGACGAAGGCCAGGGCGAAGGGGGTGGTGACCGACCGCGGCAGCAGGGTCCGCCGCAGGTCCGGGGACAGCCCCAGGGCCCAGGCCAGCAGCCAGGAGGTGCCGAAGGCGATGACCGACCCGGCCACCACGCCCAGCGCCAGGACCATCCAGTTCCGGCGAATCAGCTTGCGCTGCTCGTAGATCGGGATGGCGAAGGCCATCACCGCGGGCCCCAGCAGGGCCAGCAGCCAGTGGGTGCCCCGCAGGTAGCTCCGGTAGTTCACGTGCAGGACCAGGGCGAGGCTGAAGCACAGGGCCCAGGTCACCAGCAGGGGCGAGGTGAACCAGTGGGCATGGCGCTGGTAGATGGCCCGGGCGAGCAGGTAGAGGCCGACCGTGATGGCCGCCCAGGCTACCGGCTGCAGGTCACGCCACATGGTCGGCCCTCCAGCGGAAGCAGACATCCACCACCAGCGCCGTCCCCACCATCACCGCCAGGGTGCTGAAGGCGATCACCACGAGAATCTTCAAACCAACCATGCCCAGCAGTTCGGGATGGTTCAGCAGGGCCATGACGGCGGGCACGAAAAACAGCACCATGTGGTCCAGCAGCCCGGCGGCGCCGCGCCGCACCAGGCCGAGCCGCACGCGGCCGCTCAGCAGGAGGCAGAGCAGCACCCCCAGGGCGATGATGCCGCCGGGCAGCGGAAGATCCAGGGCCCGGGTCAGCCGGTCGCACAGCCACCAGGCTCCGATCAGGATTCCAGCCTGCAACCAGCTGCTTCTCCATAGGATGATTCCGGCCCTTCTGCGCATTCCACCCCCCTCGGGTAGTTCAACTATAGGCGGGTCCCATTCATGTTAAAAATGAATAATAGTTATAGCCTTGATTCGAAAATAGAATAATTATTCGTTGGGGAAGGGCCGGCGTTACGTTGGACCCACAGCCCGGGAGGCGAAACGTGCAACGAAGTGCCCAGATGGAGGTCGATCTCGACCTGATCGCCCACAACCTCCGGCTGGTGCGCTCGGTGCTGGCCCAAGGGCCGTTCCGGGCCGACGGGGCGCCGCCGCGGCTGGCCGCCGTGGTCAAGGGCAATGCCTACGGGCTCGGCAGTGTGGCCGTGGCCGGGGAACTGCTGGCCGACGGTGTGGACCTGCTGGCCGTGGGCGGCCTGCCGGAGGCCCTGGAGCTGCGCCGGGCCTTCCCCGGCGCGCCGCTCCTGGTGATGGGGCACACCCCGACCGGCAACCTGGGCGAGGCCGCCCGCTGCGGGATCCGCACCACCCTGTTCGACCTGGCCCAGGCCGAGGCCCTGTCCCAGGCTTCGGTGGCCCTGGGGGTGACCAGCGACGTGCACGTGAAGATCGATACCGGCATGAACCGGCTTGGCATCAAGCCCGACGCGGACACCGCCCGGCTCATCGGGCGCATGGCGGCCCTGCCGGGGCTCCGGATGGAGGGGATCTTCACCCATCTGGCGCTCCGCGACCGGGCTTCGGACCTGAAGCAGTTCCAGCTGTTCGAGCGGGTGCTGGGGGAGACCCGGGCGGGCGGGATCGAATTCCCGCTGCGCCACGTGTGCGACAGCATCGGCATGCTGCGCTACCCTGAGTTCCGCCTCGACCTGGTGCGGGCCGGGGCCATCATGTTCGGCAACAAGCCGTCGGGCGCGCCGGACGGCCTGGAGGTGCGCACCCCCATGGCGCTCCGGGCCCGCATCTCCCGGGTGCGCCCCATGGCCGCGGGCGAAGGCAGCGGCTACGACGAAGATTGGCGCGCCCCCGAAGGCGGCGCCCGGGTGGCTACCGTGCCCATCGGCTACGCGGACGGATATTCCAGGCGGCTGTCCCACCGGGCCGAGGCCATCGTGCGCGGCCGGCGGGTGCCGGTGCTCGGGCTGGTGATGATGGACCAGCTGGTGCTGGACGTGACCCGGGCGCCGGAGGTGGCGGAGGGCGACCCGGTGCTGCTCATGGGCCGCTGGGGGGCCGACGAGGTGGCCATCGCCGAGCTGGCGGGCTGGGCCGACACCAACCGCAACGAGATCATCAGCGCCATCGGCCGACGGGTGCCCCGGGTCTACCACAAGGGCGGGCGGGTGGTGGCCGAGTGCGACTACCTGCTGGATCCGGTCGTAAGATAGGCCCTGGGAGGTTCCTCCATGGACCTGGGTCTCACGGGCAAGGTTGTACTCATCACTGGCGGGTCCAAAGGGATCGGTCTGGCCTGCGCCGCGGCGTTCGCCGCCGAGGGCGCCCGGATCGCCATCTGCTCCCGCTCCCAGGCCAACCTCGACCGGGCCCTGGCCACCCTGCCCGGCGTCCTGGGGTTCGCGGCGGACCTTTGCGACCCCG
Organism: Holophaga sp.; assembly: GCA_031292735.1. The sequence goes on from JARLGP010000308.1 coordinate 8,616, forward strand.
ATGCCGCCGCCCGGATGGTGGACGCGGTGACCGGGCAGCTGGGCCCGGTGGACATCCTGGTGAACAGCGCGGGCGCCGCCAAGCGCATGGCGCCGGATGACTTGACCCCCCGGGCCTGGCGGGCGGCCATGGATTCCAAGTATTTCTCCACCATCAACGTCATCGATCCGGTGGTGAAGCGCATGGCCGAACGCGGGCGCGGGGTCATCGTCAACGTCATCGGCGTGGGCGGCAAGGTGGCCTCCCCGGTGCATGTGGCCGGCGGGGCGGCCAACGCCGCGCTCATGCTGGCCACCGCCGGGCTGGGCGCGGCCTATGCGGCTCGCGGAGTTCGGGTGCTGGGGGTGAGCCCGGGCATGACCGAAACCGGACGGGTGGCGGAACGGCTCCAGGCCGAGGCCCGGTTGGCCAGCATCAGCCTGGAGGAGGCCCGGGCCCGGAACGTGGCCCGCATCCCCATGGGCCGCATGGCCGCACCGGCCGAGATCGCCAGCGCCGTGGTGTTCCTGGCCTCGGACCAGGCCAGCTACATCACCGCCGTGACCGTCGCCATGGACGGCGGGCGGAATCCGGCGGTGCTGTAGGGAACCCTGGGCCGCTATCCCGCATTCAGTGAGGGTGGGACACGCCAGGGAGGGGAATGCTACATCTGTGCAGCGGGGATATGGGATTGAAGGCCTGGACGGCAGCCGGTCTGCCGGGAGAGGCCATGCCCTGGCGGGATTCCCCGGCGGTGGGGCCCTGGAGCGTTGATCCCGGGGTGCGGGCGGGGCTGCGGGCCCAGTACTGGGGACTGGCCGCGGGCACCGACGCGTTCCGGGAGGAGGAGGACACGCTCCAGGCTGTGCGCCGGGCCGGGTCCGCGGTGCTGTGGTTCAGCGCGGAGCCCTGGGACCAGATGGCCCAGCTGTGGGTGCTGGCCCGGTTGAGCCGGGGGG
>JARLGP010000309.1 GCA_031292735.1 Holophaga sp.
CCACCATCGACAGGACGCCGACGATCACCAACACCAGGAGCAGCTCGACCATGGAGTAACCGTTGGCTTTTCGGGATGGGAAGCCCATGGGTTGCCTCTGCAAAGGGGGAAGTGGGCACGGCCTGCCGGTGGATGGGCGGGCATCCGGATTTGCGCCGGAAAAAGGAATGCACGATACGACATTAAAACTTATTGCTAGCATAAGCCGGCCATGGAGAGCTAAGCCGTTTTTTCAAGCTAAATGATACCAATTATTATAAAAGAATTCGGATGGGCAGATCGAAGCGCGGATTCGCATTGGATACTTTTTAGACATGCCACCGGTCCAGGCCGGGTTGCCTCAGGGGCAGCCTTCCGCCGCACCCTGGGGCTGCGCCCCGAACCGGCTTCCGACGCCCTGAACCGACGGTTCCCGGCCTGGAAAAATCAGTAGATGCATGCAGCGGGCGGCTTGCTATAGTTGCGTCACCTTGAAGGAGGCAATGATGCTCATCAGAGAGCTGATGGTTCCCAAGCCTGCGGTGATGCCACCGCATACGACCATGCCGGAGGCGCTGAAGCTCATGAAGGAGAAGGGGGTTCATCGCATGCCGGTGGTGGATGCCCACGGGACCCTGGTGGGCATCATTTCGGAAACCGATCTGCACAACGCCACCCCGTCCTCCGCCACCCTGCTGTCGTTCTGGGAGATCCCCTCCCTGCTGGCCAGGATCACGGTGGAGATGCTGATGGTGAAGGACGTGGCCACGGTGACCGAAGACACCCCGGTGGAGGATGCGGCACGGGTCATGGCCGACCGCAACATCGGCTGCCTGCCGGTCATGGACGGCAAGCACCTGGTGGGCATGGTCAGCCAGAACGATATCTTCCGGGCCTTCATGGAACTGCTGGGCGGGCGCCGCCGGGGGGTGCGGGTCTGGGCCACCACCGCCGACCGCAAGGGCACCATCGCGGACATCACCTCGGCCATCGCCGCCGCCTCCGGCGACATCGTGGGCCTGGGCTTCCACGAGGTGAGCGACGCCAAGGGGGCGCGCTGGGAGATCACCATCAAGGTGCAGGACGTGCCCAAGGACCGTCTGCTGACGGTCCTCAAGCCGCACGTGCTGGAGATCCTGGACGCGCGGGAAAGCTAGGATTCACTGCCGGCCGGCCCGCGGCATCGGGGCCGGCCGGCGGGACGCTGCCTTACTTGCCGCGGGAGGAGGTTCCGCTGCGGGCGGCGGGGCCGGATGGACGCCGGGATCCGCCGCCGCCGAACCGGCTGGCTCCGCCGGGGCGGGGGCCGCGACCGCCTCCGCCGCCGCCCCGGCCGGTGAGGATGGGCTCGGCCTTGATGCTGGGATCACGGGCGAAGCCGGAGATCACCTGGGTGGGCAGGGGGTGTTTCAGCAGGCGCTCGATGTCCTTGAGCAGCTTGGCCTCGTCCACGCAGACCAGGCTGAGGGCCATGCCCTCGGTGCCGGCGCGGCCGGTTCGGCCAATGCGGTGCACGTAGTCCTCGGCCACCTGGGGCAGCTCGTAGTTGACCACGTGGGGCAGCTGGCTGATGTCCAGGCCCCGGGCGGCGATGTCGGTGGCCACCAGGACGGTGATCTTGCCTTCCTTGAAGTCGGAGAGGGCCTTGATCCGCTGGGGCTGGCTCTTGTTGCCGTGGATGGCCGAGGCGGCGATGCCGTCCGTTTCCAGCTGCTCGGACAGGCGGTTGGCGCCGTGCTTGGTGCGGCAGAACACCAGCACCTGCTCCAGCTTCTGGGTGCGGATGAGGTGGGAAAGGAGGGCGCGCTTGCGCTCGCGGTCCACCGGGTGGACCAGGTGCTCCACCAGCTCGGCGGCGGAGTTGCGGGCGGCCACGTCCACCGAGGCCGGGTTGGTGAGCAGGCCGGAGACCAGCTGGCGGATGTCGTCGCTGAAGGTGGCGGAGAACAGCAGGTTCTGCCGCTTGGCGGGAAGCAGGGCGAGGATCTTCTTGATGTCCCGGATGAAGCCCATGTCCAGCATGCGGTCGGCTTCGTCCAGCACCAGGAACTGAAGCTGGGAGAAGTTCAGGTTGCCCTGCTGATGATGGTCGAGCAGGCGGCCAGGGGTGGCCACCAGGATCTCGATGCCGGCGCGCAGCGCCTTCACCTGGGGGTTGATGTTGACCCCGCCGAACACCGTGGCGGAGCGGATGGGCAGGTACTTGCCGTAGCCGCGCACGCTCTCCTCGATCTGCATGGCCAGCTCCCGGGTGGGCGTGAGGATGAGGCAGCGGATGGGGTGGCGGGCCGGGGAGGTGCTGGGGCTGCCCTGGGGGGCGAGCATCTGCAGGATGGGCAGCACGAATGCCGCCGTCTTGCCGGTGCCGGTCTGGGCCCCGGCCAGCAGGTCGCGGCCGGCCAGCACGTAGGGAATGGCCTGGGCCTGGACGGGGGTGGGGGTTTCGTAGCCCTGGTCGCGAACGGCATGCAGCAGCTCGGGCATGAGGCCGAGGGTATCAAAGGACATGAATGCTCCTGGAAGGGCCCACCCGCACGACGTTCTGGTCGGAGCGGGCCCCGGTCGGGGCGTTGATGGATTTCGAACTGAGAACCCGTAGGTAACAAGGGCGCAGACCGGCGCGCGCCTTCCTAGCACGATAGGCAAACATAACGAGAATTTGTCTCAAAGTCCAGGTTTTATATGGAGGAACGGCGCCGCCGGCTACTCCCCGATGATCTTGATGAGCACCCGTTTGTCCCTGCGCCCGTCGAACTCGCCGTAGAAGATCTGCTCCCATGGACCGAAGTCCAGTTCGCCCCCGGTGACCGCCACCACCACTTCCCGGCCCATGATCTGCCGCTTGTGGTGGGCGTCGCCGTTGTCTTCGCCGGAACGGTTGTGCAGGTAGCCGCCCTTGGCCGGGTCGGTGCCGGCGTTGAACGGGGCCAGCCGCTCCAGCCAGCGCTGGTAGTCGGCGTGCAGCCCGGGCTCGTCGTCGTTGATGAACACGCTGGCGGTGATGTGCATGGCGTTCACCAGGCACAGGCCCTCCTGGATGCCGCTTTCGTAGAGGGCCTCTTCCACGTCCGGGGTGATGTTCAGGAACCCGGTGCGCTCGGGCAGGTGCAGGGTGAGGGTGGTTCGATGCGATAGCATGAAGGGTCTCCTGGGATGTCCTAGACTGGGGGGACGGTCTTCAAAAGGGAGAAAAGGCATGCTCAGTATCGCAGGCAAGACGTTCAACAACCGGCTCGTGCTGGGCACGGGGAAGTACAAGGACTTCGCCACCATGAAGGCGTGCTACGAGGCGGCCCACGTGGACATGATCACCCTGGCGGTGCGGCGCTTCGACCTGGGGGCCAAGGGCGAGGACAACGTCCTGAACTGGATCCCCAAGGGCCTTGCGCTGCTGCCCAACACCGCCGGCTGCTTCACCGGGGACGAGGCCCTGCGGGTGGCCCGGCTGGCCCGGGAGGCGCTGGAGACCAACTGGGTGAAGCTGGAAGTGATCGGCGACAAGGTCAGCCTCTACCCGGACGGCGAGGAGACCCTCCGGGCGGCCCAGATCCTGGTCAAGGAGGGTTTCGTGGTGCTGCCCTACATCAATGCCGATCCGATCCTGGCCCGCAAGCTGTGCGAGATCGGCTGCGCGACGGTGATGCCCCTGGCCAGCGCCATCGGTTCCGGACTCGGGGTGCAGAACCCCCACGTGCTGGAGATCCTCCGGGAGGTGGCGGCCAAGTTCGGGCTGCCCCTGGTGGTGGACGCGGGGGTGGGCACCGCCAGCGACGCCGCGGTGGCCATGGAGCTGGGCGCCGACGCGGTGCTGCTGAACACGGCGGTGGCCGAGGCCAAGGAGCCGGTCAAGATGGCCGAGGCCATGGACCTGGCGGTGCGCGCCGGACGCCTGGCGTTCGAGGCCGGGCGGATGCCCAGGCGCCTGACGGCCAGCGCTTCCAGCCCGGTGGCCGGGGTCGTGGGCCGGTCCTGAGCCCCAACTGGGCTATCCTGGGAGCATCCTGGGAGTTGTCCATGCCTCGATTCAGCCAGCGCGCAGGTCGTGAAGTCCTGGATGGCCACCCGCGGTTGCCGGAGTGGATCACCCAGGAACGGGTGCGCCTGGGCGAACTGCACGCCATGAAGGCGGATATGCGCCATTCCGACCTGCACACGGTGTGCGAGGAGGCCCGGTGCCCCAACCGGGCCCACTGCTTCAGCCACGGCACCGCCACCTTCCTGCTCATGGGCGACACCTGCACCCGGGCCTGCGGATTCTGCTCGATCCACAGCGGCCGGCCGCAGCCGCTGAACCCCATGGAGCCGGAGGAGACCGCCCGGCGGGTGGCGTCCCTGGGGTTGCGCTTCGCGGTGCTCACCTCGGTCAACCGGGATGACCTGGCCGACGGCGGCGCCGCCCATTTCGCCGAGACCATCCGGGCCATCCACCGGCTGAACCCGGGGGTCGGGGTGGAAGTGCTCACGCCGGATTTCATGGGCGACCTGGAGGCGGTGGGCCAGGTGGTGGCGGCGGGGCCGGCGGTGTTCAACCACAACACGGAAACGGTGCCCAGCCTCTATGCCACGGTGCGCCCGGCCGGCCGGTTCCCGCGCACCCTGGCGGTGCTGGCCGAGGCCAAGCGGCTGGGTTCGGCCCTGTTCGGCGAGGAGTTCCACACCAAGTCGGGGCTCATGCTGGGCCTGGGCGAAACCGAGGCGGAACTCATGGAGGTCTGCGCGGCCCTGGTGGCGTCCGGGGTGGACATCCTCACCCTGGGCCAGTACCTGCGCCCCACCCGGCACCAGTTGCCGGTGCGCCGCTACCTGCCTCCGGAGGAATTCGCGGAGCTGGGGCGCAAGGCCAAGGCGCTGGGCTTCCGCACGGTCTACGCGGGGCCGCTGGTGCGATCCAGCTTCAATGCCCATGAAGTGAGCGAGCTGGAGGGCATCGCCATCGCCTGAACAGGGAAGGAAGGACGCGCTTGAGCCCATTCACCGGCACAGACCGTTTCGCCATCCGGCGCCGCCTGGGCTCCGGGCAGTTCGGCGTGGTCTACGAGGCCTTCGACTTCGAGCGGCAGACCCTGGTGGCCCTGAAGCTGCCCCATGATTCCAGCACCCGGGACATCAGCCTGTTCAAGCAGGAGTTCCGGGCCCTGGCGGAGATCACCCACCCCAACCTGGTGAACCTGTACGAGGTGCTGAGCCACGGGTCGGAATGGTTCTTCACCATGGAACGGGTGGAGGGCAAGACCTTCTACGAATACCTTTGCCCGGACCGGCAGCCGCCCAGGAACTACGGCCAGGTGCGGGCGCTGCTGCGGCAGATGGCCGAGGGCCTGTGGGCGCTGCACCAGACCGGCCGGCTGCACCGGGACCTCAAGCCCAGCCACGTGCGGATCGACCCGCTGGGGCGGGTGGTGTTCCTGGATTTCGGGTTCACCGCGGAGGCCGGGCCCGGGTCGACCGCCGGCCGGAGCCCGGAGACCCAGGCCTACATGGCCCCGGAACGGATCGGCGGCCACGTGCCCACCGAGGCGGGCGATTGGTACAGCGTGGGGGTGATGCTCTACGAGGTGCTCACCGGAACCCTGCCCTTTCCCGGTGGCATGCTGTCCACCCTCATCGACAAGATGCGCGGCAGCCCGCCCAGCCCCGAGCTGCTGGCGCCCCGGACGCCGGGGGACCTCAGTTCGCTGTGCATGGACCTGCTGGCCCGCAAGCCCGGGGCGCGCCCCAGCGGGAGCCAGATCCTGGCCCGGCTCGGGGTGGTGCCGGCCCCGGCCCCGCCCCGGCGGCCCCCGTCCCGGCGGCTGCGCACCAGCCCGCTGCTGATCGGCCGCAAGCCCGAGCTGGCGGCCCTGGGCCGGGCCTTCGAGGCCTCCCTGCAGGGCAAGACCACGGTGGTGTTCGTCTACGGCAATTCAGGCATGGGCAAGAGCTACCTGCTGCGCCGGTTCATCCGCCGGCTCAAGCGGGAGGAGCCCGGCACGGTGGTGTTGAGCGGGCGCTGCACCGAGGAGGGGGCGGTGCCGTACAAGGCGCTCACCAGCCTGATGGGCGATCTGGCCGAGTACCTGGACCATCTGCCGCCGGGCAAGGCGGCGCTGCTGCTGCCCCGGGACATCCTCGGCCTGGCCCGGCTGTTCCCGGTGCTGCAGGAGGTGGAGGCGGTGGTTTCCGCCAGCCGCGCGGTGCCGCCGTCGGCCGATCCCCAGGAGCTGCGCCGGCGCGCCTTCGGGGCGCTGCGCGAGCTGCTGCTGCGCATGGGCACCCGGCACCCGCTGGTGCTGGTCATCGAGGACCTCCAGTGGGGCGACATGGACAGCGCCGCCCTGCTGTCCAACCTGCTGCGCGACCCGGACCCGCCGTCCATGCTGGTGGTGCTGTCCTACCGCACCGGGGGCGGCGAGGCGACCCCGGCGTTCCGCTCCCTGCAGCGCCGGCTGGCCGAAGAGGGCACCGAGGTGGTGGAGGTGCCGGTGGAAAAGATCCCCCCGGCGGAGTCGGAGGCGCTGGCCCGGGCCCTGCTGGGCAGCAACCGCCCCGACGCCGAGGCGGAGGGGGAATGGATCGCCAAGGAGTCCGGCGGCAACCCGTTCTTCATCGGCGAGCTGAGCCGTCACCTGCGCTCGGGCATCCGGGTGCTGCACGGCCCCGGCGAGCACACCCTGGACGCCTACATCCTGTTCCGGGTGGCCTCCCTGCCGGACCCGTCCCGCATCCTGCTGGAGACCCTGGCCCTGGCCGGGCACCCGGTGGAACTGGACGTGGCCCGGCGCGCCTGCGGGATCGAGGCCGGGGAGGAGGTGCTGACCCCGCTGCGCGCCGGGCATCTCATCAGCGCCCGCGGCCAGCTGCTGGAGCCCTACCACGACCGGATCCGGCAATCGGTGCTGCGCGGCCTGCCCGAGGCCCGGGCCCGGGCCCTGCACCTGGCCCTGGCCGAGGCCATGGAGCAGGCGCCGCAGCCGGACGCCCAGGCCCTCTGCCTGCACTTCCAGGCCGCCGGCGCCCGGGCCAAGGCCGGGGAGTACGCCCTGAAGGCGGCGGAACAGGCGGTGACCGCCCTGGCCTTCGTGCGGGCCGCGGAATTCTACCGGCGCGGGCTGCACCTCAAGGAGCCCAAGGGGGCCGAGTACCTGGACATCCTGCTCAAGCTGGGCGACGCCCTGGCCAGCGCCGGCCTGGGCAACAAGGCCGCCCAGGTCTACCTGGAGGCCCTGCCGCTGGCGCCGGTGAAGGATTCGCTCCGGCTCCAGCGGCGCGCCTCGGAGGAGTACTTCCGCAGCGGCCGGTTCGACCAGGGCGAGGCGGCCCTGGGCGCGGTGATGGAGCGGATCGGCATGAACCTGGCCCAGACCCCCTGGCGCGCCCGGCTGGGGGAACTGTGGTGCAGGCTGCGCCTGCGGCTGCGGGGCTACGGCTTCCAGGAGCGCACCGAGGGCCAGGTGCTCCAGGGCGACCTGGACCGCATCGACATCTGCTGGGCCGCGGCCATGGGGCTGGGGCCGGTGGACCACATCCGCGGCGGCGAATTCCAGGCCCGCCACCTGCTGCTGGCCCTGCACGCGGGCGAGCCGTTCCGCATCGTGCGCGCCCTGGCCCTGGAGACCATCTACGTTTCGCACCGGGGCAACCGCAGCGCCAAGGCCACCCAGAAGCTCCAGGACCTCACCCTGGCCCTGGCGGAACGGATCGGCCATCCCAACCCGGTGAGCCGGGCCCTGGTGGCCGCCGGCACCGCCGCCCTCATGCAGGGCCGCTGGAAGGCGGCGGTGGACATGCTGGAGCGGGCCGAGACCCTGCTCAAGGACAACTGCACCGGGCTGGACTACGAGCTGCACCAGGCGCAGTTCTATTCGCTCCTGGGCCGGCAGCAGATGGGCAGCCTGCGCGACATGGAGATCCGCCTGTCGGCCCGGATCCAGGCCGCCCAGGACAAGGGCGACCTGCTGGCCATGACCAACCTGAAGACCGGCATCTCGCCCCAGGTGCACCTGGCCCACGACGAGCCGGCCCGGGCCCTGCGCGAACTGCAGCAGACCATCGGCGAATGGTCCAGCGCCGGCTTCCACCTGCAGCATTTCAACGCGCTGGTGTCCAGGGTCGAGGTGCTGCTCTACGACGGCGACCCCGAGCAGGCGCTGGCGGTGCTGGGCGGGCACTGGCAGCGCCTGCGCCGCTCCATGCTGCTGCAGGTGCAGGCCTACCGGGTCACCTGCCTGGAGCTCCGGGCCCGGGCGGCCCTGGCCCTGGTGCTGAGCCGGCGGCCGGAACCCGGGCGGCGGGAGACGCTGCTGCGCTCGGCCTACCGGGACATGCGCCGGATCGAGAAGGAGCGGGTGGGCTACGGCGACGCCCTGGCGCTCCGGCTGCAGGCCCTGGAGGCCCTGGCCCAGGACCGCCCGGACGAGGGGGGCGCCCTGCTGTTCCAGGCCGAACTGGCCTTCCAGGCCTGCGGCATGGCCCTGCACGCCATGGTGGCCCGGCACCGGCGGGGCCGGATGGAGGGGCCGTCGGGGGCCGAGCAGGTTGAAGCGGCCGAGCGCTGGATGCGCGGCCAGAAGATCGTGAACCCCACCCGGTTCGTGGCGATGCACCTGCCCGGGTAGGCTTCGGGAGCGGGCTCCGCCCGGGCATGGCGCGGGTCAGGTATACTGAGTCCATGTCGAAAGCCGGAAACCCCTGGGATTCGTCCGCCCCCGAGGCGGCGGGGTTGCCGTCCGCCTTCGGCTGGCTGCCGGAGGACCTGGAGCGGCTGGGCGCGCCGGGCCGGCCCGAGCTGTTCTTTTCCCGCCTGCAGCGGCCCTGGACCTGGGACCCCTCCGGGCCCCCGCTGGGCAAGGCGGCCAAGGCCTGGCTGCTGGGCGCCGGCGACGGCGAGCTGCCGCAGATCATCGAGTCCCACCCCTCCGACGACGGCGCCACCAAGGTGGTGCTGGCGCTGGCCGACGGGGAGCGGATCGAGGCGGTGCACATGCCCCGGGAGGTGCGCAGCCCCCGGGTGACCCTGTGCATCAGCAGCCAGGTGGGCTGCGCCATGGGCTGCACCTTCTGCGCCACCGGGGCCATGGGCATCCGGCGCAACCTTTCCGCCGGCGAGATCGTCGGCCAGGTGCTGGCCCTGATCCGTGCCCTGGGTCCGCCCCAGGCCCATTCGGTCACCCTGGTGTTCATGGGCATGGGCGAGCCGCTGCACAACCTGGACAACGTCCACCGGGCCATCCGCATCCTCAACCACCCCTCCGGGCTCAACATCTCCACCCGGCGCATCACCGTGTCCACCTCCGGCCTGGTGCCCGCCATCGAGCGCCTGGCCGGGATGCGGCCCAGGCCGTGGCTGGCCTTGAGCCTCAACGCCACCACCGACGAGGCCCGGTCCCGGGTGATGCCGGTGAACCGCGTCTGGAACCTGGCCCGGCTGCGGGAGGCCCTGGGCCGGTGGACCCTGGCGCCCGGCGAAAAGCTGCTGGTGGAGTACGTGCTCATGGCCGGGGAAAACGACACCCTGGAGGACGCCGACCGCTTGGCGGACTGGCTGGGCGATCTGGCCCACGGTCACAACATCAACCTCATCCGCATGAACGAACACGGGGCCGCGCCGTTCAAGGAACCCTCCGACCTGCGCCTGAAGCTGTTCCTGGAGCGGCTGAAGGCCAGGGGCTGCTTCGTCACCGTGCGCAAAAGCCGGGGTCGGGACGTGCAGGGGGCCTGCGGTCAGCTCTTGAATAAATAATTAATCTTGGCCTCTTTACAAGCTTTACGGCGAGCCGGATATTGGGTCGCCAGCCCGCGCATTTTGCTGCAGAACATCAACTGTGATAACGTTTACCGGTTCAATAAGTCGATGGAGTCAGGTATGCCTTTTGTCAGCGAGAATCCCGCGCCCTGGGTTCCTCCCGTGGAGTCCTGGCAGCCCGAGCCTCCGGTCCTGCCGGATCCGTACAACGAGGATCCCTACTTCCCCGACCCGTACGCGCGGCTGTAGCGGGCCGCGCCATGAAGATCCTCCTCGCCTCCAGGAATCCAGGGAAACTGCGGGAGTTCCAGCAGCTCCTGAACGGCATCCAGCTCGTCCCATGGCCGCCCGAGGCCCCGGAAATCCCCGAGGAAGGGGCCTTCTTCCAGGACAACGCGCTGCAGAAGGCGACCTTCGCCAAGGCCTGGTGGTGGTCCCACGGCCGGGAACCGGTGGACGGGGTGCTGGCCGACGACTCGGGCCTGTGCGTGGACGCCTTGTGGGGCGGGCCCGGCGTGCTGAGCGCGCGGTTCGCCCCCGGGCTGGCCCCGGATCCCAAGAACCGTCTGCTGCTGTCCATGCTGGCGCCCGGCCAGCCCCGGGGCGCGCGGTTCGTATGCGTGCTGGCCTGGGCCCCCGCCCAGGGCGAACCCCGGACCTTCAGCGGCGCGGTGGAGGGCACCCTGGCCATGGAGCCCCGGGGCGGCCAGGGGTTCGGCTACGACCCGATCTTCATCCCCGAGGGCGAGCAAAGCACGTTCGGCGAGCTGCCGGCGGAGGTGAAGCACCGCATGAGCCATCGCAGCCGGGCCAGCGCGGCGTTTCTGGCCGGGGTGCCGGGCACCATGATTAAATAGCAATAAGTATATTATTAATTTCTGGATAATAGGCCCATTCCCGTGTCTGGACCTTGGGATGAAATTGCATAGAATTATTGATAACAGCGATCCCAATGCTTCGTTGAGCGGGATCGAGATTAATAAATTAGCAATCTAAACGATCCCTCTCCCAACGGAGGTTTCATGGGTTGGCCCACCACTCTGGCCGGTTGCAGCGGGCCCACGCTGGTCGCGGGGTTGGTGCTGGGCTGTGCCGGAGCGGACGCGCCCGACCCGGGGCCGGCCCCCAGCGTCGCGGTGGTCACCGAGATCCACCCGGCCGATGTGATCGGCCGCCGGCCCCGGTTCATTTCCCTGGCGCCGAAGCTGGCCCGGGAGGGGGAACCCTACCAGTACGGCGTTTTCGCCCTGGAGGACGGGGAGGAGGTCCGGCTGACCCTGGTGCGGGCGCCGGAAGGGGCCGTGCTGGACGGGACCATCCTGAAATGGACCCCCGAGCACGCCCAGGCCGGGCGGCCGCAGCGCTTCACCCTGCGGGCGGTGGACGAGCAGGGGGGGGCGGAAGATCAGACCTGGACGGTAACGCCCCGTTCCGAGCCGAAGGGGCAGATCCCATCCTGGCCGCGCACCCGGCATTGACTCCGGCCGGGAGCCGCTGCCCAAGCCGTGGTCAAGGAATGACCATCCCCGTTTCGCGCGTCCCTTAATCGCCGTACAGCCCCTTGTCCCGCAGCGCCACGGCGGCCTGGTAGGCGCCGAGCACGGCGCTGCGCACCCGCTGGTAGCTGTTCTCGGTGACCTTGGTGTTGAAGGTGAGGGTGGCCACCAGGAAGTAGCCGTCGCCGCTGGGCAGGGCCTGGGGCTGGCCGAGGCTGATCTGGGGCGGCATGATGGCCGAGGAGCTGTTCTCCCGCAGGCCGGCGCCGATCCGCTCGGCCCAGGCCTGGAGCCGAGGGGTGGCGGCCAGGCCGTCGGCTTCGCTGGGCACCAGGATCCGCCCGTACAGGGTGAAGAACAGCCGCAGCTGGGGCAGATCCACGGCGCTGTTGAGAAATCCCGCCATGGAGGCGATCTGCTGGAAGTCCTTCTGCAGGGACTGGAGCTTGGTGGAAACCTGGGGAATCGGTCGCTGGGGCATGCCCCATTGTCGCCCAGTTTCGTTCCGCCGCGCAGTTCCCCTTGCTGTACGGTCCAGGTGCTGGAACGCTGGGGGTTCACATAGGTCCCGAAGCTGGGAAGCGGGTTCCAAGCCCGCACTGCCCCGCAACGGTAAGCACCCCGATGGCTCCGGCCGGAGGGAGACCCGGCCCGATCCACTGAGGCTTTGTCTTGGGAAGGGGAGGGGGGTGCCGGAAACGGCGCCTGTCGCGTGCGAGTCCGGAGACCGGCCCTGGACCCCTTTCCCTCGCCGTGGGAGCGAGAAGGAGACATTGATGAGATTACCTGCCCTGCCCTTTCTGGATCCGGCCAAGAAACCCGCCATCCAGGCCCATCTGGACGACCTCACCAAGCCCAAGGGCAGCCTTGGCCGGCTGGAAACCCTGGCCATGCAGATGGCCTGGATCAGCGGAACCCTCCGCCCGGCCGAGCCCGAGGCCTTCTTCCTGATCTTCGCCGGGGACCACGGCATCGCCAAACAGGGGGTGTCGGCGTTCCCCCAGGAGGTGACGCCGCAGATGCTGGCCAACATGGCGGCCGGCGGGGCGGGGGTCTCGGTGCTCTGCCGGGCCAACCGCATCCAGCTCCGGCTGATCGACGTGGGAGTGGCGGTGCCCTGCGACTGGCCGGGGGTGGGCCAGCGCAACGTGATGCGCGGCACCGGCGATCCCACCGTCGGCCCGGTCATGACCCGGGCCCAGGCCGAGGCCTCGCTGCAGGCGGGCATGGACGAGGTGGCCGACCTGCCGGCGCAGCCCTTCGCCATGCTGGGCCTGGGCGAGATGGGCATCGCCAACTCGGCCATCGCGGCGCTGCTGGTGGCCGCCCTGGGCGGCGTGGATCCGCGGGTGGCGGTGGGCCCGGGCACCGGGCTCCAGGGGAAGGCCCTGGACCACAAGCTGGAGGTGATCCGGGCAGTGCTGGACCGGCAGCGGCTGGATCCGGCCGATCCGGTCGGGGTGCTGGCCGCGGTGGGCGGGTGCGAGTTCGGCGCCATGGCCGGCGCCATGCTGGCCGGCGCCGCCCGGGGCTGGGCGGTGCTGGTGGACGGCTACATCGCCGGGGCCGCCGCCCTGCTGGCCCTGGCCCTGGAACCCCGGATCAAGGACTTCCTGGTGTGGACCCACCGCTCGGCGGAACCCGGCGCCAAGAAAATGATGCAGGTCATGAACATCGATCCGATCCTCGATCTGGACCTGCGCCTGGGCGAAGCCAGCGGCGCGGCCCTGGCGGTGCCCATCCTGCGCAGCGCCTGCGCCATCCTGCGGGAGATGGCCACCTTCAGCGGCGCCGGGGTGTCCCCGTCCGACGTGCTGTGATGCTCGCCAGCCTGGTCACCGCCCTGCGCTTCCTCACCCGGGCGCCCATTCCCGGTCCGGAATCCCGGGGCAGCGACCTGGGCCGTTCCGTGGCCTGGTTCCCGCTGGTGGGGGCCCTGGTGGGCCTGGCGGTGGCCGGAGTGCAGGCCCTGGGCCGGACCGTGTGGCCGGCGCCGGTGGCGGCGGTGCTGGCGGTGGCCTTCGGCCTGCTGCTCACCGGGGGCATGCATGAGGACGGCGCCTCGGATGCCGCCGACGGCCTGGGCGGCGGGCACACCCCGGCCCGGGTGGTGGAGATCATGCGCGACAGCCGGATCGGGGCCTACGGCGCCATGACCATGTGGGCGGTGCTCAGCTTCCGCTGGGCGGCGCTGGTGGCCCTGGACCGCCGGGCGCTGATCGCCCTGCCCCTGGCCATGGCCTGGGGCCGATGGTCCATGGCGGTGGTCATGGGGGCGCTGCCTCCGGTGTCCAAGGGCCTGGCCAGCCAGGTGCACGAGGGCATGGGGCGGATTCCGGTGCTGCTGGCGTCCCTGCTGGTGGTGCTGCTCACCCTGGCGGCCGGCGCCCTGGGCTGGCCCCGGCTGTGGCAGCCGGCGGCGGCCGCCGTGGTGGCGGTGCTGGCCTGGATCCTCTACCTGAAGCAGCGCATGGGCGGCCAGACCGGGGATCTCCTGGGGGCAGGGAACCAGGTGGTGGAGACCGCGGTGCTGCTGGTCCTGATCGCGCGATGACCACCCTCTACCTGCTGCGCCACGGTCCCACCGACGCCGCCCAGCGCGGCGCCCCCCTGGGGCGGCTGGACCTGCCGGTGAACGCGGCCGGCCAGGCCCTGTGGCCGCGGGTGAAGGCGGAGCTCCTGGGGCTGGGCATCCAGCGGGTGCTCTGCTCGCAACTGGCCCGGTCCCGGGACCATGCCCGGGACCTGGGCCTGCCCTGCCGGGTGCTGCCGGATCTGGCCGAGCAGGCGTTCGGCTCCTGGGACGGGGTGCCCTGGGCGGAGATCCGGGGGGCCGAGGCCTTCTTCAAGGATCCGGTGCGCGCCACCCCGGCCGGCGGGGGGGAGTCCTTCTTCCGCTGCGCCGACCGGGCCCGTGCGGCCATCCAGGGCACCTGGGACGGCTCCCTGGTGACCCTGGTGCTGGCCCACGGCGGCCCGCTGCGGGCGATCCTGGCCCACTTCCTGGGCCTCCCGCTGGACCGAGCCCTGGACCTGGCCTGGCAGCCCTACGGCCTGTCCAAGCTGGAGATCTACCGGAGCCAGCGCGGCATCCTGGTGTTCCACAACCGTGCCTTGCCGTCCCCGGCCCCTTCTGGGATGCTTGAGTCCTAACATCGTGCTGGATGTTCGGGAAGCAGGTGAGATTCCTGCGCTGCCCCGCAACGGTATGCACCCCGGCCCGCGAGCCGGGAGACCTCGCTGGAGCCACTGGGGCGCATCCCCGGGAAGGAGCCAGGGACATCGCAAGATGCCTGTCGCGTGCGAGCCCGGAGACCGGTCCTGCATTTCCCAAACCTGCCGTGGGGGCAGGAAGGATCTGCCCTTCCGTCCCCCGGTCTCATGCGTGGAGCATGTCATGGGTACAGCCCGGATCACTTGTCTTTTGGCCCTGGGGGCCAGTCTATGGGGCGCCGCCACCGAGGCGAGCGCGCCCAGGCCGGAGGCGGAAGCCGCGGCCACGGTGACGGTCACCGCCGAAGCCCTGCCGGTGGAGGTGGTGCAGACCCCCAACCGGGTGCAGGTGGTGGACAAGACGGCCATCGACCAGAGCGGCGCCGTGAACCTGGGCGGCCTGCTCCAGCAGCAGCTGCCGGGCCAGGTGTTCAGCAACGGCGGGGTGGGCATGGCCACGTCGATCTCGCTGGGCGGGGCCCGGCCCCAGGACACCGTGGTCACCCTGGACGGCCTGCGCCTGGAGGACGCCAACAGCCTCGGCGGCGTGAACGCCAGCGTCGTCGCCCTGGCCGGCATCGACCGGGTGGAAATCCAGACCGGCCCCTGCTCCACCCGGTTCGGCTCCGACGCCATGGGCGGCTCGGTCGCCCTGTATTCCGCCGGCAGCGCGCCCGCCGGGTTCTCCGGCGAGGTTCGGGCCGGCGCCGGCAACCAGGGCATCCTCCGCGGCGGGCTGGGGGCGTCCTACGGCTGGGACAAGGGCTGGATCCGCATGGCGTACACGGCCCAGAAGGAGAACCAGGTGCTGGATCCGTCCAACCATTACCGCAGCTCCGGGGCCTTCCTGGGCCTGGGGCGCCAGCTGGGCGACGACACGCTGGTCACCCTGAACTACTTCAACACCTACACGGGCCTGGCCATGCCCATCAATTCCGTCAGCCAGCCCCGCAGCCTGACCGGCCTCTACCCGAGCTACGTGGCCTTCCAGCAGGATTTCAACCGCAGCCAGATCCTCAGCGGCACGGTGCGCACCCAGTTCTCCCCGGTGCTGTCCGGCGAGCTGACCGTGGGCCAGGTGCTGCAGAACCGCATCGAGCCCAACTGGGTCACCTACCTGCCCACCGACCCGTACCACAGCCAGCGCAACCAGGTGACCGGCCACCTCACCTGGGAACCGTCCTCGGCCGGTTCGCTGATGCTGGGGGTGGACGGGTCCGATGAAACTTCCAGGAGCCCCAATGCCTATGTCGAGACCCAGCAGTTCAAGGCCACCGCCAAACATCTGGCGGTGTTCGCCGAGGGGACCCGGGAACTGTTGCACAACCTGCGCGGGGTGGCCTCCCTGCGCACCGAGCGGGACGACCAGACCGTGCCCCAGGCCGCAGACGCCAGCCTCACCCAGACCACGGTCAAGCTGGGCCTGAACTGGATCCTGCCGGGCGGCCTCCGGGCCTTCGCCAACGCCGGCACCGGCTTCAGCGCCCCGCTCCTGTACGACGCGCTGTTCAACGCCACCAACGGCAACGGGGTGGCGCTGGACAACGAGAAGAGCCGAACCGCCCAGGCGGGTCTGAGCTATGGCCAGGGGCCCTGGAAGTCCAGCCTGGTGCTATCCCGGACGCTGTTCAGCAACCTGATCCATTGGGACTACCTCAATTCCAACGGCTACCTGAACAGCGGCCACGTGCGCATCCAGTCGGCGGAGTTCAAGGCCGGCTACGAGACCAAGGTCTGGGGCGTGGACGGCTTCTACCGGAACCAGGAGGTGCGGGATCTCCAGGCCGCCCCGGACAAGCAGCTGAGCAACGCCGGCAGCATCGCCAACAGCCCGTTCCAGACGCTGGGCGCCAACGGCTACCGGGTGCTGGGCGACTTCCGGCTGGAAGGGCGCTGGTCCTGGATCGGCCCCCGCTACATGTACGGAGTGTCCGGCGGGTTCCGCCAGCACTACAACGACCTGACCCTTTCGGCGGTGTGGAACGCCCGCAAGGACCTGGCGTTCACCCTGCGCGGGGAGAACCTCATGCAGCCCAAGACCTCCCTGGCCCAGTGGCTGGCCGGCACCCGGGATTACCAGAACGACGCCTCGCAAATCTACGGCTACCCGGCGCAACCGCCCACGGTGACCGCCGAGGTGCGTTACCGTTTCTAAATGCAAAGGCTCGTGCTGGTCCTCCTGCTCGCCCTGCCCGCCCTGCTGGGGGCGGGGGGGCCGGCGCGGGTGGTGAGCCAGACGGTGGGCACCGACGACCTCCTGGTGGCCCTGGCCGCCCCGGGCCAGATCGCCGCCCTGAGCCACCTGGCCCGGGACCCCCGCTACAGCCCTTCGCCCAAGACCAACGCCCGGTTCCCCTGCCTGCGCAACGGTGAAGCGGAGGACATCCTCCGGTTCCGCCCGGACCTGGTGCTGGTGGCCTCCTACACCCTGCCGGAGACCGTGGTCCTGCTCCGCCGGGCCAGGGTGGAGATGCTGGTGGTGGATCATTTCAACACCCTGGACGAGCTCTACGGCACCACCCGGCGCCTGGGCCGTGCCCTGGGGCGCCCGGCCAGGGCGGAGGAGCTGATCCAGGCCTGGCAGGCCCGGGCGCGCGCCCTGGCCGCGCGGCTCAAGGGCTGCAAGCCGGTGCGGGTGCTGGCGGTGGGCCTGTACCCGTTCACCGCCGGCAGCGGCACCACCTTCCAGGATCTCTGCGACCACGCCGGCGCGGTGAACGTGGCGGCGGAGGAGGGGCTGAAGGGCCATGCCCCCACCCCCAACGAAAAGCTGCTGCGCTGGCAGGTGGACATGCTGGTGGCGCCGGCCGAGCCTGGGCTGGACCTGCAGGCCAAGCTGAAGGACCTGGCCCCGTACAAGTTCATGGCCGCGTTCCGCCAGGGCCACCTGGTGCAGCTGCCCGGGGCGCTCATGGCCAGCACCAGCCAGTCCCGGCTGGACGCATACGAATTCCTGGCCCGGGCCCTGCACCCGGAGGCGTTCAAGTGAAGGGCGCCACCCTCTGCCTCAGCCTGCTGCTGCTGGCGGCGATCCTCGCCTCCCTGGCCCTGGGCGATTCCAACCTCGGGCCGGGCGACGTGCTGCGGGCCCTGGCCGGCCGGGGCGACGAGCTGGCCCGCACGGTGGTCTGGGATATCCGCCTGCCGCGCACCCTGGTGGGCATCGCCGTGGGGGCCGGGCTGGCCGCTTCCGGGGTGGCCATGCAGGCGTTCTTCCGCAACGCCCTGGCCAGTCCCGGCCTGCTGGGGGTCAGCGCCGGCGGCGCCCTGGGGGCGGTGGCCGCCCTGGCCCTGGGCGGCGCCGCCAGCGTCTGGACCGTGCCCGGCGCCTCGATCCTGGGCGCCTTCCTGGCCACCGGCGCGGTGCTGCTGCTGGCCCGCCGGGGCGCGAGCCCGGAGCACCTGCTGCTCTCCGGGGTGGCGCTGAACGCCATCTTCGGGGCCGGCACCAGCTTCCTCCTGGCCCTTTCGGCCGGGCAGTTCCAGGTGAGCGGGCAGATCCTGTTCTGGCTCATGGGCGGCATCGAGAACCGCACCTGGCAGCACGTGTGGATCGGCCTGCCGCCGATCCTGCTGGGCTGCGCCCTGATGCTGCCCCTGGGCCGGCCCATGAACCTGCTCAGCCTGGGCGAGCCCTCGGCCCAGAGCCTGGGGGTGGACGTGCGCCGGCTGCGCTGGCAGCTGATCGTGCTGTCCACCGTGCTCACCGCCCTGGCCACCGCGGTGGGCGGGGTGGTGGGCTTCGTGGGGCTGCTGGTGCCGCACCTGCTGCGCCTGGGCTTCGGCCCCGACCACCGCCGGCTGCTGCCCCTGTCCATGCTGGGCGGGGCGGCCCTGGTGCTGCTGTGCGACCTGCCCACCCGGTTCCTGCCCGGCGGCCTGCGCCTGGGCGTCATGACCGCCCTGCTGGGGGGCCCCTTCCTGCTCTGGATGCTGCGGCGGAACCCATGCTGAAGGCCGAGGCGCTCACCCTGGGCAGCCGCCTGCGCGAGGTCTCCATGGACCTGGAGGCGGGGACGATGGTGGCGGTGGTGGGGCCCAACGGGGCCGGCAAGTCCACCCTGCTGCAGGTGCTGGCCGGGCTGCTTCCGGCCCGGGGCCGGATCCACTGGAACGGCCGCGAGCTGTCCCGGATCCCCTTCCTGGAGCGGGGCCGGACCCTGGCCTGGGTGGGCCAGGAAAGCCATGCGGAATTCGCCTTCCCGGTGCGCGAGGTGGTGGCCCAGGGCCGGCACGCCTGGGGCGACGACGGCCAGGGGATGGAAGCCGCCCTGGAGGCCCTGGACATCGCCCACCTGCGCGACCGGCCCATCACCCAGCTCAGCGGCGGCGAACGGCGGCGGGTGTTCCTGGCCCGGGCCCTGGCCACCGGCGCCCCGCTGCAGTTGTGGGACGAACCCGCCGCCAGCCTCGATGTGCGCCACGCCCTGGAGGTGCTGAAACTGGCCAAGGGGCTGGCCGTGGGCGGCGCCACCCTGCTGGTGAGCCTGCACGACCTTCGCACGGCCCTGTGCTTCGACAAGGTGCTCGTGCTGGACCGGGGCGCCCTGGTGGGGTCTGGGCCGCCGGAAGAGGTGCTCAGCCCGGAACTGATCCACGCGGTGTTCCGGGTGCAGGCCCGCAAGGCCCAGGGCCTGACGCTGGAACTGCCGTCCTGATCGGATTAAATAGATATACAATCAATGAATTGGAAAGGGCGACCCATGACCCGCACACCGACCCGAGAAGAAGCCTGGAAACTCCTGGTGGAATTCAATCCCAGCATCAGCCTGCAGCACCACGCGCTGGCGGTGGAGGCGGTGATGCGGCACCAGGCCCGCAAGCACGGGGAAGACGAGGATCGCTGGGGCCTGGTGGGCATGGCCCACGACATCGATTACGAGCGTTTTCCGGAACAGCACTGCGTCAAGGCCCGGGAGATCCTGGACCAGCACGAGTGGCCTGAGGACTATGTGCGGGCGGTGGTTTCCCACGGCTGGGGCATCTGCTCCGACGTGGAGCCGCTCAGCACCATGGAGAAGACCCTGTTCACCATCGACGAACTCACCGGCCTGGTGACCGCCGCATCCCTGGTCCGCCCCTCCAAGAGCGTGCTGGACCTGCCGGTGAAGTCGGTGCTCAAGCGCTGGAAGGAACGCTCCTTCGCCGCCGGGGTGGACCGGAAGGTGATCGAGAAGGGCGCGGCCATGCTGGGCACCGACCTGCCCACCCTCATCGGGGACACCATCGACGGCATGCGCTCGGTGGCCGCGGAGATCGGGCTGAAGGGCAGCCTCTAGGCCTACACATGGGGAAAATCACGTTCATCACCGGACCGGTGCGCAGCGGGAAGAGCAGCTGGGCGGTGGCGCAAGCCATGCAGTGGGGCGAAAGGGTGGTGTTCGTGGCCACCTACCGCCCCGACCCGCTGGACCAGGAGATGGCCGAGCGTCTGCGCCGGCACCGGGCCGAGCGGCCCGCCGGCTGGCGGACCCTGGAGGCGCCGGCCGATCCGGCGGCGGCCCTGAACGCCCTGGTCCCGCCCCCTTCGGGCGTGCTGCTGGACTGCCTCACCCTTTGGCTGGGGGACCGGATGGAAGCTTCGGACGAGGCCATCCTGGCGGCCTGGGACCGCCAGCTGCGGCTGTTCGCCGAGGCGCCCTGGCCGGTCCTCCTGGTGAGCAACGAGGTGGGCTGGAGCCCGGTGCCGGAACAGCCCATGGTGCGCCGCTTCCGGGATCTGGCCGGCTGGCTGAACCAGCGCACGGCGTCGGCGGCCGGGGAAGCCTGGCTGAGCGTGGCCGGGTGCCGGGTGCGCCTGAAGTAGCCCAGCAGGTGCGCCTGAAATAGCGTGGGACCGCCGGATGAAACCGGGGCCTGGTTCAGCACACTTCTCTGTCCCGTGACCCTGTGGGGCGCCTCGCCCCGGACAGCCACGGCGGAGAAAGGATCCGATGAACCAGACCTGTTTTCCCATCCTGCTCAGCATGCTGCTGTGGACCACGCTCCCGGGCCAGTCCAGCCGGCCGCCCCAGGACCATGGCCCCTGCGCCCAGCCCGGCCGGCCGCCGGAACCGCTCCGCTCCATCCACACCTACCTGTGCGGGTTCCACTTCTACAACGGCGACCCGTCCCGCCAGGTGGTGGCCCACCACTACTGCGCCCCGGTGGGTCCGGAAGTGATGCAGTGCGTCATCTACGACGCCAACCGCAAGGGGGCGCGGCTGGTGGGCGTGGAGTACATCGTCAGCGCGAAGCTGTTCAAGAGCTTCCCGGAGGAGGAGAAGAAGCTGTGGCACAGCCACCGGTTCGAGGTGAAATCTGGCCAGCTGGTGGCGCCCGCGCTCGGCGCGGCGGCGGAAAAGAGCCTGATGAAAGACCTGGTGCTCACCTACGGCAAGATCTGGCAGACCTGGCAGGTGGACCGCAACAGCCAGGTGCCCATGGGGATCCCCCAGCTGCTGATGGGGTTCACCGCCGACGGCCAGGTGGAGCCCGGCCTGGTGGCGCGGCGCGACCGGGAACTGGGGATCGCCACCGCGGCCCGGAAGGCGCAGCGGGCCGATCTTCCGGTCGAGGTGGCGGACCCGGGCGCCGATGCCTGGCAGTCGGGGGTGGCCGCCCAGCTGGAACTGGGGGCGGTGCGCAGGGCGGTCCCGGCAGCCGCCCGGTAGCCGGCGAATGGCCGCCGCCTTCTTCCGGAACTACGGATCACGCCTCGGGGAGCACCTCGGAAACCAGGATGCACTCGCTCTCTTCCCGGCGCAGGGAGAGGTGATAGCCCTTGATGATCAGCTCCATGGGATCGCCCAGGGGAGCCAGCTTCTCCACCTTGAGGTGGGCGCCCCGGATGAACCCCATTTCCAACAGCCTCTGACGGATCCTGCCTTCGGCCAGAACCTGGGAAACGAGGCCTTCGTCCCCCGGATGGAGATCGCTGAGCGGCTTGGACTGATTCTGAGACATGTTCTCAACTCCTGTCTCAGCGTACGACGGATGCCCGCCCGGAGGGAAAATTAATTTGAGACATCTATCACAATACAACAATAAAATTCGGGGTCAGGGCTGCCTGGCAGCGCCCCGGCGCAGCGCCCGCCCCAGCCCCAGCGGGCCGGCGATGGTGGTGAGCAGCAGGGCGCCGACGATGCCGGTCTGGATGGGGCCGGAAAGAAGCGGCTGGCCGTCCAGCCGCAGCTGGCTGCCGGCCGCCACGAAGATGAGCCCCACTTCGCCCCGGGGCACCATGCCCCACCCCACCACGTCCCACCGGGAGCCGTTCCCGGCGATGAATCCGGCCGCCAGCTTGCCGGCGATGCCCAGGGCGGCGAGCGCCAGGGTGAAGCCGAGGATGCGCGGCTCCAGCAGGGTGGCCGGATCCACCCGGGCCCCCATGAGCACGAAGAACAGCGGGGAGAGCACCACCACCAGGGGCTGCACCAGCTGCTCCAGCCGGCACAGCTCCCGCTCCTCGAGGATCTGGATGTGGGCCGGCTCCAGGATGAGCCCGGCGGCGTAGGCGCCGACGATGGCCGCGAGCCCGGCCAGGTGCCCGAGCCAGGCCAGCAGGAAGGCGAAGGCCAGGGCCAGCGGGAGCAGGACCTGATGGCTGCGGAACCGGGTGGCCAGGCGGAACAGGTGCGGGGTGGCCCGCCGGCCCAGGCTCAGGGCGGCCGCCAGGAAGCCCAGGGCCATGACCAGGCTCAGGGTCAGCCGCCCCCAGGCCATGGACCCGCCCGCCACCGCGGTGACGGCGCCGGAAATGCCGCCGAGCACCAGGAGCCCCAGCACGTCATCGATCACGGCGGCGCCGACGATGATCCGTCCCTCCCTGGACTTGGCCGCGCCGAACTGCTGGAGCACCTGGGCGGAGATGCCGATGGAAGTGGCGCACAGGCAGGCGCCCACGAACAGGTCGGCCAGCACCGGGGTGCCCCGGGGCAGCAGCAGGAAGGCGGCCAGCAGTCCCGCCGCCATGGGCGCAACCACCCCCAGGACGGCCACCCGCACGGCGGACCAGCCCACCCGCACCATCTGCGGAACGGTGGATTCCAGCCCCACGGCGAACATCAGCACCACGATCCCGAGGTTTCCCAGGAGTTCCAGCTGCGGGTCGGCGGCCACCGGAGGGAACCAGGGAAACCGGCGGGCCAGGGCGCCCAGGGCGATGCCAGCCGCCAGCTCGCCGGCCACGGCGGGAAAGTGCAGCCGCAGCGCGCCTTCGCCGCCCAGCTTGGCCACCAGCCAAAGCAGCGCCAGCAGGGCCAGGGTGGCGCTGATCGGTTCGGCGGTGACGACTGCAGGCAGCAAGGCGGCCTCCGGGTGGGAAAAACCATACATGAAAATCCGTGCCCCCTCAGAATACCTGTATGTTTCTGCGCCCATGTTCCAATTGGATGGTTTCTCCCTGGCTGCCCCTGCCATGGTTCGTCCTGTGGGCGGCGCAGGCGTGGGCCACCGGGGCCCGGCTGAGGGATCTTGAAGACCTGCCCCGGACCGGCGCCAGCGGCCCGCTGCCGACGGTGACGCTGTGCGTCCCGGCCCGCGACGAGGAGCGGGAACTGGCCCGGGCGCTGGATTCCTGGCTGGCCCAGGACTGCCCGGGGCTGCGCATCGTGGTGGTGGATGACGGCTCCACCGACCGCACCCCGGCCATCCTCGCGGAGCGCGCCGGTAGCCGTCCCGGGCGCCTGCGGGTGCTGCGCAACGACCAGCTTCCGGCCGGCTGGCTGGGCAAGAACCATGCCCTGGACCTGGCCTCCCGGCAGCCGGAAGCCCTGGCCGCGGACTGGCTCCTGTTCGCCGACGCCGACGTCCAGGCCACGCCCGACCTGCTGCGCCGGGCTTTCGCCTTCCTGGAACAGCATCCCGTGGACCTCCTCACCGTGCTTCCGGCCATCGACGCGGTGACCTGGGCCGAGCGCATGTTCATGCCGGTGGCCAACCTGGTCTTCCTCTGGCTGATGCCGCCGAGGCGGGTGGCGGATCCGCGCAGCCGCTGCTGCTGCGGAGTGGGCGGCTTCATGCTGGTGCGGCGCGCGGCCTACGACGCCGTGGCGGGGCACGCCGGGGCGCCCATGGCGGCGGTGGACGACATGCTGCTGGCCCACCGGATCAAGGCTGCGGGCTACGTCAACCGCATGGCCCTGGGCGGGCCGGAACTGCACCTGCGCATGTACCACGGGGCCGGGGAAATCCTCCATGGCCTGCGCAAGAACCTGCTGGCTCTGCCCTTCCTGTTCCCCCTGGCGCCGCTGCTGATGGCGCTGGCGCTGCTGGGAACCCTGGGCTGCGTCCTGGTCGCCCTCACCGGGCACCCGGGCCTCGGCCTGCTGCTCTGGCTGCTGGTGCCGCCGCTCATGGCCGAGGTCAACCACCGCTTCACCCATGGCCCCGCGGACCTCGCCTGGGCCTTCTGGCCGCTCAGCGGGGTGCTGGTGGCGGTGGCCATCGGGCTGGCCTTCTTCGACCGGCTGCGCGGGGTCAACCACTGGCGCGGCCGGGAGGTGGACCTCTGAATTAGGGGCCGCGACGGCCTGTTCCGGTTGAATCTGGACAACGGCTCAGCCCTCGAACAGCTTGAAGGTCTCGTCCAGCTTGCGCAGCACCGACAGGATGCGGAACGGCTCCACCGGCATGTAGTCCACGGCCCCGGCGGCCAGGGCGCGGTTGCGCTTGAGGTCCACGTCCTCATCGGTGCCGGCCAGCAGCACCGGGAGCGGGCACTTCTCCTGCTCTACCGCCTGCCGGCAGAGTTCCAGCGGGCTCACCAGGCGCAGCTGGTTGTGGATGACGATGAGGCGGGCCCGGCCCCAGCCGGTTTCCGGGGCGTCGGGGAGGCGCAGGAACGGCTTGAGGCTGCCCTTGATGTAGTCCAGGCTCAGCACCCCGAACTTGCGGCCCAGGGCCTCGGCCATGCGCCGGGCGAAGTCCTCCCGTTCGGTGAGGATGAGGATGGCCGGGTCCCGGTCCACCCAGAGCCGCACCTGGGGCAGCGCCGCGCCAGGGGCATCGCGCTGGCCCGGGCGGCGGCCGGATTCGTAGCTGTCCCGGTCCCGCTGGGCCTGGAGGCGTTCCTGGCCGTTGAGCCAGGTGCGGTACTGGTCGAGCACCGCGCCGTCCACCCGGTCGGTGAAGCGCATGCCCACGTAGTCCGCGCCGAAGTAGGCGACCCGGGCATGGGCGGTGATCCGCAGATCCTCTTCCAGGGCCAGGTCCAGGAAGGACTCCTCGCCCACCCGCAGCACTTCGTCGATCCGCCGGGTGGGATCCTGCATGGTCATTTCGAAACCGTCATGGCCCATGCCCTTGATCTCGCCGTCCAGCAGCGCGTTCCGGGCATTGGTGAAGGTCACCTTGGGGGCGGTGTCCGGGGTGAAATGGGTGAGCCGGAAGTCGTCCCCGCGCATCAGCACCCGGGGCACGGAAAGGCCGGCGCAGTGGATCCCCTCCCAATCCGCCGGGCCCTTGAAGGTCACCACGGACTGGTAGATGAAGCCGCGGTCCTGGAAGCTCAGGGACACCTTCTCCCCGTTGCTCAGGGCCCAGTCGTCCAGCTCCGCCGGCATGGACACCAGGATCCGCTCGGCTTCCTGGGCCAGGATCTGGAACGGCGAGCGCTTGTCGTGGACGGCCAGCGAGACCTTCATCCCGGCCATGCAAAGGCGCTGGAGGATGATGCGGATGCTGAGGTCGTCGTCGACGGTTCGCGGTTCTGGTGACATGGGATCCTAGGTGGTGGACGCCGCTGGCGGGAGCCAGCGCAGGAGGGCCTCCTTCAGGTCAAGGATGGCGATGGGTTTGGCCAGGTAGTCGTCCATGCCGGCCTCCAGGCACCGTTCCCGGTCCCCGGCCATGGCATTGGCGGTCATGGCGAGGATCGGCACCCGGCGGGAACCCTCCCGCTGGCGGATCAGCCGGGTCGCCTCGAAGCCGTCCATCTCGGGCATCTGGCAGTCCATGAGAATGAGGTCGAACGGTTTGGCCAGGGCCGCCGCGCAGGCTTCCAGGCCGTTGCTGGCGAGGTCGGGGGTGAGTCCCAGCTTCTTCAGGATCGCCATGGCCACCCGCTGGTTCACCAGGTTGTCCTCCGCCAGCAGGACGCGCAGGCTGGCCAGGGCCGAGGAGGAGGCCGGCAGCTCCGGCGCCGCGGGCGCCGGGAAGTCGCGGTGGTTCTCCAGGAGCGTCCTCAGGTGGGACCGGCGCATGGGCAGCGGCAGGAACTCGGTGACCGGCAGGCCCAGGGGCTGGGAGGCCTCCTTTTCGTAGAGGGAATGGGCGCGCACCAGGCGCAGGCCAGCCAGGGCGGGATCCCGGTGCACCTCCTGGAGGAACTGGAACAGGTCGGGGGCCATGGCCCCGGCCCCGGGGAAGACCAGGAAACGGCCGCTGCCGGCCTCCGCGCCGGCCGCGCGGAGCCGGTCCAGGGCCGCGGGCCCCGGTTCCAGCAGCGCGGATTCGAAGCCCCATTCGCGCAACTGGGCGTCCAGGAACCGGCCGGTGACGGCCGGCAGCCCCACCAGGAAGAACTGCGGCCGGGTTTCGGCCTGCCAGAGCGCCTGGGCCGTTTCCGGAACCATGAACCGGGCGGTGAACCAGAACACGCTGCCCTCGCCCAGGGTGCTGCGGACGCCGATCTGGCCGTCCATGAGCTCGGCGATGCGTTTGCAGATGGCCAGGCCCAGCCCGGTGCCGCCGTACTTCCGGGTGGTGGAGGAATCGCCCTGGTAGAAGGACTGGAACAGTTTGGCCGCCACGTCCTGGCGCATGCCGGCGCCGGTGTCCTCCACCTCGAAGCGCAGCGTCACCGCGCTGTCCTGGCGGCCCTCCAGGAGCACCCGGATCACCACCGAGCCTTCCTTGGTGAACTTGATGGCGTTGTCCGCCAGGTTGGAAAGCACCTGCCGGAGCCGGATGGGGTCGCCCATGAGCAGGGGGGGCGCGTCCCGGGAAACCCAGGTGGCCAGCACGATGCCGCGGTCGTGCGCCTTCACGCCGAGGATCGCCAGCAGGTCGTCCAGCAGCCCGTGCAGGTCGAACTGGATGCGCTCCAGCTCCAGCTTGCCCGCCTCGATCTTGGAGAAGTCCAGGATGTCGTTGATGAGCCGCAGGAGGGTGTTGGCGCTGGCCCGGATGGTGGAGGCGTAGTCCTGCTGCTCGTCGCTGAGGCTGGTGTTGATGAGGAGCTCGCTCATCCCGATGATGCCGTTCATGGGCGTGCGGATCTCGTGGCTCATGTTGGCCAGGAATTCGGACTTGAGCCCGCCCAGCCGCACCGCCTCGTCCCG
>JARLGP010000310.1 GCA_031292735.1 Holophaga sp.
CGAGGCCGGCAGCTCCGGGGCGGCCGGCGCCGGAAGCGCGCCGCGCGGGCCTTCCAGGAGGGTCATCAGGTGGGAACGGCGCATGGGCAGCGGCAGGAACTCGGTGACCGGCAGGCCCGCGGCCCGGGGCGGGGCATCCTTGTCGTACCGGGAGTGGGTGCGCACCAGGCGCAGCCCGGCCAGGGCCGGGTCCCGGCGGATCTCCTGGAGGAAGTGCAGCTGGTCCGGGGCCAGGCCGCCGGCCTCGGAGAACACCAGGAACGAGCCGTCCTCGGCCTTCCGGAGCCGTTCCAGGGCCGGCGCGCCCGGCTCCAGCGGCTCGCATCCGAAGCCCCACTCCCGCAGCTGGGCCTCCAGGAAGCCCGCGGTGGCCGCGGGCAGGCCCATGAGGAAGAAGTGCCGGAGGGGCCACGCCTCGCGTTCCGCCTCCTGGGTCTGGAAGCGCGCGGTGAACCAGAACAGGCTGCCCTGTCCCAGGGTGCTGCGCACGCCGATCTGGCCGCCCATGAGCTCGGCGATGCGCCGGCAGATGGCCAGGCCCAGCCCGGTGCCCCCGTATTTCCGGGTGGTGGAGGAGTCCCCCTGGTAGAAGGACTGGAACAGCTTGGCCGCCACCTCCTCGCGCATGCCGGCGCCGGTGTCCTCCACTTCGAAGCGCAGCAGCACCGCCGAGCCCTGGCGGTGCTCCAGGAAGATCCGGATGGCCACCGAGCCTTCCCGGGTGAACTTGATGGCGTTGTCGGTGAGGTTGGAGAGCACCTGGCGGAGCCGGACCGGGTCGCCCATGAGCTGGGCCGGCACGTCCCGGGACACCCAGGTGGCCAGGGTGACGCCGCGGTCGTGCGCCTTCACCCCGAGGATGGCCAGCAGGTCGTCCAGCAGCCCGTGCAGGTCGAACTGGATGCGTTCCAGCTCCAGCTTGCCCGCCTCGATCTTGGAGAAGTCCAGGATGTCGTTGATCAGCCGCAGCAGGGTCGCGGCGCTGGCCCGGATGGTGGCGGCGTAGTCCTTCTGCTCCTCGGTGAGGCTGGTGTTGACCAGCAGCTCGGTCATCCCGATGATGCCGTTCATGGGGGTGCGGATCTCGTGGCTCATGTTGGCCAGGAACTCCGACTTGAGCCCGCCCATGCGCACCGCCTCGTCCCTGGCCTGGGACAGTTCCCAGTTCTTCATCTCCAGGTCCAGCGCGGCCCGGGCCAGCTTCTCCTCCGACTGCCGGCGCTCGGTGATGTCGTGGAACTGCCAGAAGTGGCCGTTGAACTCCTCGCCGGATTCGATGGGCACGAAGTCCATGGACAGGGTGCGGCCGTCGGTGAGGGCCAGTTCCAGGCCGGTGACCCCCTGGCGCCGGGCCAGGAGCGCGGCCTGCAGCTCCAGGAAGGAATCCGGCTCCTGGAACTGCGGCAGGATCATCGGCAGCAGCTCCGTCGTCTCGCTTCCGGCCAGCAGGTGGGCCGGCACCGGCACGTCGAACATCCGGCAGAACGGTTCGTTGATGAGCGAGATGGAGCGTTCGGCGGTCTCCACCAGGATGGCGCCCTGCATGTTCTCGATCAGGGCCCGGAGCCGGGCGTTGAGCGCGTTGAGCACGGCCTGGGCCCGCTTGCGCTCGGTGATGTCGTTCATGGTGCCGGAAACGCCGATCACCTGGCCGTCCTCGCCCAGGGTGATGCGGGTGTACATCTCCACCCAGAGGTGCTGGCCGTCCTTGATCCGGAACCGGAATTCGCCCCGGACCGTGTCCTCCGCCGCCTCCGTGGCGTGGGTGAGCATGGCCAGGTAGCGGCCCTGGTCCACCGGAAGCATGTGGTCCAGGAAGGGCGCCCCCAGGCTTTCCGCCACCGGGAACCCGGTCATGGCGGTCCAGGCCGGATTCAGGAACGACCACGCGCCTTCGCGGTCCACCTGGAACACGGCCTCCCGGAGGTGGTCCACCAGCAGCTTGTAGCGGGCCAGTTCCGGATCCGCCGGCGCCTGCGGGGCCCGGTCCAGGTGCTCGTCCAGCGCGGCCAGGAAGGCCTCCCAGGCCGGGCCTTGGGGCAGCGTCGCGCCGGACGCTGCCAGGGCAGCAAGCTGCCGGTCGAGGTAAGGGTGGAATTCCATGGGCGTTGGGGCGGCTTTCTGGGCGACGAGGCTGATTCCTTCCATACTATCGGGCGGCGGCCCCGAACGGGGTACCGCCCGTCAAAGGCGAGAAAAGAAATTTCTTGTTTTTTTCGCTTTTTGCATCATGATTGGAGATGCCCGCAAAGGCATTGATTCGTTTCCCCCCTTTTGTCCTCCGGAGCTCCCATGGCCGCTACCACCAACGAACAGGATGATCGCTTGAAGGTCTTGAACCGGGCCCTGGCGGACATCGAACGGGCGTTTGGCAAGGGTTCGATCATGAAACTGGGCGACCATCTGGCCGTGGACGGGATCGAGGTCATCTCCACCGGCTCGATCTCCCTGGATTCCGCCCTGGGCGTGGGCGGCGTGCCCAAGGGCCGGGTGGTGGAGGTCTACGGCCCCGAAGCCAGCGGCAAGACCACCCTGGCCCTGCACATGGTGGCCCAGGCCCAGAAGAAGGGCGGCCTGGCCGCCTACATCGACGCCGAGCACGCCCTGGATCCCGAATATGCCCGGAAGCTCGGGGTGGACATCGACAATCTGTTCATCAGCCAGCCGGACAGCGGCGAGCAGGCGCTGGAGATCTGCGACCAGCTGGTGCGCAGCGGCGCCCTGGACATCATCGTCATCGATTCCGTGGCCGCGCTGGTGCCCAAGGCCGAGATCGACGGCGAGATGGGCGAGATGCAGGTGGGCCTGCAGGCCCGGCTCATGAGCCAGGCCCTGCGCAAGATGACCTCCTCCATCAGCAAGACCAACACCTGCGTGGTCTTCATCAACCAGATCCGCATGAAGATCGGCGTGATGTTCGGCAACCCCGAAACCACCAGCGGCGGCAACGCCCTCAAGTTCTACGCTTCGGTGCGGCTGGACGTGCGCAGCATCCAGAGCATCAAGGGCAACACCGGCGATCCCCTGGTGGCCGCCAAGGACGAGGACTCCTCCGTGGTGGGCAAGAAGACCAAGGTGAAGGTGGTGAAGAACAAGGTGGCGCCGCCGCTGAAGGTGGCCACCTTCGACATCATGTATGGCGAAGGCATCAGCCGCACCGGCGAACTGGTGGAACTGGGCGTCCAGCTGGAGATCATCCAGAAGAGCGGCTCCTGGTTCAGCTACAAGGATTCGCGCCTGGGCCAGGGAGCCGAGAACGTGAAGAAGCTCCTGAGCGACAACCCTGAACTGGCCGATGAGATCGAAACCCTGATCCGCGCCAAGGTGGGCCTGAAGCCGGTCTAGGGTTCCCCCGCCGGGGCCAGAGGGAAGCACGCGCAGCCGTTCCGGAACACCTTCCGGAGCGGCTGTTTGCTACTCGTCGTTGTTCTGCATGCCGAGACTGAGCCCGCGCAGATGCGCCGGCACCGGGCTGGAGGCCTGGCCCGCCAGGGCGCCCGAGCTGGCCCGGTCCTGCATGGAGGCGTTCACCTGCCGGGTCCGGGCCGGGGCGGAGCCCTTGATCAGTTCGGCCATCTGCTCGCCGGTGGCGAACCGTTCCAGGCGGGACAGCTGGTCGACGGTGGGGAAACCCTCGTAGCGGAGCCGGCGGGGGCCCCAGATGTCCACCACGGTGCCGTGGAGTTCGGAAATGCGGGGGAGGGTCTGGCGGAAGTAGATGCCCAGCGGCCGGCCGCTGGCGGCCAGGAAGCCCACCAGGTCGGTATCGGGCAGCAGCACCGGCCGGCCTTCCTGCCAGGTGGTGTAGCTGACGGAGCGCCCCTGGCTGGTCCGCACCACCCCGGCCTGGGTGGGTTGGCCCAGCTCGGGGGGAAGGGTACTCTCCTGGGCCCGGTAGGCCTCCATCATGTCCGCCTGGCGCAGCTCCCGCTGGGGCTGGGCGATGGGGTGCGGGTCCTGCAGGGTGGCGGGCAGGAAGTTCTCTCCCACCTGCTGATAGATGGTGCCCATGAGCCGCGGTTCGGGGCCGCTCAGGGACCGGGTGATGGCCTCCACCAGCTGGGGCAGCAGCACCTGGGGGGCCACCAGCAGCTCGTCCTCGGAAGGAATGGCCAGGAAGGTGTTCTGGCCCGGGAACAGGCCGCTCCACAGGTCGGGCAGCAGGAACCTGGAAGCGCTGTGCCCGTCGCCGAAGCTGCCCCGGTAGATGCCGGACGGCTGGCGCTGGAACGGGATGGCCAGGGAACGTTCCCGAAGCTGGTCGAGGCTTCGTTCCAGCACGTCCTCCCAGGTGACGCCCCAGAGGGTGAGCCAGGCGGCGGGCATGGTCTGGCCGCCGACGATCATGCGCAGGGCGAGCCCTTCGATGAAGGGCCGGTAGAAGAAGCCGTCCCGCTCCGCCACCCACGCCGGCACCAGCCGCGGAGCGAGCTCGTACTGGGCATCCAGCCAGGGCGGCGGCAGCGGCCAGCCGTGATTCACCAGATCCTGCAGCGCATCCCCCCAGAGGGCCCGTTCCTCGGCATTCAGATGGGGGAATTCCTCCGCGATCGGATCCAGGCCGGGCAGGTCCATGGGGATGTTCCTGGGGGTGAGGATCTCCTCGAGGGTGGGAAGCGGCTTTCGCTCCGGCGAACTGAAAAATCGAGAAAGAAAGGCCATGGCTCATCCACTTGGTGAAAGTTCATTTTGCCCCAACGGGGCCTGAAGATTGCCGTAATCTGAATGCATGGGGCCACTCGATTCCTTCTCCAGGCCGTTGCGGGCCCTTCGCGTCTCGGTGACCGACCGATGCAACTTTCGCTGTCCCTACTGTATGCCAAGGGGGAACTTCGGAGAGGGTTTCCGTTTCCTGGAACGGAAAGAAATTCTGAGCTTCGAGGAGATCCTGCGCCTGGTGCGGGTGTTCGTGGGGCTGGGGGTGCGCAAGGTGCGCCTCACCGGCGGCGAGCCGCTGCTGCGCAAGGACCTGCCCGACCTGGTGGCCCGGCTGAAAACCGTGGCGGAGCTGCGCGAGGTGACCCTCACCACCAACGCCGCGCTGCTGGCCGGTCTGGCCCTGCCGCTGAAGCAGGCGGGACTGGACCGCTTGACGGTGAGCCTGGACTCCCTCGACCCGCAGCGGTTCCAGGCCAATTCCGATTCCACCGTGCCGCTGGAGCGGGTGCTGGAGGGCCTGGAAGCCGCCCGGAGCGCGGGGTTCGGGGACATCAAGCTCAACTGCGTGCTGCGCCGCGGGGTCAACGAGGCCGACATCCTGCCCTTGGCGGGCTTCGCCCGGGAACAGGGCTACCACCTGCGCTTCATCGAGTTCATGGACGTGGGCACCCGCAACGGCTGGCGCCTGGACTCCGTGATTCCGGCCGGGGAAGTGGCCGACATCATCTCCCGGCGCTGGCCCCTGAAGCGGATCTGGAAAGGCGCCCCGGACTGCGTGGCCCAGCACTGGGCCTACCTGGACGGCGTCGGCGAACTGGGCCTCATCGCCTCGGTGAGCGAACCCTTCTGCGCCGGCTGCGACCGGGCCCGGCTTTCGGCGGACGGCTCCCTGTTCACCTGCCTGTTCGCGTCCGAAGGTCTGGATCTGAAGACCTTCATGCGCGGCGGCGCCTCGGACGGCGATCTGACGGCCCTGCTGGAAGCGCGCTGGAAGCGGCGGGACGACCACTATTCCCAGCTGCGCAGCGCCCAGACCGCGGGATTGCCCCGGGCGGAGATGTTCCATCTGGGTGGGTAGCTATAAGAAGCGCAGCACTTCCTGAAGGCAGGATTCCCAGACTTCGTCCGCGGCCTCTTCCAGGTAGAGCTCGATGGCGTTCCCGGCCGGGCGCGCCTCGGGATGGGCGGACCAGGCCGCGTACACCGCGTCCAGCCCGGTGCGGTCCAGGGGCGTGTCCCGGTGCTTGTGGGCCTTCCGCACCCGGTCGGTGTCCGGGCCCCGCAGCGACAGGCCGTGCCGGGGGGCGGCATGGAAGGTGAACACGTGCGACCAGGTGGAACCGATCATCTGGTTGAAGTGCAGGAACGCGCCGTGATTGGAAAAGGTGGTGGTCAGGTTGCGCTTGGGCCCGGACCAAACGCCCGACCAGCGGGTCAGGAGCGCCAGGGCCCGCTGCTTCTCCTGGGGGTGCTTCAGGCACACCGAGGCTTTTTCCAGAAACGTATCCAGCTCTTCCAAGGCCGATTCTCCAAGGGAGAAGGATAACCGCGCCAGGCCTTCCGGCCCACGCAATTACCCGGGGAGGCTGGAGAGCTGCCTGAAAAAATAAATATTTAGTAGAGGAACCCGGCGCGGGGTCGTTTCCCCCGGCTCCGGGGGCCGGCAAGGGGTGGGCGGTGGGGCCAACCCTCTGGAAAGTCGTTGCCGAAGGCCTTGCAATTTTGGGACAAATAGCGTATCTACATAGTTTGAATTGCGAGCCCCGGCGGTGTTGCCACCCTCCCGGCCGCTTCCGGCCCTTGCTGCGGAAGCCGCCCCACCCCGGAACCCCGACGGACGAGAAAGATCTTTTTTGTAATGAACCTTCCCTTGGTATCTGTCACCTGATATTAATGTTGCACCCTTTCCCCTGCTCCAAAGTCAAGTTGCAGTTCCCTCCCACCCAAAAGCTGAGGCATTCATGATCAAGATCGATATCGCCGGAACCTTGATGCAGACGCTGCCCGTTTCCAAGGCAACCGCCCTCCAGGTGGTGGATCTCCTGACGGATCGCATGAAGAAGGCCCTTCTGGACGGCCATCGGATCGAGATTCGCGGATTCGGGGTGTTCGAGCCGCGCCCCCGCAAGCGGGGCATGGGACGGAACATCAAGACGGGAGCCAGCGTGGACATCCCCAAGGGCCGAAGCATCCGGTTCAAGCCCGGCAAGGATCTGCGGGACATCGAAGTCAAATAGGTTCAGATCATTCCTTGGGATAGACGCGCAGGCTCTTCCACTGCCGCAGGAGCACCTTGCCGGGCGGGAACCCGCGCGGCTTGGACACGTCCGCGGCGTGGCAATAGTGGACTTCCACTTTCCCGCCGGCGCGGGCCTTGCTGAAGAAGGCCGCGAGCTCGGCAGCCCGTTCGATGAGGGGGCGGGGCAGTTCCGAGATGTGCTCCGGGTTGCGCACCACCACGTGG
Organism: Holophaga sp.; assembly: GCA_031292735.1. The sequence continues at coordinate 7,124 of JARLGP010000310.1, forward strand.
CTGCCGGGGGTGTTGGCCACGTGCAGCCACAGGTCCAGCGGCGCGGCCACCTTGAAGGTGAGCTGATCGTTGTCCGCATCGCCTTTGCCGATGAGCACTTCAAAACCTTCCACCATGACCGAGCGGAAGGCCTTGCCCTTTCCGTCCGCTCGTAGGTCTTTTCGCTTTTCCGGTTTTTCCATGGATTTCCTGCCTCGGGGGGCCTGTTTGGAGGATCTGGACGGTCTGGCCAGGGGATCGGGGAGGCCGGCCGCCAACTGGGCCTCGCGGTAGGCCAGGGCCTGCATCTGGTGCTGCAACTCCCCTTCCAGTTCGGCCACCCGGCCCAGGCCGCGTTCGGCCCGCTTCACCGCGGCGAACCAGCGCTGCACGGCGTCCTCGGCCCGGTGCCCGTCGGGCAGGTCGATGCGGGTGCCGTCCAGCAGCAGGGCCTGGCCGCAGGCGCCGCGCAGCCGGTAGAGTTCGCCGGCCAGGGCCTGGGCCCGGGCGCGCAGGCCCAGGGCCAGGGTGTGCCGGGCCCGGTCGCGGCCCAGGGCGTCCCGGAGCCGCTCCAGGCGCTTGCGCTCGGCAGCCACCTTGCGGTCGGAGCCGGCTTTGCGCGGCACCAGCACCAGCTTGGCGGCCCGCTCCATGGACCAGGCCCGGTGCCGGGCCAGGAGGGGGCCTTCGCCGGGCAGCAGGTCCGGGATCTCCCCGGCCAGGGCGGCGTCGGCCTGGTCGCCGAACCGGGCCAGGAAACGCAGGTAGGGGGGCGGATCCTGGTCCGGTTGCGGCGCCCCGGGCGGGAACATCTGGCCCAGGCCCATGCGGATGGGGTTGAGATCCAGGCCGTCCAGGCGCAGCCCGGCCCGGCCGGGAATGGCCTGGAAGGCCAGGCGGGCCGCCTCGATCCGCCCGGTGATGGCCCGGCGGCGCAGCACCAGGCCCAGCCAGCGCTCCCGGGGGTCGCCCTCCACCTCGGTGAGACGGGTGCCCTTGAGCTCCACCTGCCAGCGGCGGGTCAGGTCCTGGCGGGCCTCGGCCTTGAGCAGCAGGTAGGCTTCGTCCCGTTCGTGCAGCAGCCACAGTTCGGGCGCCGGGTTCAGCATGAAGACCCAGGCCAGGCCCGGTTCCAGGCCGGCCCTGCGGTCGGGCGCCCAGAGCAGCGCCAGGGCCCGGGGGCCGGCCCAGGCGCCCTGGATGGCGCCTTCCCCGGCGCGCAGCCGGGCCCGGGCCAGGGCGAGCAGGATGGGGGCGTCCACTACAACAGCTGCAGGATGGCCGCGGTGGGCAGCACCATGGCGAATTCGCCGTGCAGTTCCGCCAGGCCGGCGGTGTGCAGCAGCTCGGCCGGCATCCGGTTGCCGGCCACGTCCTCCAGTTCGAAGGCGACGCAGGCATCGCTCAGCACCACGGTCTTGAACCCCAGTTCGCAGGCGGTGCGGGCGCTGCTGGAGATGCAGTGGCTGGTGGTGAAGCCGGCCAGCACCAGGCGGTCGATGCCCTGGTCGCGCAGGAGCCGCTCCAGGCCGGTGCCGTTGAAGGCGCAGTGGCCGGACTGGTGCAGCACGGTTTCCCCGGGCTTCGGCGCGGTTCCCGGCTTGAAGGCGTGGCCGGGCTCCCCGGGGTGCAGGGGGGAATTGGGATCGCGGGCGTCGCTCTGCACGTGCACCACGCAGAGGCCGCCGGCGCGGAAGGCCTGCAGCACCTGGGCTTGGTTGGCCTCCGCCTCGGGGTTGTTGCGCTGGCCCCAGTACGGATCATCCCAGGCTTGTTGCGCGGCGATGAGGAGGAGGGCGATGTTCCGGGGCAGCATAGGCCGATTCTAGCCTACTGGATTTCCTCCACGAACGGCGAGGGGCCGGTCTTCTCGAAATAGGTGTTGAGAATCATCATGGTCCGGGTGGTGACATGGGGGCCCAGGGAGCGGATCTTGCGCAGCCGCACGTGCACGCCCATGGGCGATTCGGCCACGATCTTCAGCAGCAGGCTGTCCTCCCCGGCGATGGTGTAGGCCGCCAGCACATCCGGTTCCCGCTCCAGGGCCTGGATGAAGCGCTCTTCCAGGGCGTCGTCGTTGCCGGCCTGGTAGCGCACCGCCACGAAGGCCACGCACGGCTTCATCACCGAGGCCGGCGTCACCAGGGCGCAGTAGCCGCTGAGCACGCCTTCGGCCTCCAGCCGCTTGATCCGGTCGATGATGGTGGGCCGGCTCACACCCAGCCGTTCCGCCAGCTCCGCGTGGCTCATGCGCCCCTCCTTCTGGAGGGCCGCCACCAGACGGCAATTGAGGTCGTCCGTCATCAGGTTCTTCGCCATCGCTGTGCCTCGTGAACCCCCATTTTATGACAGATAGCCGCCCCGCCCACGCTAGAACCGGCAAGCCGCGGCGCATATACTTTGGTACGGTTCAAGCCAGCCAGTGCCGCCACCCGGAAAGAGGACCCCATGGATTTCGTCCGCCCGTTCACCGAGCGCAGTTTCTTCCTCATCGCGGGGCCATGCGTCATCGAGTCCCGGGAGCACACCCATTTCCTGGCCGCCCAGCTCCAGGACCTGGCCGAGGCCAGGGGCATCCCGTTCATCTTCAAGGCCAGCTTCGACAAGGCCAACCGCACCTCGCTGGGCAGCTTCCGCGGTTCGGACATGGCCGAGGGGCTGGACATCCTGTCCGAGGTGCGCTCCCGGCTCGGGGTGCAGGTGCTCACCGACGTGCATGAGTCCGTCCAGTGCGCGCCGGTGGCCGAGGCGGTGGACGTGCTGCAGATTCCCGCCTTCCTGTGCCGGCAGACCGACCTGCTGCTGGCCGCCGCGGCCACCGGCCGGCCGGTGAACCTCAAGAAGGGGGAATTCCTGGCGCCCTGGGACCTTTCATACGCGGTGGAGAAGCTGCGCAGCGTGCCGGACCATGGCCCGATCTGGGTCACCGAGCGGGGCTCCAGTTTCGGCTACGGCAATCTGGTGGTGGATTTCCAGTCTTTCCCGCACCTGCGCCGAACCGGCTGCCCGGTGGTGTTCGACGCCACCCACAGCGTGCAGAAGCCCGGCGCCCTGGGCAGCGCCACCGGGGGGGCCCGGGAGATGATCCCGACCCTGGCCCGGGCCGCGGCCACGGCGGTGGACGGGTTCTTCTTCGAGGTGCACGAGGACCCCGCCAAGGCGCTCAGCGACGGCCCCAACGCCATTCGCCTGGATCAGTTCGGCGCCCTGCTGGACCAGCTCCTGGAGATCTGGCGGGTGGGCCGGAACGCCACCCTGGGCGATTCCGCGTCGAATTCCTGATGGCGCCCAAGGCCCCTCCCGTCGCCGCCTTGCTGGACCGCCTGGCAAAGGCCTACCCGGATGCCCGCTGCGCCCTGGACCACCGGGACCCGTACCAGCTGGTGGTGGCCACCGTGCTCAGCGCCCAGTGCACCGACGCCCGGGTGAACGTCACCACCCCGGCCTTCTTCCAGCGCTTCCCCGATCCGGCCAGCCTGGCCGCGGGCGATCCCGCGGAAGTGGAAGCCCTCATCCGCTCCACCGGGTTCTTCCGCAACAAGGCCAAGAACCTGCAGGGCATGGCTTTGGCCCTCCTCGAACGGCACGGCGGCCAGGTGCCGGCCACCCGGGAGGATCTGGCCCGGCTCCCCGGGGTCGGGCCCAAGACCGCCAACGTGGTGCTGGCCAACGCCTTCGGGGTTCCGGCCCTGGCGGTGGACACCCACATCTACCGGGTGGCGCGGCGCCTGGGGCTGTCCACCGGCACCACCCCGGACCGGGTGGAGGCCGACCTGTGCCGCCTGTTCCCGGCCGAGCGTTGGATCGAACTTCACCACCAGTTCATCTTCCACGGCCGCCGGGTGTGCCATGCGCGCAAGCCGGACTGCCTCCCCTGCCCGCTCCGGGACCTGTGCCCCACTGGCCGGGGGGACATCCCCGATCCCCACACCGGCCAGGCCCTGGTCGCGGCCGCTTTGGAGCCGGAGGCCAAGGCGGTGCTGCCGGGGCCCCCGGCGGCGGGGCCGGCCAGGATCGTTTCGCTGGTGCCCAGCGTCACGGAGCTGCTGGCGCAATGGGGCCTGGCTTCGCGGCTGGCCGGGCGCACGGCATTTTGCGTGGAACCCAAGTGGATCCGCGCTTCGGTGCCGTCGGTGGGCGGCACCAAGAACCCCGACCTGGAGCGGATCATCGCCCTGCGGCCGGACCTGGTGATCCTGGAGGAGGACGAGAACACCCTGCCCACGGCCGAGGCGCTGCGGGCGGCCGGGCTGCGCCTGCTGGTGCTGCGCATCCGTTCGGTGAAGGATTGCCTGGAGGCGTTCCGCCAGCTGGGCGACGGGGTGGGCCTGCCCGACCTGGGCCGGGCCCGGGCCGCGGAACTGAAAGCCGAGCTCAAGGCCCGCCCGGCCAAAGGGCCGCGAACCCTGGCGGTGATCTGGAAGGACCCCTGGATGAGCGCGGGGCCGGGCACCTACGTGGCGGACCTGATCCGCCAGGCAGGGATGACGCCCATCGGGCCGGACCGCTACCCGACGCTCACCGAGGCGCAGCTGGAGGCCCTGGACCCCGAGCTGATCCTGCTGCCGGACGAGCCGTACCGGTTCACCGCCCGGCACCAGGCGGAACTGCAGCGCCGCTTCCCCGGGGCCGCGGTGCGCCGCCTGGATGGGCGGCACCTGACCTGGTACCTCAGCCGCACCCGGGACGGGCTTCAGTTCTTGAGGAATTTCAGCATTTCCGCCGGCTTCTGATAGCCCAGCAGGCGGCGCAGCTCCTTGCCGTCCCCGTCCAGCAGGATCACCGTGGGGTAGCTCAGGATGCCCAGCCGGGGCGCCAGGTCCTTGCGCGCCTTGTAGGTGTCGATGCGCACGGCCACGGCGTTGTCGCGGATCCAGGCCGCCACCTGGGGGTCGGGCCAGGTGTTCTCGTCCAGTTCCTTGCACTGGGCGCACCAGTCCGCGTAGGTGTCCACCAGCACCGGCTTGCCGGTGGCCTTGGCCTGGACCAGGGCGGTTTCCAGGTCCTGCTCCAGCCAGCCCTGGAGGGGGGCCTGGCCCGGCGTGGAGGCCTGGGTTCCGGCGCCTTTGGGCAGCAGGCTCAGGTCCAGCCCGGTTTCCACCGCGCGCAGGCCCAGCAGCAGGCCCAGGGCCAGGGCCAGGAAGCCCAGCCCCCTGCCGAACCCGGAGGCCAGGGTTTCCGCCGGGCGGAAGGCGCCCAGGACCGGGGCGGCCAGCAGCAGCACGAGGCTCCACAGGGCGAAATCCAGCCACCCGGGCAGCACCAGGCGCACATTCCAGATGGCGAAGCCGAGCACCACCAGCCCCATGATCTGCTTGAGCCGTTCCAGCCAGGGCCCGGAACGGGGCAGGGAGGCGGAAAACACCCCCACCGCCATGAACAGGACCCCCATGCCCAGGGCGAAGGTGAACAGCAGCCCGGCCCCCAGCAGCACCCGCCCGTCCTGGGCGATGGCCACCAGCGCGGTGCCGATGAAGGGGCCCACGCAGGGCGCGGAAAGGGGGCCCAGAACCAGGCCCATGGCGAAGGCTCCGGCCAGGCCCCGGCGCGCCCCCGAGCCCTGCATGCGCGACTGCAGCGCCGCCGGCAGGCGGATCTCGAAGCCGCCCAGCAGGCTCAGGGCGAACAGGGCGAACAGGATGGAGACCGGGATGAGGAACCCGGGGGACTGGGCGAAGGCGCCGAAGGCGGCGCCGGTCAGGGCCGCCAGCACGCCCAGGGCGGTGTAGGTGACGGCCATGCCGGCCACCAGCGCCGCGGACAGGGCCAGGCTCCGGGTCCTGCCGCCGCCCTTGGCGCCGATGATGGCCATGGTGATGGCGATCATCGGGTAGACACAGGGGGTGAGGCAGGCCGCCAGGCCGAAGCCGAAGGCGCCCAGGAACATCCAGAACAGGTTGCGCCGGACCGGAGCTGCGGCCGGCGCGGCCCCGGAGGGGATGTCCGCGCTGTCCACATGGAGGGTGCGGTCCTTGGGCGGGTAGCAGATCCCGCCTTCGCCTTCGGTGCAGGGCTGGTAGGTCACCACCAGGTCCACCGCCGGCGGCAGCCCCTGGCCGGCCACGGGGATGGCCACCCGGCCGTGCCAGATGCCGTCGCCCAGTTCGTCCTTGGCGTTGGTGGCGGGCAGGGGGCCGGTCTTCAGGGTGCCCGGGGTTCCCGGCTTGAGCGCCACGGTCATGAAGGCGGCCTTCAGGTGGGCGCCGGCGGGCACGGTCAGCACCACCGCGCCGCCCTGGAAGGCCACCGCCACATCTCTGTCGGGATCGAACCGGGAAGCGCCGAACAATCCGCAGACCAGCACGAGCCACCCGATCATCCCTGCGGTCATGCGGCGCATGCGTCCCCCCCAGATGCCTGTGAGCGATGATGCCAGCTCTTAAGGAATCTGGAAGCAGAACCGGGTGGAGTAGAATGAACGGGTCGTGAGCACCCTTTTATCCCTCAGCCGCCCTTTCGTGGCCGACCATTACCATGACCTGCCGGGGTTCGTGGAGGCTCGCCATGGCCACAACTGGGAGGCCGAGGCCACGTTCGCCATCCAGGAAGGCAGCCTGGAAGACGCCTGCGCCGCCGCCCTGGACGCCTGGGTGCGGCAGGTGGACTACACTCTCCTCAACCAGCAGGCCAGTCTCCAGGGGCGCAACCCCACCGCCGAACTGTTGGCCGGGTGGCTGTTCCAGTTCCTGGAAGAGGTCGGCCGGCCGGCAACCAGGGTGAGGATCCGGGAAAAGGCCAACTACTGGGCCGCCTGCTCAAGGCAAGACTCTTGAGGGCCGGGGCAGGCCTGTACCTCCTGGTCGCCCTGGGAAGCTTGTCCCTGATCCACTGCGACCGCGAGAAGCCCCCGGCCGAGGTGCGCAAGGCCCCGGCGCCGCACACCCTGGAACCCTGGCGCTGGCATACGGTGGGCGGGCTCCTGGTGGTGGAAGGGGAACTGGAGCAGCCCACGGAACTGACCCTGAAAGGCCGCTTCATCTCGGAAACCTGCCGGGTGCCCCTGGGCCCGGTGCGCTGGGAACTCTATCGGCCCCCTCCCGGGGAAGTGGCGGAACTGCGCTCGGCGAATGGGAAGCTCCTGGCCAGATGGAACTTCGACGTTCCGCCAGGGCCCGTGGAACTGGCCGTGGAACCGGAGCCCAAACCGGCGCCGCCCAAGGCGGCCCAGGCGCCCGCGGTCGCGAAGGTCGACCTGCCCAGGCCGGTGCCGCCGCCCGCGCCGGCGCGGGTGATTCCGCCGGGGCCCTGGGCCAGGATCGAGCCGCACCTGCCGCTGCCCAGGCCGGTCCAGGCACCGGCGGTGGCGAAGGTCGAGCCGCCCAGACCGCCGGCGCCGGCCGTGCCGGCCCGGGTGGTTCCGCGGGGGCCCTGGGCCAGGATCGAGCCGCACCTGCCGCTGCCCAAGCCGGTCCAGGCACCGGCGGTGGCGAAAGCCGAGCCGCCCAAACCGGTCGCGCCGCCTCCAGCCAGGCCCTCGCCGGCGCCGGTTCCCAGGCCCGCGCCAAGCCTTCCCCCCGTGGCCAAGGGCCAGCCGGTCTCGCGCATTCCCGCGGGCCTTCCCGAAAGGGCGGCCCTTCACCCGATCCCGCCTGTGCCGCCCCTTCCGGTCCTGCCGGCCACTCCGGCCAAGCCCCTGCCGGTGGTCGCCGACCGCGCGCCGGCCACCCCTCCGGCCACTCCCCCGACCGGCGCGGCCGGGGCCCAGGACTGGCCGGGCATGGGTGAAGGCCTCAACCTGCTGCGGGGACCCAGGGGCGAGCGGCGCATCTGCATGACCTTCGACGGCGGCTCCACCGCGGAGGTGGCTGTGGATATCCTCGATGCCCTGCACGAGCACGGGATCCGGACCACCCTCTTCCTCACCGGCGACTTCATCAAGAAATACCCCAACCTGGTGCTGCGGATGGTCAAGGAAGGCCACGAACTGGGCAACCACACCATGACCCATCCGCACATGGCGCCGCGCATGAAGCGCGATCCCCGGTGGACCAAGGAGCGGGTCCAGAAGGAGCTGCTGGATGCGGACCGGGCCTTCTACCGGCTCACCGGCCGGCCCATGGACCCCTACTGGCGCTCGCCGTTCGGCGAGAACACCGCCGAGATCCGCCGGTGGGCGGAGGAGCTCGGCTACCGGCACGTGGACTGGAGCGAAGGCGCCGACACCCTGGACTGGACCACGGTCAAGGAGTACAACCTCTACCGGAACGGCACCGCCACCATCGAACGGCTGGAACGGCGCATGAAGAAGACCGACGGGGACGGCCTCATCGTGCTCATGCATCTGGGCTCCATGCGTCCGGCCCTGGACCGCCCCGCCAGATACCTGGGGCCCTTCATGGACCGGGCGATCCAGCAAGGCTGGCACTTCGTCTGCGTCGGCGACTACCTGAAATCCATGGGCAAGCCCAGGTGGGATGCCGCCCGGCGTCTGGCGCGACTCCAGCAGGGTGCCGATTAGGAGCCCGCGAAAGGACTAGGATAGACTCCAGTATCGGTGGAGGTGTCGTGAAAGGAATGGGCAGGGTGCTGCTCAGAGTGGTGGCGGGGGCGTTCGCGCTGGTGATGGCGCTCTCCCTTCTGAGTTTCCACCCCTTGGATCCGCACCCCTTCTCCCAGGGCGCCGTGGGCGCTCCGGTGCACAACCTGTGCGGGGTGCTCGGGGCTTCCATGGCCGGCATCCTGCAAACCATGGTGGGCACCGGCGCCTGGCTGTTCCCCCTGTACATCCTTTGGGAATGCTTTCCTTCCGGCAAATCCCAATGGCCCCGCCGACTGGCCTGGCTGGCCCTGGCCGGCTGCGCCTGGACCCTGCTGGGCGGCCTCGGCCCCCGGCTGTGGCCCCTGGGCGATGGCCAGCGCCCCATCGAACTGCGCTGGGGCGGCTGGGCGGGCCGGACCCTCTGGCCTCCAGCCCGGCGCGCCTTCGGCCCGGTGGGGCTGCCGGTGGTGATGGGCGCCCTGATCCTGCTGGCCCTACTGGTGCTCGCCCCGTATCTCACCCGGGCCATGGGCAACCTGCTGGCGCGATGGTTCGGGCGCACCGCCCTGCCCTGGGTCAAGCCCCTGCCGGGCAAGGGCGCCCGCGGGTTCCTGGGCCTGCTGCGGCGGCCCTTCCAGCGGCGCCGGGCGGAGGTTCCGGAACTGGATGCCCAGGATGCCCGGGAGATGCTCCACCTGGCCGAGCGCAAACAGGCCGATGACGACAGCGTGGCTGCCCTGGACCGGGCCGAGCGCGAGGCCGCCTCGTACCGCAAGGCCTACCACGACACCCCGGAGGAACTGCCCAGCATCAATTCCATGCGCCTGGATACCGGCCTGGAGGAATACCGCGAAAGCGAGGACCTGGACGGGGCCGCCCTCATCATCTCCCACCGGATGACCACCGGCGAACAGCTGCCGCCGCCCGCCCTGCTGCGCGACCTGCCGGTGCCGGTGGTGAAGCCGCCGCTGGTCCAGGCCAAGGTGGACCGGGACGGGTTCGGCCGTCTGGCGGAGCTGCAGCCCCTGGGCCTCACCGAGCCCACCCCGGCCCTGCCCATTCCCGAAATCTCTTCCCTCGCCCTTCCGGAACGGCCCCGCACCGGCAACCTGACGCCCGCCCCAGCGCGCCGGACGCCGGCCCCGCGCGTCCCCACCGGGGACACCGGGAGGCTCCCGGCCGCGCCGGCCAAGCCGGTGGAGGAGGGCTTCGGCCTGGTGGACCGGCTGGAATTGCCGCCCCGGCGCCTGTTCGATCCCCCCGAAGGGGAAAAGCGCCAGAACATGGCCGCGCTGGAGGCGACCCGCCAGCTGCTTCAACAGAAGTTCAACGAGTTCAAGGTGAAGGGCACCGTCACCGGGCTGCAGCCCGGGCCCGTGGTGACCGTCTACGAGTTCCAGCCGGACCCCGGGGTGCCGGTGGCCAAGGTGCTGAGCCTGGAAGAAGATCTGGCCCTGGGGCTGAAGGCCGAGAAGGTGCGCATCGACCGCATCCCCGGGCGCAGCCTGGTGGGCATCGAGGTGCCCAACCAGGTGCGGGAAGTGATCAGCTTCCGGGAAGTGGTGGACAGCCCGGCGTTCCGCGACCCGTCCCAGAAGGACGCCCGCAGCCTGCTCACCCTGGCCATGGGCAAGGACATGGCCGGGCATCCGGTGGTGGCCGACCTGGCCAAGATGCCGCACCTGCTCATCGGCGGCTCCACCGGCAGCGGCAAGAGCGTGGGCGTCAACGCCATGATCTGCTCGCTGCTGCTGCGCGCCCTGCCCAGCGAAGTGAAACTGATCCTGGTCGACCCCAAGATGGTGGAGCTGGGCATCTACGAAGACATTCCGCACCTGTGGGCCCCGGTGGTGACCGACATGAAGGAGGCCGGCCGGGTGCTCAAGTGGGTGGTGGCCCAGATGGAGGACCGCTACCGGCGCCTGGCCATGCTCAGCGTGCGGAACCTGGAAGGCTTCAACGCCAAGCTGATCGAGGCGGGCGGCAGCATCGACCTCAGCGACCGCACCCCCAACCCGCGCTGGCCGGACCGCCCGGCCCTGCTGGAGCCGCTGCCCTACGTGGTGGTGGTCATCGACGAACTGGCCGATCTCATGATGGTGTGCCGGGCCGACGTGGAAGACAGCATCGCGCGCATCGCCCAGAAGGCCCGCGCGGTGGGCATCCACCTGATCCTGGCCACCCAACGGCCCTCGGTGGACATCGTCACCGGTGTGATCAAGGCCAACCTGCCTTCGCGCCTCAGCTACCGGGTGAACACCAAGATCGACAGCCGCACCATCCTGGACTGCGGCGGCGGCGAGCAGCTGCTGGGCAAGGGCGACGCGCTCTTCCTGGCCCCCGGCAACGCGCGCCCCCGGCGCATCCACGCCCCGCTGCTCACCGAGGAGGAGACCCTGCGCCTGGTGGAATGGCTCAAGGAGCGCGGCCGGCCCGACTACCATACCGGCCTGCTCAGCGCCATGGAGACCGAGGAGGAGGCCGGGGCGGAAAGCGCCGCCGACGGCGCCACCCCCGGGGACGATGTCTACCAGCGCGCCGTGGCGGTGGTGAAACGGGAGCGCAAGGCCTCCACCAGCCTGCTCCAGCGCAAGTTGAACATCGGCTACGGCCGGGCGGCGCGGATGATCGACCGCATGGAGGACGAGGGCGTCATCGGCCCGGACCGGGGCGTCGGCAAGCCCCGGGAAGTGCTGGTGGGCGAGGAGTAGGCTTAACATTTTGGCTTTTTTCAAGTCCTGGAATCGGCCTGGGCGCCGGTTAAAATCGGATCATGGAAACCGCCCCGCCCCCCGCCCCGACCTTTCCCCAGCGGGTGCCCATCAAGGTCATCGGCCGGGGCGCTGAAATGGACCCCCAGCGGATCGCCGCGCTCATCGAGACGCACCTGGGCCCCCAGCCGGCCGCGGATCTCGGCCACAGCGTCAACCAGCGGGGCTCCTTCACCAGCTTCACCTTCTGGGTCACCCTGCCCGACGAGCACGCCGAACTGCCGCTGAGAACCGCCATCCAGGCCCTTCCAGGGGTGATGATGCAGCTTTGAACCGGGGCCGATGGGATACCATGGAGCATCCGAACCCATCGAAGAGCAGGTGGAACTCATGTTCTCTCAGTGTCTTATTCCGGCGACCGATCCTCGTTTCGTCATCCAGGTGCACGGCGGCGCCTGGGCCATTCCGGAGGCCCTCAAGGAGTCCCACCGGCGCGGGGTGCAGCGCGCCTACGCCGCCGCGCTGGACGCCCTGACCGCCGGGGTGCGCCCGCTGGAGGCCCTGCTGGCCGCTTTGAAGGTGATGGAGGATGATCCCACCTTCGATGCCGGCACCGGCAGCTTCCTGAACGAGGACGGCGAGGTGGAGCTGGACGCGGCGGTCATGGAGGGCAAGGGCCTGAAGGCGGGCGCGGTGGCCGCCGTCGGCCGGTTCAAGAACCCCTCCGCCATCGCCCTGGCGGTGATGGAACACACCGAGCACGTGCTGCTGATCGGCGCCGGCGCGGAGCGCTTCGCCCTGGCCGAGGGCTTCACCCCGGTGGAGCCCCGGAGCCTGGTGCATCCCCGGGAATTCGCCGGCCACTCCGCCTGGGTGGCGGCGGGCAAGCCCGACGCCCGCACCTTCTTCAGCGAGGAGGGCCGGCTGGATTCCAAGGGCGAGCCGGTGGATCCTTCCAGGCGCGGCACCGTGGGCATCGTCCTGGGGGTGCGCGGAGCGCACGGCTTCGAACTGTTTTCCGGCATCAGCACGGGCGGAACCCGCGGCAAGAAGGCCGGGCGGGTGGGCGATGCGCCCCTGGTGGGCTGCGGCCTCTACGCCGACGACGAAGGCGGGGCCATCTGCTGCACCGGCTGGGGCGAGGCCTTCATCCGGACCGTCGCCGCCAAGACCGCCTCGGACCTCATCGGCCGCGGCGCCCATCCCCAGGAGGCGGTGGAAACCGTCCTGGCCAACCTGTTCCGCCGCACCCAGGGCCGGGGCGGGATCATCGCCGTCGGTCCGGACGGCCGAACCGGCGCCGCGTTCACCACGCCGGATATGGGCTACGCCGGGCCCGGCTGCCGGGAACTGCCGCTGTAGCGCCTTCGCTCCGGAGGCGTATATTGCTTCCGTCATGCCCTTCATCCAGCCGGCCCCCAGTCTGCCCCAGCCCTACCACGCCGATCCGGCGCTGAGGGCCCTTCTGCGCCGGGCCATGGCCCCGGAGGCGCTGGCGGAGATCGAACCGTCGCTGGCGGCCATGGGCGACCTGGCCCTCCGGCTGCACCAGCTCTCCCTGGCGGACCGGCTCAACGAGCCGCGCCACGTGCCCTTCGACCCCTGGGGCAACCGGGTGGACCGGATCGAGCCGACCCGGCTTTGGCAGGAGGCCGAGCGGATCGCCGCCGAGCAGGGCCTGGTGGCCCTGGCCTACGAGCGCAGGCACGGGGCCGCTTCCCGGCTGCACCAGTTCGCCCTGGTGCACCTGTTCCATCCCGGCAGCGACATCTACACCTGCCCCCTGGCCATGACCGACGGCGCGGCCCGCACCCTGCTGGCCAGCGGCAACGGGGCCCTGGTGGAGCGGGCCGTGCCGCGCCTCACCAGCCGGGATCCGGCCCGGTTCTGGACCTCGGGCCAGTGGATGACCGAAAGCAGCGGCGGTTCCGACGTGGGCCTCAGCAGCACCGAGGCGCGCCGGGACGAGGCGGGCGACTGGCGCCTGTACGGGCGCAAATGGTTCACCTCCGCCGCCGCCTCCCCGATGGCCCTGGCCCTGGCGCGGCCCCAGGGCAACCCCCCGGGCGGCAAGGGCCTGGACCTGTTCTACGTGGAGACCCGGCGGCCCGACGGCACCCCCAACGGCTTCACCGTCAACCGGCTCAAGGACAAGCTGGGCACCCGCAAGCTGCCCACCGCCGAGCTGGAGCTGGACGGGATGCTCGCCACTCCGGTGGGCGAGCTGGGCAACGGGGTGCGCGCCATGGCGCCGATGCTCAACGTCACCCGCACCTGGAACGCCGTCACCGCGGCCAGTTTCCTGCGCCGCGGAATCCTGCTGGCCCGGGACTACGCCGGCAAGCGGTTCCTGTTCGGCGCGCCCCTGGCCGGGCAGCCGCTGCACCAGGACACCCTGGGCGGGCTGGAGGCCGAGGCCCAGGGCGCCTTCCAGCTGGCCTTCCACGGGGCCGAACTGCTGGGCCTGGTGGAATCCGGGGACGGCGACGGGGCCCTGCAGCGCCTGCTCACCCCGCTGGTGAAGCTCACCACCGCCCGGCAGGCGGTGGCCGGGTGCAGCGAAATCCTGGAATGCTTCGGCGGGGCCGGCTACGTGGAAGACACCGGGCTGCCGGTGCTGCTGCGCGACGCCCAGGTGCTCAGCATCTGGGAGGGCACCACCGACGTGCTGTCCCTGGAAGCCATGAAGGCCATGGTTTCATGCGGCTTCCAGGGCTACCGGGCCCACGTGCAGGAGCTGCTGGAGGGGGCCCGGTCCGAGGCCCTGGCGGTCCCGGAGCGGGCGGCCCGGGCCGCGCTGCTGCGGGCCGAGGCCTGGTGGGCGGGGGCGGAGGAGGCCGGCGCGCGCCGCTTCGCCCTGACCCTGGGGCGCACGCTGGCCCTGGCCCTGCTGGTGCGCCAGGCCAGGTGGGCGCTGGACCGGGAAGGGGACCCGGAGCCGTCCCGGGTCGCCCTGCGGTTCGCGGTGAACGGGGTGGACCTGCTGCACTGACCGTGAGCCAACGGCTCCCGGCTGCCCTACTGCGCCCGGCCGGTATCCCGGAACTTGGCGCCCACGATCATCTGCAGGCCGCGGATGTGGTTCAGCACCCGCTCCAGCTTCTGCCGGGCGATGTCCTGGAACTGCAACTGGTGGATCACCCCGAACACCCGGTCCTGCAGCTCGGAGCCCAGCCGCTCGATCTCGGCCAGGTTCTTCTCCTCGCCCTTGAGCCGGCCCATGGCCGCCTCCTGCTTGAGCCGGACCAGGGCCTGGAAGCCCTTGTCGCTGCCGGCCAGCATGGCCTCCACGCAGTCGATCACCTTGCCCATCTCCTGCTCGGTGTGGTTGATGGCCTCTTCCATCTGGGGGATGATCCGGGCGCCGTCCGCCACCGCCCTGGGCGGGGCCATCTGGATGAGCTCCTTGAGCCCCTGGTCCAGGGCCACTTCCTGGTCCTCGGCGATGGCGGTGTGCAACTGCGACCGGGCGCCGTGGAAGGCGACGATGAAGGTGGGGTCCAGCAGGGCGATGATCCGCTCGCCCTGGAGGATGAAGCCGCGCACCCAGGCGCCCTCGGGCCCGGTCAGCAGCGGGCTGGCCTGCACCATCTGGTCAGGGGTGGCGGAGATGACCGCGTCCACCACGTCCACCAGGATGCCCACCGGGCTGGTGCCGCCCAGGTCGAGCACGATGATGTTCCTGGACAGGCTGGCCTCCTGCTCGGGCAGGTTCATGCGCGAGCGCAGGCTGATCACCGGGATCACCTGGCCGCGATGGTCCAGCAGCCCTTCCACGCTCTTGGGCATGTGCGGGATCCGGTTGAGCTCGGGGTGCGGGGTGATCTCGGCCACCTGGGCCAGGGGCACGGCGTAGATGTGGCCGTCCAACTGGAAGCTCAGGTACTGGCACGGGGCGGCGGAATCCTCGAGTGCGGTTTCCTGCACCGCCTCGGCCTGGATGTTCACAGGGCCTCCTCGATGGCCAGCATCATCAGTTCAGCCGGGTCGAGGATCAGCACCACCCCGCCGTCGCCCAGGATGCTGGCGCCGGAAATGCCGGGCAGGCTGGCCAGGTACGGGGCCAGGGGCTTGATCACCATTTCCTGGCGGCGCAGGAAGGCATCCACGATGATGCCCATCCGCCGGCCGCCGGTGGAGACCACCACCACCGGGAGCTCGTCGTCCGGCTTGGCGTCCAGGTCCACGGCGTCCTTGAAGTGCAGCAGCTCGCGCAGCCGGGTGATGCCCAGCACTTCCCCGCGCAGGTTGATGGCCTTGCGCCGGGTGAGGTGGGACAAGGTCTCCCGGGGCACCAGCAGGGTCTCCTCCACGGAGGTGCCGGGCAGGGCGAACACCTGGCCGCCGGCCCTCATGAGCAGGGCATCGATGATGGCCAGGGTGAGCGGGAGCTTGATGGTGAAGATGCTGCCCTGGCCCACCGCGCTGCTCACCGCCACGCTGCCGTTGAGCTTGCGAACGTTGGATTTGACCACGTCCATGCCGACCCCGCGGCCGGAGATGTCGGTGACCTTCTGGGCGGTGGAGAAGCCCGGCAGGAAGACCAGGTTGATGGCCTCCTCGTCGCTCATCTGCTCCGCCCGTTCGGGGGTGATGATGCCCTTTTCCACCGCCTTGGCCCGGATCACCTTGGGGTCGATGCCCTTGCCGTCGTCCTCGATCTCCACCAGCACCGAATCGCCCTCGTGCCGGGCCCGGAGCACCACGGTGCCGGTTTCCGGCTTGCCGGCCCGGGCGCGAACGTCCGGCAGCTCGATGCCGTGGTCGGCGCTGTTGCGGATGAGGTGGATGAGCGGATCGCTCAGTTCCTCGATTAGGCTCTTGTCGATTTCCGTGTCCTCGCCCACCATCTGCAGTTCGATCTTCTTGCCGGTGCTTTTGGCCAGGTCCCGGAGCATGCGCGGGAACTTGGTGAAGATGGTCTTCACTGGCACCATGCGGATGCCCAGCACGGAAGCCTGGATCTCCTTGCTCACCTGGTCCAGGTAGATGCTGGCCTTGCGCAGTTCCTTCACCAGGTCTTCGGCGGTGGAGGGCAGGGCCTCGGTTTCCAGCCGCTCGACGATATGGCTGATCATGGTCTTGCTGATGATCAGCTCGGCCACGGTGTTCATGAAGGTGTCCAGCTTGCTCTGGGCCACCCGGATGGTGTCCGAGGACTTGTCGATGGCCTTTTCCGGCGCCTTGGCGGCGGCCGCGGCATGCACCGGGGCGGGAGCAGGACCAGGAGCAGGAGCGGGAGCAGGAGCAGGAGTCGGCGCGGCCGAAGCCGGGGCGGGGACCATCTTCGGGGCCGCCGCCTCCGGAACCGGCAGGGCCTTGGGCGGTTCGGGCACGGCCGGGGCCGGGGCGCTGCCGAGGCCCAGCGGGAAGTAGCTCACGTTGACGTTGCGCACGCCGTCGAAGATGCTCTTGACCGCCTCGACGGATTCCGCCGGCTGCAGGATCAGCACCAGGTCGAAGGGCACCTCGTCGGACCGGAACCGGTCCAGGTCGAGGTCCTTCATGATGCAGGAGGAATGGATCAGGCGGCCCACCAGCTCCACCATGGGCAGCATGGCCAGCGGGTTGAAGTGGGTGCCGAGGATGGCGGGCAGCAGCTCGATCCGCATGGCCAGCACGGTCTCGCCGCGCTTGAGGGCGGCTTCCGCGGCCTGGACCGCTTCCCGGTCGAGGGTCGCCAGGGGCTCCGGCAGGGTGAGGACGGGGTCCTGGGGGATCGCCGCGGGCGCGGCTGCGGCCACGGCGGCGGCGGGCTGGCCGCCCCCCTTCAGCGCGCTCAGCCGGGCGATGAGGTCGCTGGTGTCGGGATCCACCGGGGTCCCCTGCTTGCGCAGGTTGACGCCCACGTCCTCGACCAGGACCTTGAGGGTGTCCTCGGTCTCGAACAGCAGCTCCATCACCTGGGGGCTCACGGTCATCCGGCCCTTGCGCAGGTCGTCCAGCACGTTCTCGCCGATGTGCGCCAGGGCCTGCACCTTGGCCAGGCCCAGGAAGCCGGAGGCGCCCTTGATGGTGTGCACGCTGCGGAAGATGGAATTGAGGATTTCCAGATCGCCGGGCGCTCCTTCCAGGGTCAGGAAGTTCTGCTCGATCTGCTCGAAGTGCTCTCCGGCTTCCACCAGGAAGTCTTCGTAGAAGCTGGGATCATCCAGGGAAAAATCACTCATGGCTCAGCCTTTTTTCTTTCCCTGGAAGGCCTGTAGCTGTTGGCCCTCCACCTCTGTGAGGAGACACTGTACGTTCAGCAGGAAGATGACGTTCTGGTCCACGCGGGCCACTTTCTCGATGAAAGCGTTGGCCCCGACCGCGGTGACCCGGGGAGGATCCTCCAGCCGCCGCTCGTCGACGCTCTTGACCTCCTCCACGGAATCCACCACCAGCCCGGTGCCCACCCCGCCGATGGGGGTGATGACGATCCGGGACACGCTGGTGACCGGCTGCCGGGGCAGGCCGAAGCGCTCGCGCAGATCGATCACCGGCATCACCTCGCCGCGCAGGTTGAGCACGCCGTCGATGAACGACGGGGCCCGGGGAATGGGGGTGATGTTGCCGACCATGATGATTTCCCGCACCTCGTGCAGGCGGAGCGAGTAGGCCTCGCTGCCCAGGCGGAACACCACCAGCGGCAGGTCGAAGTTGGCCGCGGTCTCCGCCGGCCGGTCCGGCATGAGGCTGGAGCTCATGGCGGCGATCTTGGCCTGGTCCTCGCCGTTGATGATGTCCATGACCTTGAGCAGGCTCACCATGCGGTCGGAGCGGAGCACGATCCCTTCCAGGTCGGCCGCCTCCCGCTCGCTCAGGGTCTGGGGCGGGGGCAGGATGTCCTCTTCCCGGACCCGGATGATCTCCTGGATGCCGTCCACCACGATGCCCAGCTTGGCCTGGCCGAAGCTGAGCAGGATCACCATGTCCCCCTGCACCGGCTGTTCCGCCGGCTCGGTGTGCAGCAGCTGGATGAAGTCCAGCAGGGGCAGCACCTGATCGCGCAGGCAGATGACCCCCAGCACGTAGGGCGGGGCGTCCGGCACCTTGGTGACCGCGGGCAGTTCGATGATCTCTTCCACCATCTTCAGGTTGATCCCGAAGGATTCCCGGCCCAGGGTGAAGGTGACGTAGGGCAGCTCGTCGTCCACCTCCTCCACCACCGCCTGGGTGGCGCCGGACGTGAAGATGCCCGAGCCCGCGCCCTTCTCGATCAGGCTGACCCGCTCGCCGAACTCGGTGGAATCCAGGATCTTCTCGAGATTGATGAGGGTGATCAGGCGGTTGGCCGCGGTGACCATGCCGGCCAGGTAGTCGCTGCGCACGCCGGCCACCAGGGGCGGGGTGTCGCGCAGGGTGAAGTCGTCCAGCTTGACCACCTCGGAAACCGAATCGACCATGAGCCCGGTGGCCTGCCCGGCCAGATCCAGGATGATGATGCGGGTCTTGGCGGTGGGGGCCTTGGGCGGAAGATGGAAGCGAAGCCGGCTGTCCAGCACCGGGATGATGCTGCCGCGCAGGTTGACGATGCCCAGGACGAAACTCGGCGAGCCGGGCACCGGGGTGATGTCGGTCCGCTGGGTGATTTCCTGGACCCGGTCGATATCCAGACCGAATTCCACCTCGTCGAGGGTGAAGGTCACCAGCTGGCCCGAAGGGACGATGTCGAGGGCCTGCTTTGTCTGGAGTTCCGCGGTGGCCATGATTTATTCCTTGTTCAAGCTGCGCTTGAATTCATCCACCACGGAATCCGCGTGGGCCCGCTGTTCGTCGGGGGTGGTGCCGGTGGAGGCGATGGTGCGGCTGATGGAGGCCCGCTCCCCTTCGCTCTTGAGCCCGGTGCCCAGGAGGTCGACGATGTAGTCGTGGATCTGGCGCAGGTGGTGCACGATCCGTTCCAGCTTCTGCCGGGTGATGTCCTGGAACTGCATGAGGTCCATGGCTTCGTAGACCTTGCTCTGGATGTCCTTGGCGGCGGCCATCACCTGGTTGATGGCGTCCTGCACCGAGGGATCCTGGGCGCCGGCATGGCGCATCACGCCGGTGATGAGGGCCTGCTGGGTGGCCACCAGGTTGCTGATCAGATCCAGCTGGTCCATGACCTTGTTGGTCTCGCGCTCGGTGACCGCGGTGACCGCGTCCAGCTCGGAGATCACATGCCCCTGGCCGTCCGTCGGGGTGGCCCCGGCGGCCGGGGCCTTGAGAGTGTCGATTTCGGATTGGTCCATGAGCCCTCCAGAGGGTCTAGCCGAGCAGTGATTCGATCTTTTCCTTGAGGGTATCCGGTGTGAACGGCTTGACCACGTAGTTGTTCACCCCCGCCTGCAGGGCCTGGACGATGTCCTCCTTGGCGGCGTTGGTGGTGACCATCAGGATGGGGATGGAGGCGTTCTGGGCCCGCACCGCCTGGACGAATTCCAGCCCGTCCATCTCGGGCATGTTCCAGTCGGTGATGATCATCTCAACCCCGCCCTGGCCCAGCTTTTCCAGCCCGGCCTTGCCATGCTCGCCTTCCACCACGTCGGTGTAGCCGATCCTGGAAAGGGTGTTGATGATGATGCGGCGCATCGTAGAAGAGTCGTCCACGATTAGGATCTTCAAGGGGAACTCCTTTTAGGTTCGGTCATCCAGTTCACTCGTCCGCGCCGGCGGAGGCCTCGACGAATTTGCGCAGAGCTTCCTGGTCGTCCGGGTAGACATTCAGGAACTTCACACCCAGTTCGAAATCACCCGCATCCAAGGTCTCGATCCGGACCACCTGGCCCACCGCCACCAGCGGCCGGAGATCCTGGTCGCTCGCGGGCCCGAAGTGCCCCTGGTGCTTGCCCCAGCCGGGCACCCTCAGCTCCAGCTTGAGCAGGGTTCCCAGCGGGAAGCTCCGGGCCGAACTGAGCAGCAGGCCGCCCGCGGAGATGTCGCCGTAGACGCTGGTGGC
This sequence comes from Holophaga sp., assembly GCA_031292735.1. Next base: position 27,213 of record JARLGP010000310.1, read on the forward strand.
TGGCTCCGGAGTGGTGGAGAAGGAAAGCTCCTGGAAGCCCACGGTGGCTCCCATGGGAATCCGACGAAAATGGCGGCGATCGGAAGGCATGGCAAGGGGTCCTATGTCTGCTTAACGGAAAGTACCAATGAAACCATGAATGTTCCTGAGTTCAAGTTTATTGCAACACGGTGCCGCCCCGGCAGAAAGCTTTGACTTTTGTCCAATTATTAATTCCAGCTCTTCCCGGAACCTTACTGCCACGGCACTTCGAACGGACAAACCGGGTGTTCGATCCCCTTGAGCGACACCGGCTGGATGGGCACCAGGCCATCGGTGCCGATCAGTTCCGCGGTGCGCGGGCCGGCCACGACCTGGCCGGGCTGGGCCACCCCGCTTTCCAGCCGGGAGGCCAGATTCACGGTGGAACCCATGACGGTGTAGTCCATGCGCTTCTCGCAGCCGATGTCCCCGGCGAAGGCTTCGCCGCTGTTGATGCCGATCCGCATGCGCAGCTCCGGGTAGCCCTCCGGGCGGTTCCCGTTCATGAGCTTGAGCCCCTGCTGCATGGCGATGGCGGCGTCCACCGCATGGCGGGCGTGGTCCGGGTCCGGGGCCGGGGCGCCAAAGAAGGCCATGATGGCGTCGCCGATGTACTTGTCCAGGGTGCCCCCGCGCAGGAAGATCTGCTCGGTCATCACCTCGAACGAGCGGTTGAGGATGGAGGCCAGCTCCAGCGGCTCCATCCCCTCGGACATCCGGGTGAACCCGGAGATGTCGGCGAACAGCACCGAGATCTCGCAGCGGCGGGCCTGCAGCAGCGGCGCGTCCAGGTTCTGGGCGGCGCGGAGGATCTCGCTCACCACCTGGGGGCTGTGGTAGCGCTCCAGCCGCTGGCGGAACCGGGTTTCCCGCTCCCGCTGGATGCCCACCGCGGCGAAGTTGGCCATGGCCGACAGCAGGTGCTCGTCCTCCCGCTTGAAGCCGCCCTTGGCCAGGCTGGATTCCAGGTAGACCACCCCCAGCGCCTGGTCGTCCACGATCAAGGGGGCGCACAGGGCGGAGGAGATGCCGTGGATCTTGATGCTTTCCCCGGCGGCGAAGCGGGGGTCGACCCGGGCGTCGGTGGTGAGGATGGTCACCTGGTCGGCCATGGCCTTGCGGGCGATGGTCCGGCTGATGGGGGTGGCATTGGCGCCGGGCCTCTCCTCCCAGACATACTCGGGCACCAGCTCGCCGGCGGGGTTGACCAGCAGGATGAAGCCGCGCTGGCAGCGGATCTGGCCGGTCACCAGGGTCATCACCGAATCCAGCAGCTCCGCCAGCCCGGCGGCGCCCAGCAGCTTGCCGGCCATGGCCGCCAGCCGCTGGAACAGGGAGTCCACCACGGCCGCCGGGCTTTCCGCCTGGTGCTTGGCCAGCATGGCCTCGATGCTGGCGTGGGGCACGAAGATGCTGGCCGAGGGGTCCAGCGCCCGGTCTTCCAGCGCGATCTTCGCTTCGCCCGTGGCCTTGGCTCCGGCGGCGGTGGACAGATGGGTGGGGGCGGGCTCCTCCTCCACCCAGCGCACCGGCACTTCCCCCAGCAGGGCGGTGTCGCCCGGCAGCATGGCCGCCGGTTCCTTCACCGGCACATCGTTGAGGCTGGTGCCGTTCAGGGAGTTCAGGTCGGTCACCCACACCTGGCCGTCCCGGAGGAAGAACCTGGCATGCACCCGGCTCACGGCGTTGGAATTGATCCGGATGTCGGCGGCGGTGCCGCGGCCGATGGTGGTCCCCTCCTCGGTGAGGTCCAAGATGTGCCTGGCTCCTTCCACGAGCAGGATGATTTTCATGACGATTCCCTGAGAGGGCCGATTTTACCATGGGGCGCCGGGCCGGGATATCCTGGAGCCTTGAGGAGTGTGGATGACGAAGGTCGGTTTCATGTCCCTGGGATGCCCCAAGAACTTGGTGGATAGCGAAGTGATGCTGGGCCACCTGAAGCTGAAGGGCTTCACCCTCACCCCCGACGCCCGGGAGGCCGAGGTGCTGGTGGTGAACACCTGCGGCTTCATCGAAAGCGCCAAGAAGGAAAGCATCGAGGCCATCCTCCAAGCGGCCGCGTGCAAGAAGGATGGGGTCTGCCGCCGGCTGATCGTGGCGGGCTGCATGGTGGAGCGCTACCGGGACCAGCTGATGGCGGACATGCCTGAGATCGACGCCTGCCTGGGCACCCGGGACATCGAGCACATCGCCGAGGTGGTGGGGGCGTCCGACCGGATGTTCGAACCCGAGCGCGACCCCGCCTACCTCTATGACGAGCACAGCCCGCGCCTGCTCACTACCCCCAAGGCCAGCGCCTACCTGAAGATCAGCGAAGGCTGCGACCACACCTGCGCCTTCTGCGTGATCCCGGCCATCCGCGGCCCCCAGCGCAGCCGCAGCATCCCCTCGGTGGTGGCCGAGGCCCGGCAGCTGGTGGAGCAGGGGGTCCTGGAGATCAACCTGGTGGGCCAGGACACCACCGACTTCGGCCGCGACCTGGGCGATCCCGACGCCCTGGAGAAGCTGGTGCGGGAACTGGGCCGGGTGCCCGGGCTGCGCTGGTTCCGCATCCACTACGCCTACCCCAACCGGCTCACCGACGGGCTGCTGCACGCCATGGCGGAGACCGCCAACTGCGCCAAGTACCTGGACATGCCCCTGCAGCATGCGGACGCCAGGCTGCTCAAGGCCATGGCCCGGGGCGGCAGCCGGACCGCGTTCCTGAAGCTGCTGGCCAAGGTGCGGCGGATCGTGCCGGGCATCTTCATCCGCTCCAACTTCATCGTGGGCTTCCCCGGCGAGGACGAGCTGGCCTTCGAGGACCTGTGCCGGTTCGTGGAGGAGGCCCGGTTCGAGCACGTGGGGGTGTTCACCTATTCCCTGGAGGAGGGCACCTCGGCCTTCCCGCTGGGCGATCCGATCCCCGCCCGCACCAAGAACAGCCGGAAGCGGAAGATCATGGAGCTTCAGCAGAAGATCTGCCGGGCCCGCAACCGCGCCCTGGAGGGCCAGGTGCTCGACGTGCTGGTGGAGGGCACCCACGAGGAGACCGACCTGGTGTTCAAGGGCCGGCACTGGGGCCAGGCCCCGGAAGTGGACGGCCAGGTGCTGATCGTGGGCGGCGACGTGGTGCCCAACTCCATCCAGAGCGTGCGCATCACCAAGGGCCATGCCTACGACCTGGTGGGCGAGGTGATCTGATAGGATCAGGGTCACTCCCAACGAGGTGCGGGCGGCAATGGAGTTCACTCCGGTCAAGACCAGAAGGCTGTACGAAGACATCGTCGAGCAGATCAAGCAGTTCATCGACGAAGGCCAGCTGAAGCCCGGCGACCAGTTGCCGGCCGAGCGGGAACTGGCCGAACGGCTCCAGGTGAGCCGGGTCTCCGTGCGCGAGGCGATCAAGTCGCTTGAAATGCTTGGGTTCGTGGACATCAGGCCGGGCGACGGAACCTTCATCCGCGACACCAACACCGACGACATCATCCGGCCCCTGGCCATGTTCCTGGCGGTGGAGCGGCACTCCCTGCTGGACATGTTCGAGCTGCGGCGGATCTTCGAGACCGCCGCCGCGGGCCTGGCGGCGGTGCGCGCCGATGCCGGGGAAGTGGTCCAGATCGGCCGGTTCCTGGAGCGCATGAAGCAGGGGGTCAACCTGCAGGATTCGGAAAAGGGCGAGGAGTTCGACACCGCCTTCCACTACGCGGTGGCCGAAGCCACCCACAACAGCCTGCTGATCCGGCTGTTCCGCACCGTCGCCGAGGACTTCGCCAAGGCCAACTCCACCGCCCGCCGGCAGCTGTTCATCGGCAGCGTGGACAACGTCCAGAAGATCGTCGACCAGCACGTGCGGATCTTCGAGGCCATCCAGGCCCGGAACGCCGGGGCCGCCTCCGCCGCCATGCTGGAGCACCTCACCTTCGCCGAACTGGAACTGCGCAAGCGCCTGGGATAGGGCCCGTCACGGTCATCCCGGGGTCCCTGGATCCCGCGGGTCAGGCGGCCGGGGCCCCCCATCCAGCCCGCGCCTTCGGCCGGTCGGAGCGGGACAGGGGTCCCGCAAAAATGATTTGTATTTCCGGTCGAATGGTCCAATGATCAGGTGGTCCTACCACTATACCAAGATCCTTTTCCTCTTCTTAACCCCTATTTCGTTCCGCCGCCGCTCGCCTCCGGTCCCCAGGAGACGCGAGGAGCGGCCTCGTGGCCATTCCCAAGGAGCTTCCATGAAGATCGTGGTCTGCATCAAGCAGGTCCCGGGCACCACCGACGTGGAGGTGGACCCCAAGACCGGTGTCCTGAAACGGGACGGCGTCGATTCCAAGCTGAACCCCTACGATCTGTACGCCCTGGAAACGGCGCTCAGGATCAAGCAGGCGCACGGGGCCACGGTGCGGGCCGTCACCATGGGCCCGCCCCAGGCGGCGCAGATCCTGCGCGAGGCCTACATGATGGGGGTGGACGAAGGGGTGCTGCTCACCGACCGCCGGTTCGCCGGCGCCGACGTGCTGGCCACCGCCTACGCCCTGTCCCAGGGGATCCGCCAGGGCGGCGTGCCGGACCTGGTCATCTGCGGCAAGATGACCACCGACGGCGACACCGCCCAGGTGGGCCCGGAGATCGCCGAGTTCCTGGACCTCCCCCACGTGGCCAACGTCCTGCGGATCCTGGAGGTGGGCGCGGAGGCCGTGACGGTGGAAATGGACATGGCGGCCACGGTGGAGGTGGCCAAGGTCCGCTACCCCTGCCTGATCACGGTGGAAAAGGGGATCTGCCAGCCGCGCCTGCCGTCGTTCCGGCTGAAGCTGGCCACCCGGGAGCGGCCCATCGCGCAGCTGTCCCTGGCCGACCTGCCGGACCAGGATCCCGCCCACTACGGCCTGAACGGCTCGCCCACTCAGGTGAAGCGGATCTTCCCGCCCGAGGTGAACGCCAACCGCGAGCACTGGACCGGGCCCGGGCCCGAGCTGGCGGAACGGCTCGGCGAGCGTCTGCACCAACTGAAATTCGTGTGACCGGGAGCATCGCCATGGCACGCATCATCATCCATCAGGAAGCCATCAAGGACCGGGAAGCCCTCAAGACCCTGTGTCCGTTCAACGCGCTCGACTTCGTCAACGAGTACCTGGAGATCAACGCCGCCTGCAAGATGTGCCGGCTGTGCGTGAAGAAGGGGCCCGAAGGGGTGTTCGAGTGGTGCGAGGAGGCCGAGCCCGGCATCGACAAGTCGCTGTGGCAGGGGGTCGCGGTCTACGTGGACCACCAGGAGGGGCAGATCCACCCGGTGACCCTGGAGCTGATTGGCAAGGCCCGGGAGCTGGCCGGCAAGATCGGCCAGCCGGTGCACGCCGTGTTCATGGGCGCCGGCATCGGGGCGGCGGCGGAGGAGCTGCTGCACTACGGGGTGGACCAGGTGCACGTGTACGACGACCCGGCCCTGCGCCACTTCCGCATCGAACCATACACTGCGGTGTTCGAGGACTTCATCCGCCAGGTGCGGCCGGCCATCGTGCTGGTGGGCGGCACCACCATCGGCCGCTCCCTGGCGCCGCGCACCGCGGCGCGCTTCCGCACCGGGCTCACCGCCGACTGCACCTTCCTGGACGTGCAGGCCAACACCGACCTGGACCAGATCCGCCCGGCCTTCGGCGGCAACATCATGGCCCACATCTTCACCCCCAACCACCGGCCCCAGTTCGCCACGGTGCGCTACCAGATCTTTTCCGCCCCGGCCCGGAGCCCGCTGCCACTGGGCCGGATCCAGGCCCGGAGCATCCCGCAGGAGCGGCTGCGCTCGGGGATCGAGGTGCTGGAGGTGCGCCGCAAGGAGGCCCGCAAGGGCATCGAGGACGCCGAGGTGATCGTGGTGGCGGGCCGGGCGGTGAAGAAGCCGGCGGACCTGGCCATGATCCGCCGGCTGGCGGAACTGCTGGGGGCCAAGGTGGCCGGCACCCGGCCCATGATCGAGGCGGGCTGGGTGGACGCCCGGAACCAGATCGGGCTTTCCGGTCGCACGGTCAAACCCAAGCTGATCATCACCTGCGGGGTATCCGGGGCCATCCAGTTCGTGGCCGGGATGAACAACGCGGACTGCATCGTCGCCATCAACGCGGATCCCAAGGCCACCATCTTCAATGTCGCCCACGTGGGCCTGGTGGGCGACATCTACCAGATCGTGCCGGCCCTGATCGAGCGGATTGAAGGATACGTCCTCGCCACCCCAGCGGAAGCGCTTGTCTAGGAGGTTAAGATGCACTACAAAGCGGTCGAAGCCAGCGACGTGGAATTCCTGGTGGGCGTGCTGGGGCCGGAGCGGGTCATGGTGGGCGAGGCCATCAACCAGGACTTCAGCCACGACGAGCTGTCCGGCATCCACCGGATGCCCGAGGTCCTGGTGGAGGTGGGCTCCACCTGGGAGGTGGCCGAGATCATGCGCTACGCCAACGCCAAGCGGATCCCGGTGACTCCCCGCGGCCAGGGCACCGGCCTGGTGGGGGCGGCGGTGGCGCTGAACGGCGGGATCATGATGAACATGGCCCGAATGAACAAGATCCTGGAGCTGGACGAGGAGAACCTGACCCTCACGGTGGAGCCCGGCGTGCTCCTGATGGAGATTTCCAAATACGTGGAGGAGCGCGACTTCTTCTATCCGCCGGACCCCGGCGAAAAGAGCGCCACCATCGCCGGCAACATCAACACCAACGCCGGCGGCATGCGCGCGGTGAAGTACGGGGTGACCCGCGACTACGTGCGCGGCCTGGAGGTGGTGCTGGCCAACGGCAGCGTGCTGGAGCTGGGCGGCAAGGTGGTGAAGAACAGTTCCGGATACGCCCTGAAGGACCTCATCGTGGGCTCCGAGGGCACCCTGGGCATCGTCACCCGGGCCACCCTGAAACTGCTGCCCCTGCCCAAGAAGGCCCTGAGCCTGCTGGTGCCGTTCCCCAGCCTGGAACTGGCCATCGAGACGGTGCCCAAGATCATCAAGTCCAAGGCCATCCCCACCGCCATCGAATACATGGTGCGGGACGTCATCCTGGCTTCGGAAACCTTTCTGGGCAACGAGTTCCCGGACAGCTCCGCGGACGCCTACCTGCTGCTGACCTTCGACGGCAACAGCAGCGAAGAGATCGAGACCGCCTACGAGAAGGTGGCCCACATCTGCCTGGCGGCGGGCGCGCTGGATGTGCTGATCTCCAACACCCAGGAACGCCAGGATTCCATCTGGAAGGCCCGGGGCGCCTTCCTGGAGGCGATCAAGGCCTCCACCACCGAGATGGACGAGTGCGACGTGGTGGTGCCGCGCAACCGGATCGCCGAGTTCGTCACCTTCGCCGAGCAGCTCCAGCAGCGCTTCGACGTGCGGATCAAGAGCTTCGGCCACGCCGGGGACGGCAACCTGCACATCTACGTGCTGCGGGACCAGCTGTCCGAGCCGGCCTGGCGGGACAAGCTGGGCCAGGTGTTCGAGTGCATGTACGCCAAGTCCCGGGAGCTGGGCGGCAAGGTCTCCGGCGAGCACGGCATCGGCTACGCCAAGCTGCCCTACCTGAAGGAGGCCATGGGCGCCGAGGGCATGGCCCTGCTGCGGGGCATCAAGCAGGCTTTCGATCCATTGATGATCCTCAATCCCGGCAAGGTGGTCGCCTAGAAAAACCAGGCAGGGTATCGTGGTGGTTCAGGAGGTCCGTCATGGCCGAATCCCATCCCGCCACCCTGGTCTGGAGTGGCAGCACCCTGGACCCCGCCTACAGCCGCAGCGCCGAGCTGTCCAAGCCCCAGGGCCTGGCCGCCATCCCGGTGAGCAGCCTGCCCGCCTTCGGGGGCCTGGCGGAGCGCTGGAACCCCGAAGACCTGCTGGCCGGCACCCTGGCCCATTGCCACATGCTCACCTTCCTGGCCCTGGCGGCCAAGGCCCGGATCGAGGTGCTGGGCTACACGGACCGGGCCGAGGCCACCCTGGCCACCGAGGACCGGGTGTCCCGGGTGGGGGAGATCCTGCTTCAGCCCACCATCCGGGTGGCGGCCGGCACCGATCCGGCCAAGGTGGCGGACCTGTTCCACAAGGCCCACAAATACTGCGTGATCGCCAACTCGATCACCTCCAAGGTTGCCATGGAGCCCAAGGTGGTTGAAGGTTGAACCTGGCGAACGGTTCCGCAGGAGACGGCATGACGATAAAAGCGCCCCGTTGGGCATGGGTGGTGGCCACGGGTTTCGGTTCGGGATGCCTGCGTCCCGCGCCCGGCACCTGGGGCAGTCTGGCGGGGCTGGCGGTATGGTGCCTGCTGTCCCTGCTGCTGGCCACCCCCTTCACCACCTGGGTGATCGCCCACCGGGCCCATCCCAACCTCGCCGCCTACATCTACGGGGTGGAAGCGCTGTTCATCCTCGTCCCGCTGGCTATGAGCTGGCTGGCGGTGCGCGCCTCGGACCTGGTGGTGCAGGAGACCGGGGAAGAGGACCCGGGCTACATCGTCGCCGACGAATGGGCCGGCATGTGGATCACCCTCTGGCCCATGCGCTGGGAGATCGCCCAGAACCTGCACCGGCTCGCCGCCCCCGGCTGGTGGCGCTGGCTGCCGGCCCTGCTGGTGCCGTTCCTGGTGTTCCGCATCCTGGACATCTGGAAGCCCTGGCCGGTGCGCCAGATCCAGGTGCTGCCGGGCGGCGACGGCATCGTGGCGGACGACGTGGTGGCCGGGCTCTACGGCATTCCCATCGTGATGCTGGTAGCCCCGATGCTGCTGCATGCGTTGGCGAATTACCTCAGATGATCGGCGCAGCGGCCTCAAATCCTATTAAACAACGCTATTTCTTCCTGATCTGATCTCCGGCTAGACTCCAGGTTGGAGGCCAGCATGAAAGTGTCCGCTGAGATTCTGGACGAGCTGGTGAAACGATTGGTGGCGGGGGTCCACCCCACCCGGATCATCCTGTTCGGCAGCGCTTCCCGGGGCGAGATGCACGAGCATAGTGATCTGGACGTCCTGGTGGTGGTGCCGGATGGCATGTCCCAGAAAGAAGGGTGGAATTTGGCTTTTTCCAGTCTCCGCCGGTTCGGCTTCGCCACGGATCTCGTGGTTGTGAGCGAAGGAAACCTTGCGAAATACGGGAACTGCCCGGGTCTGGTCTATGAACAGGCCATCAAGGAGGGCAGGGAGCTTTACCATGCGGCCTGAGCCCAACACCTCCCGGGCCTGGATGGAGCGGGCGGAATCGAGTCTGGCGCTGGCCCGGATGGATGGTCCTGGGATCCGTCTTGAAGACCTTTGCTACCAGACCCAGCAGGCGGCCGAAAAGGCGCTAAAGGGGGTGTTCCTGGCCAGGAGAGCCCGCTTCCCTTTCTCCCACAACCTGGATCTGCTACTGCAAGGCCTTGAGGAGCTTGGACTGGAAATTCCAGAATCGGTGGACAACGCCTCCCGGTTGACCCGCTACGCGGTGGAGACCCGCTATCCAGGATTCTTTGAACCCGTCACCCCCGGCGAATACCAGGAAGCGCTGCTCATGGCGGAGGCTGTTCTGGCGTGGGCCAAGGCGTTCCTCTGAACCTGCGGGCCGGATGGGACGCAAGGGCACGCGCCTGGCTCTACCCTGCGGTGTCCTCCAGCAACTTGCGCCAGACCACGGGCTCGCTGAGCCGCCCGGCGTCGTCCAGGTAGCGGCTTTCGATGAAGTAGCTGTAGCCCTGCTCGGTGAGGAACAGCTGCCGGTTGCGGGCGAACTCCTGTTCGGTGGTGTCCCGGGACACCAGTGAGTAGAAGTAGCTGATGTTGCGTTCCCCCTTGGGGCGCAGGATGCGGCCCAGGCGCTGGGCCTCCTCCTGGCGGGAGCCGAAGGTGCCGCTCATCTGGATGGCTACGCTGGCGTCCGGCAGGTCGATGGCGAAATTGGCCACCTTGCTGACGATGAGCACCTTCAGCTGGCCGCCCTTGAACTGGCGGTAGAGCTCCTCCCGTTCCCGCTCCGGGGTATGCCCGGTGAGCACCGGGGCGCCCAGGCGCTCGCCGATGATGCGCAGCTGCTCCAGGTACTGGCCGATGACCAGGATGCTCTGGCCCGGGTGGCCGGCCAGCAGCTCCTCCATGACGTCCAGCTTGAGGCGGTTCTCGCTGGCGATGCGGAACCGCTGGCGCTGCTCGGCCACGGCGTATTCCATGCGCTCGTCGGGCGGCAGCGGCACCCGGATCTCCAGGCAGTGGGCGGTGGCGATGAAGCCGCTTTGCTCCAGGGTCTTCCAGGGCACGTCCACCCGCTTGGGGCCGATGAGCGAGAACACGTCCTCCTCCTTGCCGTCCTCCCGCACCAGGGTGGCGGTGAGGCCCAGCCGGCGCTTGGCCTGGAGTTCGGCCACCGCCCGGAACACCGGGGCCGGCAGCATGTGCACCTCGTCGTGGATCACCAGGCCCCAGTTGGCCGCCTGGAAGATCTTGAAGTGCTCGAACGGGGAGCCCTTGGTCTTGCGGTAGGTGAGGATCTGGTAGGTGGCGATGGTCACCGGCCGGATCTCCTTGCTTTCCCCGGTGTACAGGCCGATCTGGTCCTCGCGCAGGGTGGTCTTGTCCAGCAGTTCCTGCTTCCACTGCTTGACCGCGGTGACGTTGGTGGTGAGCACCAGCGTGTGGGTCTGCAGCCGGGCCATGCAGCCGATGGCGATGACCGTCTTGCCCGCGCCGCAGGGCAGCACCAGCACGCCGGCGCCCCCTTCGGGCCCGCCGCCGGCATGGAACACGTCCACCGCCGCCTGCTGGTAGGGCCTCAGCCCGAACGGCTTGCCGGTGCCGGCCAGCCGCGGGCGCAGCTGGAAGGCCAGCGGATCGCCCGGCTTGAACCCGGCCATGTCCTGCACCGGGTGGCCCAGGCGGATGAGCTGGAGCTTGGCCTCTCCGCGCATGCCGCTCTGCAGGTAGATCCCGCGCAGGTCGGGGTACGGCTCGGCCAGCAGCGCCTGCAGGCTGCGCTGGTTCTCCAGCTCGTAGAACAGGCCGCGGTCGTCCATCTCCAGGGCCAGCCGGCCGTTCCTTTCCACCAGGCGCAGCTTGCCGTAGCGGGTGCCGTGGTCCTCGATCTCCTGGAGCAGGTTCTGCGGCACCGGGTACTTGGACCACCGCTCCAGGGTTCCGGCGATCTCCTCGCAGGTCACCCCCGAAGCGGAGGCGTTCCACAGGGACAGCGGGGTGATCCGGTAGGTGTGGATGTGTTCGGGCGATTTCACCAGCTCGGCGAACCGGGCCAGCTCGTCCCGAACCTCCTCGAAGGACGGGTGCGCCACTTCCAGCAGCAGGGTGCGATCGCTCTGGACGATCAGGGGATTGTCGGGACGGAGGGCGATCAAGATGGGCATCCCAAAGGCTTGAGCCTAGGAGGAGAATCCGCGCGGGTCAACGGCCGGCGCGGGGAGGGAAAAGGGTGAAATTTTCACTCACTTCGTTGGGGAATTCATGAGAAACTGATCGGTCGTCTGAACTGGCAGATGCAAGTGAGGAATCATGGTGCCTTCGCATTACCAGCTATTGGCCAATTGCTCCGACGAACACCTTCGCGAAATATGCGCGCGCCGGAAACTGCCCCTGCCCCAGCACTGGCAGGAGGGCGCCGAAGGGCGCATGCGCCTGCTGAAGACGATGGTGTTCCATCTTGAAGACAACAAGCTGCTCACCAACACCCTGCTGGACCTGGGCAGCCGGCAGCTGCGGGCCCTGAAGGGCCTGGCCGAGACCGGGGAACAGCCCGCGGCCGAGGTCCGGGACGAGCTTTCCGGGCTGGGGCTGATCCTGCTGGACGGCGACGTGTGGCAGCTGGCGGGGCGGGTGGCGGATGCCCTGGCGGATTTCGACGAGGGGGCCTTCTCGTTCCAGGCGGATCCCGAGGTGACCCTCCATCCGGCCCCGCCGTTCGGCTTCTCCCTGGCGCTCACCTCGGTGCTGCTGCGCTGCATGGGCGGGATCCGGGTGCTCAAGGGCGGGCTTCCGGCCAAGAAGGAGCTGGGCCAGCTCCTGCAGAAGAACGCCCTCATCAGCGAAGAGCGGGACGCCACCCTGATCTTCACCCTGCTGCACCGCCTGGGCCTGCTCTGGAACCGGGAAGGCCGGGTGGATACCCTGCTGCCCGCGGTCCTGTCCCATTCCCCCCGGTGGGTGGCGGAACGGGCCTTCGCCATCCTGCTGGAGCACGACCTGCGCCTGTGGAACATGCCGCCCGCCGAGGACCGCCTGTTCTTCATGCAGCACCTCCTGGAGCGCAAGGGCCAGGTGCTGTCGGTGCAGCCGTTCCTGGCCTTCCTGCAGACCCTCCATCCGCTCGACGCCCAGCGCACCCGCACCGTGTTCCTGCCGTTCCTGGGGCGCATGGGGCTGGTGGACCTGGACTCGGCGGCGGAGCACCTGGCCCTGTCGCCCCACGGCCAGGCCCTCACCCACGAGTACCTGCTGCGCGACCATCGGGGCACCGAGCCGCACTGGGCCCCGCTCATGGCCGAACAGCCGCTGGTGATCCAGCCCACCCTCGAACTGCTCACCCCCATGGCGCAGAACCCGCACCGGCTGCTGCGGCTGGCCCAGATCGCCGAGGTGGAGACCCTGGACACCATGGTGGGGCTGCGGGTGGGATGCGACACCCTGATCCGGGCCCTGGACCTGGGCCTGACCCTGGAGGACATGAAGCTCCTGCTGGTGGGGGCGGACTGCTCCGACGTGCCGCAGTCCCTGGCCCAGCTGCTGGACGATCTGGCCCGCCGGCTGGGCGAAGTGGAAGTGCAGCAGGGCTGCCGGCTGGTGAAGGCCCGTTCCGCTGGCCTGGCCGAGGAACTGCGGCTGCGCCCGGAGCTGGCCTCCCTGCACCTGCAGCCCATCTCCGACACGGTCATGGAAGCCAACGGTCCCGGCAACGCCTTCGCCCTGCTCAAGCAGGCCGGCTTCCTGCCCAAGCCCGGCCGCTTCCTGCCGGTGAGCATCGACGGCGACGAGGCCCTGTACCTGTGGTCCCTGGCCTGCCTCTGCTTCGTGGACGAGCAGGGCATGAACGACCACCTGGACCCGGTGCGGCACATCATCCATGCCGCCCTGCAGCGCATCCAGAGCGAGGACCCCAACCTCTACCAGGAGGTCAGGCGCCGGGTGCCCATGCTGCACCTGGGCGGGGGGGCCCAGGCCGCCGAGGAGACCCAGCGCATCCTGGAGTACGCCGCCAGCTACAACCTCATCGTCGAACTCACCTACCTGCCCCTGGCCGCCCACCGCGCCCAGCTGCGCAAGGTCACCCCCCAGGCCCTGGACGGCGAACACCTGCGCGGATTCTGCCACCTGCACCAGGAGGAGATGAGCTTCCGGCTGAGCCGGATCATGGGGGTCCGCCTGCTGAACGAACGCGGCTGGACTCCGCCCATGCAGTCCGAGGCGATCTAGGATCCAGCCTAGCTGGCCAGCTCCGTGATCCGCTTGTCGATCTTTTCGGCGACCTTCTCCAGCACGTCCTTGAGCTCGGCCTTGGCTTCCTTCTGGTCCTTCTCCCCCTTGCGCTCCAGCTGGAGGATGGACTTCTGCATCTGGATCATCAGCCCCTTCAATTCATCAATCTCATCCATCACTTGATTCAGGCGGCCGTCCGGCGGCCGGCTGTTGCTGAACACCGACATCCCGGCCAGCATCGCCGCCAGTGCCGATAACATCAGAATCAAGATAGACAGACCGTTGGACATAGCCATCACCCCATGACTATATCCTATCCGAGTCCCCAGGACCGGTTAGCGCGCCTTGACCCGCTCGGTGTCGTTGGCGGTGGGCTCCGGGGAGCGCTGTACCGGGATGACCAGTTCCTTGGCCTTGTTCTTGGGCGCGGTGCGCCCCATGAGCAGAACCTGGGAGCGCTGGCCCTTGGCCGCCGGAACGTGGGCCGGAAGCGCCTGCACCGCGGCCGCGGGCGGCGCCGGATGCTGCTGGGCGGCGGCCAGTTGCCGGATCTCCCCCTCCTGCCGGGTCACCGCGGCGGCCAGCTGGTCGGCCTTGTGCTTCTGGCCGACCCCCCAGACCCCCACCCCGCCCAGGGCCAGGGCGAAGGGCAGCGCGGCGGCCAGCAGCATCCAGGAGGTCTTCCTGCGGGCCGTGTGGTTGCGGCGCAGGGCTTCCCGCCTGAGATCGTCGGCCAGGGCGATCAGCTCCGGGGTGGGTTCGGCTTCGAAGTAGCTGGTTTCCGGTTCGGGCAGGCCCAGGAGGCCCCGAAGTTCGTTGCGCAAAGCGGTGTCGGATTCGGGTTCAAGGGCGCGGGCGGGGTCATGCCAGGACATGGAGACCTCCAGAAGAATTGAGCTGGTTTCTCAAGTGAGCCTTGGCCCGGTGGATTCGGGTCTTGACGGTGGCTTCGGGAATGTCGAGGATTTCGGCGATCTGGCGGATGGAAAGATCTTCCACCACAAACAGCCAAAGCGTCTCCCGAAAGGTGGGCGAAAGGGCTTTCATTCGTTGCCGGACTTCCTGACTCAAAAGATCTTCATCCGCGTCTGGACCCTTGCCGGGTTCCACCACCGCTTCCAGGCTGATGGACTGGTTCTTCAGCGGCCGGCGTTCGGTGAGGGACAAGGTGCGGACGGTTCCATACAGGTAGGCGGTGGGGTGCTCCACCGGAGCGTCCCGCTGCATGAGGATCACGAACGCTTCCTGGGCAATATCTTCCGGGTAGGTGGCTCCATAACGCCGAGCGTAACTCACCAGCCGGGGATACAGGGAAGCGAAAATATCGTGAAACTCATGGGAATCCCCAAAAGGGACCGTTTGCGTTTTCAATGGCTCCATGGATGGCTCCAGCATTGAAGTGCCGCAGCGAGGTTCAATGTTCCCGCCACTTGAAATGTTTTTTCAGAAACTGGGTAGGCTATGACCATGATCGGTCCCTTTCATCCATGGCGCGACACCCTTCATGACCTGGGCGTGATGGGTCTGATTCCTGCTCCTGGTCGGCGGGAAGCAGTCCCTGAAAAACCAGTTGCTCCTATTGTGACCCAATTGGCACAAGAAGTGGAACAGGAAAAAAGCAGCATGCCCGTGCCCCCCCCGCCGGCCGATCCCAAGGCCTTCCCTCCCCCGGAACGGGTGGCGGCGGCGGCCACCCTGGCCGACCTGGAGGCCGGGATCCAGGGCTGCCTGGCCTGCCCCCTGGGGGCCGGGCGGATCCGGTTCGTGTTCGGCGAAGGCAGCGGGGCCTCCGGCCTGCTGTTCATCGGCGAGGGCCCCGGGCGGGACGAGGACCTGAAGGGCCGGCCGTTCGTGGGCAAGGCCGGGGAGCTGCTGGACAAGATGCTCGCCGCCATCGGCCTGGACCGCGGCCAGGTCTACATCGCCAACATCGTCAAGTGCCGGCCCCCGGACAACCGCACCCCCACCGGTCCGGAGTCCCAGCGCTGCCTGCCCTACCTCAAGCGGCAGATCGAACTGCTCCAGCCCAAGGTGATCGTCACCCTGGGAGCCACCCCGCTGCGCGAGCTGCTGGGGGTGCAGACCGGCATCACCCGCACCCGGGGCCAGTGGCAGCGGCTGGACATGCTGGGGGGGATCCCGGTGATGCCCACCTTCCATCCGGCCTACGTGCTGCGCCAGTACACCACGGATGTGCGCCGGGCGGTGTGGGGCGACCTGGTGGCGGCCAAGAAGTGGCTGGACGACGGCGGCGCGCCGCACCTGCCATGAGCCAAACCATGCCAAACTGGGCCGAACAGCATGAGGACTCTCCATGCGTCTGATCAACGTCATTTTCATCGCCATCATCGCCTTCGTGCTGATCTCGGTCGGCTACGTCTACGTCCAGAACGCCGCGGTGATGGGCAACGAGGTGGCCCTCTGGCAGCACGCCCAGGTGCGGGTGTCCACCCTGCTGATCGGCGTGTTCCTGCTGGGCTTCGTGCTGAACCTGCTGTACACCGGGATCATGGAGCTGCGCAGGCTGATCCGCGGGATCTCCGCCTCGGCGGCGACCCGGGCCGGCAAGCGCCTCACCAGCCTGCTCCAGGATGCCCGGGAACTGCTGGCCCACGGGCTTCCCGGCCAGGCCCGGGAGGTGCTGGAGGGCCTCCTGAAGGAACGCAGCGACCACGAGGCCGCCAGCCTGCTCATGGGCGAGGCCCTGCTGAAGCTGGGCGATTCCGACGGTGCGGTGCGCTTCCTGGAGAGCTGCTGCCTGGCCCGGCCTGAGCACATCGAGTTCCACTACCTGCTGGCCGAGGCCCTGATCGCCGCCCGCAACCCCGACGGCGCCGCGGCCGTGCTCAAGAAGCTGGCCGGGGACCATCCCAAGCTCGCCCTGCGGGCCCTGCGCAGGCTGCGCAGCCTGCACGTGGACGCCGGCCGCTGGGAGGACGCCATGGACGTGCAGAAGCGCATCGCCTCCCGGTTCGCCCCGTCCATGAACCAGGCCGAGCGGGCCCAGGGCACCGCCTTCCTGTACCAGGTGGGCATGGGCAAGGTGGAGGCGGACCAGTTCAAGGAAGCGGCCCAGGTGTTCCAGCAGGTGATCAAGGAGGACGCCGCGTTCGTGCCCGCCTACCTGAGCCTCGGGCGCTGCATGATCCTGCAGGATCAGGAGTTGCAGGGGATCGAAATCTGGCTGGAAGGCTTCCGCACCACCGGCGAAGGGGCCCTGCTGCAGGAGATCGAGGACTACTTCATCCAGAGCGGCAAGCCCGAAGAGGGGCTTTCCGTGCTGCGCCGGGTGGCCGCCACCAGCGAGCACGCCACCACCGCCAAGTTCTTCCTGGGCAAGATGCTCTACCGGCTGGAGATCCTGGACGAGGCCCTGGTGCTGTTCCAGGATGTGCGGGCCCAGGTGGTGTATTCGCCCATCCTGTATTTCTTCATGGCCAAGATCCACGCCCGGAGGGGCCGGCTGGACCAGGCGCTGAACGAGTACCGGCAGCTGCTGCGCAACCTCGGGGTGCTGAAGATGCGCTTCGAATGCAGTGTCTGCGGGCACAAGTCGGCGGACTACGCCGACCGCTGCGAGGCCTGCTCGAGCTGGAACAGCAACCACTTCCTGTTCAAGGAGAACGAAATGCCGGAACTGCACCTGCGGGCGGAGACCGGCCCCTGGGCCGGCAGTTTGTAGAAGGGTTCCGTTTGGCAGGGGGATGCGTTAAACTCCAAGGGCAATGCTCAAGGCCTCAACCCACCGAGGGAACGGGCTCCAGTTTCCGGAGATTCCTGGCAGTGGATGTCCCATTGCCTAACCTAAGAGGGGACAACGCACTAGCGCTGGCCAGAACCAGGAGTGAATCATGGAGATTCTTCTCATCGAAAACGTCCAGAACCTTGGTGTGCGCGGGGATGTGGTCAACGTCAAAGACGGTTATGCCAGGAACTTCCTCTTGCCCCGCAAGAAGGCCCTGCCCGTCACCTCCGGTAACAAGCGTCTCATTGAGCTTGAAAAGGAGCGCAACCTGAAGATGCGCGCGAAGGAATTGGCCGACGCCCAGGATCTCCAGACGAAACTGGAAGCCATCCCGCTCACCCTGGCCAAGAAGGTCGGCGAAAACGGCACCCTGTTCGGCTCGGTCACCAACGGCGATCTGGCGGACCTGCTCAAGGCCAAGGGCTTCGAGCTGGAGAAGCAGTCCATCACCGTGCCCCATATCAAGACCATCGGCACCTACGACGTCGATATCCGTCTGTATTCCGGAGTCCACGCGAAACTGCATGTGGAAGTGACGGCCCTCCCCGCCGAGTAGCCGTCGGTATCTTTCCGTTTTACGGAACCAGTCCAAGGGGTTCTGGTTCCACATAGTCCATTTTCATCTCCAAAGAGGGATAGCATGAGCAAGACCGCCATCAAACCTGAAACCATCGGCATTCCCGAGCTCTCCGCCTCCCTGGCCGAGGCCCACGACCTGACCAAGGCCCGCGCCAAGGCGATGCTGGACGGCCTACGGGACGAAGTCGTCCAGTCCCTGCTTGAAGGAAAGCGGGTCAACGTGTTCGGCCTCGGCACCTTCGAGGTCCGCGCCACCAAGGAGAAGATGGGCCGCAACCCCAAGACCGGGGAGAAGATCCAGATTCCCGCCGGCCGCAAGGTCGTGTTCAAGGCCGCCAAGGGCCTCAAGGACCAGATGTAGTTTCCGCCTTTCCGGCAGGACGGCCACCCTCCGGGGTGGCCGTTCTTTTGCCTGGGGCCGGGAAGCCGGTTTCAGCCCCCGCTCAGCAGGTGGATCACCCGCAGCACCGAACCGTCGGGCACCGGGGTGCGGTCGTAGTCGCCCCGTTCCACCGGCTGGTCGTCCAGGGTGACGATGACCAGCGGGAACAGGTAGTTCTTGGCCCGCAGCACGCCCCGGACGGTGAGCTCCGGGGTCCAGTCCAGGGGGTCGCCGTTCACCTGGATCATGCTCAGCCGCCGTGGGACTGGACGATGGCCACCACCTCGGGCAGCACGTCCAGGCCCAGCTCCTTCAGCCAGGCCTGGGTGGGCACGCCGTCCGGGGTCCAGCCGCGCCGGGCGTAGACCGCGTCGCACAGCCTGGCGTAGCGTTCCATGCGGTAGGTGCGGGTGATGGCGATCTTCTCTTCGACCGGCTTGCCGGCCGGGTCGACCCCGATCTCCTCCAGCATCTGCTTGTCGTAGCGCTCGGCCCGGGACTCGTACTCCTCCCGGGTGACCGGGCCCACGGAACGGTAGGGCGGCAGGTCGTGGCTGCGGAGCCCTTTGCCCATGCGGATGTTGAACACCCGCTGGAAGTTGTAGACCCGGGCCGACTGCATGAGCATGTCCTGCCGGTCCAGCTTGAGCCCGGTGATGGCGTGGACGATGTCCAGGTAGTTCTGCAGGTGCTCGGGCACCTTGGCCGGCTCGGAGGTCTTGCCGTTGTCCGCCGGCTCGATGTCGTTCCAGGGCAGCTTGCAGAACCCGTGCAGGCCGAACCAGGTGCGCACCAGGGGGAAGAAATACAGCGCCTCGGCCTTGTCCTCGAAGGTGGGGATCTGCTTGTTCACCATGTCCATGAAGATCAGCCAGGCCTCGTCGTGCTGGGGCCCCTTGTTGGTGAGGGCGAATCCGCCCTGCTGGGCGAGGGATTCCTTGGAGATGTATTCGCTGTATTCCAGGCCCTTGCACTCCATGCCGATGTCCCGGATGAGCTGCGGATCGCCCCAGCCGTTGGCGATGAAAAGCTCTTTCATCTTTTTCACGCCCTGGCCGGCGATGCGCCCGAAGCCTTCGCCCCGGGCCATCTGGTGCAGCATCTCCAGGTCGGCCTCGGCGTTGCCCCAGGTGAGGTCCAGGCCGCCGGTGCGCTCCAGGTTCAGGATGCCGCGCTGATAGCACTCCATGACGAAGGCGACCATGGTGCCGTAGCTGATGGTGCAGATGCCGTAGGTGTCGCAGTAGAAGTTCAGCTCCAGGATCGCGTCGGGGTCGAACAGGCCGCCGTTGGAACCCAGGCCGGCGGCGTTCTCGTACTCGGGGCCGTCCACGGTGACCAGGTGCCCCTGGTAGGGCCCGGTGCGCAGCACCAGGCCGTCCACGCCCTTGGCGCAGGCCATGGAGCACCCGTACCAGCAGCCGTCCACGGTCCGCTGGGTGCAGCGGGCCTGCCAGACCTTGGATGCGATCTTGGGCGTGTCGGGGTGGGAGCCGAACTGGTAGTTGTGGGTGGGCAGCAGGTCGTAGGCGTCCATGATTTCCACCAGGTGCGCGGTGCCGGTGCGGCGCATGTTGCACTGGCTGCTGTCCAGGGTGCGGATCTCCTTGTGCAGCTTGATGCCGGCCTTGGCCAGCGGCTCCGGGTCCACCGGATGGTTCATGTCGCCCTTGACCACCGGCCCGCGCACGACGATGGCCCGGATCCGTTTGTTCCGGAACACGGTGCCGATGCCGCCGCGGCCTGCCTGCTTGAGCCGGACGCAGCCGCGCCGCTTGTCCCACCAGGTGAAGTTGAGCATGCCCATGAGGCTGTGCTCGGCGGCCGCGCCGGTGCACACCACTGAGATGTTCACCCGGTCGGCGTCGTCCTCGGCGTAGATCCGGGTCAGCAGCTCGGCCAGGATGTGGCTGTCGGCGGGCTCCAGCGGCGCGGCCTCCACCCGGATGATGCCCTTCTGGCCGTCCAGGAACAGGATCACGTCCTGGTCCGCCTTGCCCTGCAGCTCCAGGGCGTCGAAGCCGGAGAACTTGAGCAGCGGACCGAAATAGCCGCCCACGTTGGAATCGATGGGGATGTCGGTCTGGGGGGAGAGGGTGACCACCAGGGACTTGCCGCTGCCCGGATACTGGGTGATGCCGGAGGCCGGGCCGGGGCTGATGATGATCTCGTTCTCGGGATCGTTCCAGCGGGTGGCGGGGGTGACCGCGTTCCACAGCTGCCAGAGGCCGAAGCCGCGGCCGCCCACGAACAGGTCCTTCATCGGCTGGGTGACCGGCTTTTCCCGGATCTCCAGGGTGCCCAGGTTGATGTACAGGATCCGGTTGGTGTAGCCCTTCTGGGGCAGGCTGGGCGTGTAGCTGACCCGCTTGAGCACCCGGTGCGCGGCCTTGATGGTCTCGAAGCCGTCCAGATAGTATTCGGTGCGTTTGGTGAAGTCCACTTCGGCCGGGGTGCTGGGGGAACCTGGTGCTTGAAGGCTCATCGGGGAATCCTTGATTCAGATGATGCGGGGGGCGGGCAGGGGGACATCGACGATCTCCAGCGCGGCGTGCGGGCAGGCCTTGACGCAGATGCCGCAGGCGGTGCATTTGTAAGGCTCCAGCCAGCCGGGGTTGCGCTGGAAGGCGTCCTTCTCGCAGAAGCCGACGCACATGTAGCAGCCCACGCACAATTTCTTGTCGATCATCACCACGCCCAGCCGGTTCCGTTTCAGAGCCTCGGCCGGGCACACCGCCACGCAGTCGCCGCACTGGTCGCAAAGGATGGCCGCGCTCTGGCCGTCGGCCAGGGGCTGGATGTGCAGCGCCGCGCCCTGCCGGTCGTCCAGCTTGAACACTTTGCCGGCGCAGGCCTGCTCGCATTCGTGTTGGCAATGGCGGCCGCCGTCGCACGTGGGCAGGTTGATCTTCAGCTGTCTCATGCCGAGCCGCTCCCATCCAGGACGGATCTTTCAAAACCTTCGAAAAACCCGATTTAACTTAAGCCAAACGTACAACGCGGGGCGATCTCCGGCAAGAAACGGCCTGAAGCATGTGACCGTCCTCACCGTATACGGCCGGATATTACGCTTGTCCCGGCCGCCGGATCAGATGCACCGCGGTGGCCTTGAAAGCGGCCACCACCGCGGATCCGGGCGCCAGGGACAAGGCCTCCAGGGAAGCCGGAGTGACGAAGGCGGCCACCGGGAAGCCGCAATCCAGCTCGACCTTGAAGCAGGGACCGCGGGGCAGGATGCGGGTCACCGTGCCGGGGAAGCGGTTGCGGGCGCTGCTGGCGGGGTCCTCATGAACGGCGAGGGTGACGTGCTCGGGGCGCAGGCCCAGGAACACCGCGTCGCCCAGGCCGGGGGAACCCACTGCCTCCACCTCGCGGCCGGCCACCGACACCCGGCACAGGCCCAGGCCGGAGGCCGTGACCCGGCCGGGGAGGAGCGTCTCCATGCCCACGAAGCCGGCGACGAATTCGCTGGCCGGATGGTTCACCACATCGTCCCCGGTGCCGCTCTGGACGATCCGGCCCTGGTGCAGCACCGCCAGCCGGTCCGCCAGCTGCAGCGCCTCCAGCTGGTCGTGGGTGGCCAGCACCGCGGTGGTGCGGCGCTGGCGCAGGGCCGCGCCCAGGTCGTCGAGCAGGGCCTCCCGGGTGGGCGGGTCCAGGGCGGAGAAGGGCTCGTCCAGGAACAGGATCTCCGGGTCGAGGGCGAAGGCCCGGGCCAGGCTGGTGCGCTGGGCCTCGCCGCCGGAGAGCTTGCGCGCCTGGCGGTCCAGCAGCGCGGTGATGCCGAACTGCAGGGCCGCCTGCTCCACCCGCCGGGCCCGCTGGGGCGCGGGCACGCCGTGCAGCTTCAGCCCGGATTCCAGGTTGCGGGCCACGGTGGTGTCGAACAGCAGGGGCTGCTGGAACACCATGGTCACCCGCCGGCGGTAGGCTTCCCGGGCGGCGCGGGAGGCCAGCGGCTGGCCCTGGAACCGCAGGCTGCCGGAGGCCGGCTCCTGCAGGCAGGCCAGGGTCTTGAGCAGGGTGGTCTTGCCGGAGCCGTTGGGGCCGATGAGCGCCAGCACGGCGCCGGCCTGCAGCTCCAGGGCCGGAATGTCCAGCACCTGCACGCCGCCGCGCAGCACGGTCAGGCCGCGCGCCTCCAGGGCCGGGGTCACCGGGGCCGGTCCCGCTGCTGGATGTGGGTGAGCGCCGCGTTCACGGTGAAGGTGAGCGCCATGAGGATGAGGCTCAGGGCGATGGCGGTGTCGAAGTTGCCCTTGCCGGTCTCCATCACCGTGGCGGTGGTGAGCACCCGGGTGCTGCCCTGGATGTTGCCGCCCACCATGATGGAGGCGCCCACTTCGGAGATCACCCCGCCGAACCCGGCCATGACCGCCGCCATGAGCGGCAGCCGGGCCTCCAGCGCCAGCATGCGCAGCATCTGCCAGCGGCTGGCGCCCAGCGACAGGATCTGCAGGCGCAGGTCGGCGGGCAGCTGCTGGATGGCGGCCAGGGTGATGCCGGCGATGATGGGGGTGGCGATGACGGTCTGGGCCAGGATGATGGCCGACGGGGTGTACAGGATCTCAAGGAAGCCCAGGGGGCCGTTGCGCCAGAGCAGGATGGTGACGAACAGCCCCACCACCACCGGCGGCAGGCCCATGCCGGTGTTGACTAGGCTGATCACCAGCCGTTTGCCGGGAAACCGGGTGAGGGCCAGGGCCATGCCGGCGCTGCCGCCGATGACCAGGCTCGCCGCGGTGGCCAGGATGGAGACCTTCAGGGAGAACAGGGTGACGCCCAGCACCTCCGGATCCAGGGTCCAGAGCAGCTCCGCCGCCTTCTTGATGCCTTCCCAGACCAGGCCCAACCTAGTCCTCCCGCTTTCCGGCATCCGGGAAGAAGAGGGGGGCCCCGTACTTTTCAACCCCGAACTGGCGGATGATCTCCTGGGTGGCGGGGGCCAGCATGAACTCGGCGAACGCGGTGCCGCCCGGGCCGTTCACCCTGGGGAACCGGCCCGGGTCCACCTCGATGACATGGTAGATGTTCAGCAGGCTGGGATCCCCCTGGCACAGGATGGCCATGCCCAGGCTCTTCTGCATGGCCAGGTAGGTGCCCCGGTCCGCCAGGGTGTAGCCGCGCTTTTCGGCGGCCACGTTGAGCGTTTGGCCCATCCCCAGCCCGGTCTGCAGGTACCATTTCTGGCCGTGGGGATCGAGGCCCGCCGCCTTCCAGATCTTCTGCTCCTCGGCGTCGGTGCCGGAATGATCGGCCCGGGAGATCCAGGTGCGGCCCTGGGCGGCCAGTTTGCGGAAGGCCTCCGGGGCGGTCCGGGCCGACCGGATGCCGGCCGGATCCTGGGGGGGGCCCAGCACCACGAAATCGTTGTGCATCACCAGCCGGCGCCGGGAGCCGTGGCCTTCAGCCATGAACTTCTTCTCGGCATCCGGGGAATGGGAAAGCAGCACGTCGGCCTCCCCCTTGGCGCCCATGGCCAGCGCCTGGCCGGAGCCCACGGCGATGGTCTTCACCTGGATGCCGGTCTGGCGCTGGAACATGGGGACGAGCACCTCCAGCAGGCCGGAATCCTGGGTGCTGGTGGTGGTGGCCAGGATGATGGGCCGGGGGGCTGCCAGGGCCGGAACCGCGGCCAGGACGCTCCAGGCCAGCAGGGAACGGAAAATCATTTTCATGAGTGGACCCCCATGGGCTGCAGCAGCGGCAGGAATTCCTGGAGGGCGCCGCGCACCGCCACCCAGGCCAGGTCCTGGAGCTCCCGGTAGCGCCGCAGCGCCTCCTGGCCAAGGTCGGTCACCTTGGCCCCGCCGCCTCCGGTGCCGCCCAGGTGGGCTTCCACCACGGGGGTGCGGAAGCAGCGGTTCATTTCATCCACCAGCAGCCAGGCCCGACGATAGCTCATGCCCAAGGAGCGGGCGGCCGCGGAGATGGACCCGGCGGCCTGGATGGCGTCCAGCAGATCCGCCTTGCCGGGGCCCATGGCGTAGCAGTCTCCCAGCGGGATGCCGATGCGGACGACTTTCCTTATCATGGGATCCATGGCGGCTCCAGGTTTGTGCCTTCCTATAATGAAACAAGTTGAAGGGTGACCATGACGACATTTCAAGAAGCCCTGGGGCTGGTTCTGGAGCACGCGCTGCCCTTGCCGCCCCGGGCGGTGCCCCTGGCGGATGCCCTGGGGCTGGCGGCGGCGGAGGACATCCGGGCGCTGGATCCGGTGCCGCCGTTCACCAATTCGGCCATGGACGGGTTCGCGGTGCGGGCCGGGGACTGCGCCGGGCCGGTGCGGCTGCCGGTGCAGGGGGAGATTCCCGCCGGGCGCTCCGGGGCCGCGGCCCTGGAACCGGGGGCGGCCTACCGCATCATGACCGGGGCGGTGATCCCCGCCGGCGCCGACACCGTGGTTCCGGTGGAGGAGGCCACGGCCGGGCCCGGCTGGGTGGAGCTGGGCGGCCCGCTGCGCCGGGGCGCCCACGTGCGCCTGGCCGGCGAGGACATCCCGGCGGGGGGCCTGGTGGTGCCCCGGGGGCGGATCCTGCGTCCGGCCGAGATCGGCGTGCTGGCGGCCATCGGCTGCGCCCGGGTGCCGGCGCGGCCGCGGGTGCGGGTGGCGGTCATCACCACCGGCGACGAGCTGGTGGACGCCGGGGACCGCCCCGGGCCCGGGCAGATCCGGGATGCCAACATCCATTCCCTGGCCGCCCAGGTGCGCGCCGCCGGGGCGGTCCCGGTCTGCTTCCCGCGGGTGCCCGACCGGCGCGAGGCGGTGGTCGCGGCGCTGGAACAGGCCCTGGCCGACGCCGACGTGGTGCTCACCAACGGCGGGATCTCGGTGGGCGACTTCGACTACATCAAGCAGGTGCTGGAACAGCTGGGCGCGGAGCAGGTGTTCTGGCGGGTGGCCCAGAAGCCGGGCGGGCCGCTGGGCCTGTGGCGGCTCCAGGGCAAGCTGGTGTTCGGCATCCCGGGCAATCCGGTGGCGGCCATGCTCATGGTGGAGGAGTTCGTCCGTCCGGCCCTGCTGCGGATGATGGGGTTCCCCCTGCTGCACCGTCCCGAGCGCACCGGGCGGATGGCCGCCCCCTGGCGCAGGCCGGCGGCCGACCGCCGGCAGGTGCTGCTGCGGGTGACCGCCCGGGGCCAGGACCTGCGGGTGGAGCTCACCGGCCCCCAGGGATCGGGCCTGCTGTCCTCCATGATGGCGGCCAACGCCCTGGCGCTGATCGCTCCGGACATCCAGGAGATCCCCGCCGGAGGCCCCGTGCTGCTGCACCTCATCGATCAGCCGGAGGACCATTGAGCGGAGAGGACCGCAGGATGACCTGGACCCGGGCCGTGCAGGTGGCCCTGCGCTCGGCGCACATCGCCGCCATGGGCCTGGTGCTGGGGGGGATCTGGCTGGGCGGCGGCTACGGGCGGCTGCGCGCCGCCATCCTGGTCACCGTGGCCAGCGGCCTGCTGCTGGCGGTCATCGACCTGGCCAAGGGGCCCGGGTTCCTGCTCCAGGGCAGCGGCGTGGCGCTGCTGCTGAAGCTGGCGCTGCTGGGCCTGGGCAACGGGTTCCGCGGTGCGCGGCTGGAATGGTACCTGGCGGCCGCGGTGGTGGCCTCCATCGGCTCGCACATGCCCGGGGCCTGGCGGCACTTCCAGCTCATCGGGCGCAGTCATATGAGATAAAGTAGCGTTCTCCCTCAAGAGGTGCGGATGTTCCTCGTTTTCACCAACCGGCTGGAAGCCTTCACGACCTGGTTCGGCCAGACCGGCTGGCAGAAACTGCAGAAACTCTGCCTGGTGATGATCACCTGCGTCATCATCCTCTGGGCCATGCGCCTGGTGGCCAAGGCGGTGAACCGCTCCCTGGGCTCGGCGCTGAAGGAGGGCAACCCGGACGCCATGCGCCGGGCCAAGACCCTGGGCTCGGTGCTGGAGAACTTCGCCCGGGTGCTGGTGATCTCCTTCTTCATCCTGGAGACCCTTCAGGAGTTCAACGTCAGCGTGGGGCCCCTCATCGCCGGGGTCGGCATCATGGGCGCCGCCCTGGGCTTCGGCTCCCAGAGCATCGTCAAGGACGTGATCGGCGGCTTCTTCCTGCTGGTGGAAAACCAGTTCGGCGTGGGCGACATCATCTCCATCGGCGACCGGCACACCGGCACGGTGGAACGCATGACCCTGCGGGTGACCATGCTGCGGGACATGGAAGGCCAGGCCCACTACATCCCCAACGGCTCCATCGCCGACGTGGTGGTGATGAGCAAGGAGTTCGCCAAGGCCATGGTGGAGGTGGAGGTGAGCCAGGACGAGGACGTGGTCCGGGTCATGGCGGTGCTGACCGAGCTGGGGGTCCAGATGGCGGCCGACCTGGCCACCGTGCTGGAGCCCACCGAGGTGCAGGGCATCATCAGCATGACCCCGCACAGCTGCGTCATCCGCACCCTCACCAAGTGCGCCCCCGGCCAGCAGTGGGCCGTGGGCCGGGAGTACCGCAAGCGGATCGCCATCCGTTTCCAGGAGGAAGGCTTCTCCCGGCCCATGCCCCAGCGCCTGGTGTGGAACCGGAACTGGGAAAAGCCCTAGCCTTTTGCCGCGTCCTTGGCGATGAGTTCGTTGATGCGCTGGGCGAAAGCGCTGGGATCGGACAACTTGGAACCCTCGGTCAGCACCGCCTCGTCATGCAGCAGGTGGGCGTAGACGCCGATCCGGGCATCGGCCGGGTCGGCCTGGTGCAGCTTCTGCAGGGCCTGGACCGCCGGGTGGTCCGGGTTCAGCTCCAGGATCCGCTGGGCCGGGCCGCCCAGGCCCATGGCCTCGGCCCGCCCCATCTTCTGCAGCAGCCGCTCCATGTTCGCCCCGATGTCCCCTTCGTCGCCCACCAGGCACGCGGCGCTTTCCTTCAGCCGGCGGGACAGACGGACATCCTTGAGCTCGGTGAAGGTGCCTTTGAGGGCCGTGAGCAGCGGCTGGAAGATGCCGCTGGCCTCCTCGGTCTTCTTCAGGTCCTCGGCCGGCAGCTCCGGCGCGGACCGGTCGGCGGCCTTGAGCGCCTTGCCCTTGTAGTCGGTGAGCGCCGGGATCACGAACTCGTCGATGGGGTCGGTGAGCAGCAGCACGTCCCAGCCGCGGTGGCGGAACACCTCCAGGGACGGCGAGTGCTCCAGCACCGAGCGCTGCTCCCCGGCCAGGTAGTAGATGTCGGTCTGCTCGGCGGGCATGGCCTCCAGATACTGGGCCAGGGTGGTGAACTTGCCGGCTTCGGTCTTGAGGCTCTGGAACAGGATCAGGTCGGCGATCTGGGTGCGGTGCTCGAAGTCCCGGGCCAGCCCCTCCTTGAGGATCCCGCCCAGCTCGTTGAACACCTCGGTGTAGGTCTCGTATTCGCTGGTCTTGAGCTCCTCGAGGGCGCCCAGGATGTTCTTCACCAGGCTCTTCTGGATCTTTTCCAGCAGCGGGCTGTGCTGGATCACCTCCCGGGACACGTTCAGGGGCAGGTCGGAGCAGTCCACCACGCCCTTCACGAACCTCAGGTAGGGCGGAAGCAGCTGCTCGCAGTGGTCCATGATCTGCACCCGGTTGATGTAGAGCTTGGGCCCCACGCGGCCTTCGGCGAACTGCAGGTCGAAGCCCTTGCGCTTGGGGATGTAGAGCAGCGCCTTGAACTCCAGCATGCCTTCGGCGGCGTAGTGGATCACCTTGACCGGGTCGTCGAAGGCGTTGGCGATCTGCCGGTAGAAGGCGTTGTGCTCCTCGGCGGTGACGTCGGCCTTGCTGCGCAGCCAGAGCGCCTTGCGGGAATTGAGGGTCTCCTCGGCGACGGTCTTGGTTTCGCCCTCGGTCTTCTCCACGTCCATGACGACGGGGTGCTCGATGAAGTCGGAGAACTGCTTGACGATGGTCCGCAGCCGCCAGGGCTCCAGGAACTCCTTCTCCTCGGCCTTGAGCTTCAGGATGACCTCGGTGCCGCGCTCCGGCTTCTCGGCCGCCTCCACGGTGTACTCGCCCAGGCCGTCGGAGACCCAGCGCACCGCCTCGGTGGCGCCGGCCGCCCGGGAGAGCACCGTCACCTGGTCGGCAACCATGAACGCAGAGTAGAAGCCCACGCCGAACTGGCCGATGAGGTCGGGCCGGGAAGCGGCGTCCGCCTGCTTGAGGCTTTCCAGGAAGGCCCGGGTGCCGGAACGGGCGATGGTGCCCAGGTTCTCGATGATCTCCTCGCGGGTCATGCCGATGCCGTTGTCCGACACGGTGAGGGTGCCGGCCGCGGCATCGGTGCTGAGCTTGATCCGCCAGTCCCGGCTGCCTTCCACCAGGTGCTCGTTCTGCAGCGAGTTGAAGCGGATCTTATCGATGGCGTCGCTGGCGTTGCTAATCAGCTCGCGCAGGAAGATCTCCTTGTGGGAGTACAAGGAGTGGGTAATGAGGTTGAGAACTTGTTGAAGTTCGCTCTTGAAGGCTCGTTTTTCTACAGCCACGTCGGTCATGGGCATGCCTCTCCATTCATCAGGGAACATCTTAGCGGGAAAGTGACAGGTTGAAGCCGATGCCCTAGGATGAAGGAAGGATGAATAAACCTGTTTTCTCCCTCTCACGCCCTGCCATGGCCCAAGCGCTCGAAGGTGTCATCGGCGCCTATGAAGGGGTGCTCCCGGCCAAGAATACCGGCGCCCCCGAAGCCCCCCCGCCGGACCCGGACCACGCCCTGGGGCCCCGGGTGGCCGAAGCGGTGGCCTTCGCCATCCAGAAGCACGGCGGTCAGGTGCGCAAAGGCACTTCCACCGCCTACCTCACCCACCTGCTGGCGGTGGCTTCCCTGGTGGGGGAGTCCGGCGGCAGCGAGGACGAGGTGATCGCCGGCATGCTGCACGACGCGGTGGAGGACGGCGGCGGCGCGCCGGTGCTGAAGGAGATCGAGGGCCTGTTCGGACCTTCCGTGGCCGCCATCGTCAAGAGCTGCAGCGACGACGACTCGGTGGGCGAGAAGGCCCCCTGGCTGGAACGCAAGCGCGCCTACATGGCCCACCTGCTGGATGCGCCGATCCCGGTGCTGCGGGTGGTCTGCGCCGACAAGCTGCACAACGTCCAGGCCATCGGCAGGGATCTGCGCCAGCACGGCAGCGCCGTGTTCGACCGGTTCCGGGCCGACCGGGAAGGCACCCTCTGGTACTACCGGAGCATCGCCCGGCTGTTCGGGGCCCTGATCCAGGACGAGCCCGGGCTGGATGCCGGGCTGCGCGCCATGATCCGCGAACTGCGCGAGTCGGTGGGGCGGCTGGAAGCTTGAGAGATTCCTGCAACCTTTCAACAAGTTGGGCGGTCCAAGTATTTTACAGGGCAAAGGGGGCTGCACTGGGCCTCGCCGCGCACCATAATGTTACGATTGGTAGGTCCCCGTTCGGGGGAAAGTGCGAGGTTTGAAACATGCAATACGACTTGGAAGGAAGATCTCCCTACGGGCGCTCCCGGGCCGAGGATCGGGTCGCGTTCGTCCGCAACGTCTATCTCTGGCTCATGGGCGGCTTCGGCGTGGCCGCGGTGGGCGCGCTCTGCGCCCCGTACGTGGCCAATGCCCTGTTCCCGGCCCTGGGCGGGGCCTTCGTGTGGGTCCTGTTCGGCGCCCAGTTCGGGTCGCTGATCTGGGCCAGCGCGGTGAGCCGGCGCAAGCCGCTCAACCGCTACGCCTACACCCTGTTCACCTTCATCTGCGGGATCTTCGCCGGCATCGTCATCGCCATGGTGTCGCAGACCTCGGGCCCCGGCATCGTCCGGGCCGCCTTCGGCATGACCGCCGCCGACTTCCTGCTGCTCACCGGGGTGGCGGTGTTCTCCAAGGCCGACTTCAGCTTCCTGCGCAGCTTCGTGATCGTCGGCATCGGCGTGATGTTCTTCGGCAGCCTGATCTCGGCCATCTTCCACCTGGAGACCTTCGGCCTGCTCATCTCCGCGGTGGCGGTCATCGCCTGCTCCGCCAAGATCCTTTGGGATACCTCCGCCATGCTCAGGACGGAGGATTACAGTGACCCCGCGGGCTTCGCGCTGTCCCTGTTCGTGAGCCTCTACAACATCTTCCTCTCCCTCCTCCGCCTACTCGGCGGGCGCCGCAGTTGAACTGCCCTTTTTCGAAAAGGATGCCCATGCTCCGCAGCGTGATTCTTGCCACGGCCACCCTGGTCCTGGCTGCCCAGACCCCCGCTCCCGAGGTTCCGAAGGCGACTTCCGCGCCTGCGGCCAGCGCCAAGGCCGTCAAGCCCGCCAAGTCTGCCAAGACGGCCAAGACGGCCAAGGCCGCCCCGGACCCGGTTCTGGCCACCATCGGCAAGGACGTCGTCCGGGAATCGGATTTCGAACTGTTCCTGGACACCACCATGACCGACCAGCAGCGCATGCAGCTCCAGTTCATCGACGGCGCCAGGGACCAGTACCTGTCCCGTTTCCTGGACTTCAAGGCCATGGCCGTGAAGGCCAGGAAAGAGGGCCTGCAGAACCGGCCTGACCACGCCAAGAAGCTCGCCGTCATGGACATGCAGCTGCTCATCCAGGCCCTGATGGAGCGCGACGGGCCGGCCCTCCAGTCCAAGCTCGCCCTCAAGGACGAGGAGGTGAAGGCCTACTTCGACGCCCATCCCGACAAGTTCAGGACTCCGGAAACCTTCACGGCCCGCCATATCCTGATCGGCACCCGGGCCGTGGGTGACCAGAAGGCGCTCACCGAGGCGGAAGCCAAGGCCAAGGTGGACAAGGTTCTGGCCGAGATCAAGGGCGGCAAGACCTTCGAGGCGGCCGCCAAGGAGTACTCCGACGACCCCGGCAGCAAGGACAACGGCGGCCTGTACGAGGACACCGCGTTCGGCAAGTTCGTTCCCGAATTCGACCAGGCCGTGCGCAGCCAGGCCATCGGCAAGGTGGGCGACCCGGTGAAGACCATGTACGGCTACCACCTGATCGAGGTGGAGAAGATCACCCCGGCCGTGGCCCAGACCTTCGACCAGGTCAAGGACGCCGCCAAGGAGCAGGCCACCGCCGATCGCCAGGAACAGGTGTACCAGGCCTACACGGAGAAGGTGCGCAAGGAAGTCGGTTTGAAGATGAGTTCCGCGCCCAAGAAGGCGGCCCAATGAATCTGCGCGGGTTCGCTCCCTTTTGCCTGCCCTGCTTGATCTTGAGCGCCGGGGAGGTTCGGGAAGAGATCCTGGTGGTGGTCAACGGCCATATCATCACCCGCCGGGAATTCCAGCAGGCGGTGGAGCAGGGCACCGCCGCCCTCTACCGGGAGTTCACCGGCCAGGAGCTTGATGGCAAGTTGCGCAGCGCCAGGGATAAGATCCTCCAGGGGCTGGTGGACAGCGACGTCCTGGGGGACAAGGCCGCCGACCTGGGCGTGGTGATCAGCGACGATTCGCTGCGCGCCTATGTGGATGAGCTGAAAAAGCAGAACAATTTCACCTCCGACGCGGATTTCGAGCGGGCCCTCAAGGGCAGCCTGGGCATCGGGCTGCAGACCTACCTGGAACGCTCGCGGCAGGATCTCTTGAAGCAGGAAGTGTTGCGCCGGGAGGTCTTCTCCAAGGTGGCGGTGGACGAGCAGGAGATGCTGGCCTACTACCAGGAGCACCGGCTGGAGTACCGGTTGCCCAGCCGGTTCCGGATCCGGGAGCTGGTGCTGTCCAAGGGCGGCACGCCCGAAGAGCAGAAGGACGCCGAGACCAAGCTGGCTGTGGTCCAGGCGGAACTCAAGAAAGGCACCCCCTTCGAGGCGCTGATCAAGTACTCCACCGCCCCCAGCCGGAGCACCGAGGGGGATCTGGGATGGCTGTCCAGGGGCGTGCTGCGCGCGGACCTGGAACAGGCGGCCCTGGCCCTCAAACCGGGGCAGGTCTCCGCCCCGATCACCACCGACAAGGATATCTACTTCATCCAGCTCATCCAGACCGAGCTGGACAAGGTCAAGCCGTTTGCTGAAGTGCGTCCCGCCATCCTGGCCAAACTACAGGAGCCGAAGGCCCAGAACGCCATTGAAACCTACATTCAAAGCCTTCGGATCCGGGCCAACATCCGCTACATGGTATCCAGGGAAACCATTCTGAAGGGGTGAGTGTGCGCTTGGACCTGTTCCTCAAAAAGACCCACCTGGTCAAACGGCGGGAGTTGGCGCGGGAGCTTTGCGATGAGGGGATGGTCCGGGTGAACGGAACCCCGCGCAAGGCCAGCCACGAGGTGCGCCTGGGCGACGAACTCCTGTTCCCGCTCTACAACCGGATCATCAAGGCGCGGGTGCTCAATCTGCCCGAAGGCGCGGTTCCCCGGGGCGACCAGTGGTCTTTCATCGAAATTCTGGAAGAAAAGCGGGCGCCCATGGAGGAATCCATCGGGTTCGACCCGTTGGCCGCCAGACCCAAGACCCCCACCAACCACTGATAGGAACCCCATGGCCGAGCAGCCCGAACTTCGTTCCCTCAAAGAGGGAGATGCCTTTTCCGGCTTCCTGCTGGCCCAGGAAGTGGCCTTCAAGACCAGCGCCAAGGGTTCCGAATACCTGGAGATGAAGCTGGCGGACGCCTCGGGCGATCTCAAGGCCTTCCTGTGGGATCTCCGGGCCATCGAGGGGGACATGGACCTGGTGGCGACCGACGCGTTCCTCAAGGTCAAGGGGCAGGTCTCCATCTACAACGGCCGGACCCAGCTTCGGCTGGACAAGGTGCGCTTTGCCGAGGACGCGGAAGTGGGCGATTTCTCCCGCTTCTTCCCCACCAGCCGGCGCCCGGCGGAGGCCATGCTGCAGGAGCTGGACGCGGTGGTGGCGGGCGTGGGCGACCCCTGGATGCGCAGGCTGCTGGAGCTGCTGTTCCAGGAGGACGAGCTGCTGCGCGCGGCCTTCAGCCAGGCCCCCGCGGCCAAGAGCCTCCACCACGTGTTCCTGGGCGGCCTGCTGGAGCACACCCTGTCGGTGGCCGGCATGGCCGAACGGGCCTGCGCCCATTACCCGGAGCTGAACCGGGACCTGGTGCTGACCGGGGTGCTGCTGCACGACGTGGGCAAGACCGCCGAGCTCACCTACCAGCGCAGCTTCGGCTATTCCGACGCCGGCAACCTGATCGGCCACATCTCCATGGAGGCCGAGTGGATCAACCGGGCCGTGGCGAAGATTCCCGACTTCCCGGAAGAGCTTCGCCTGCTCATCCTGCACATCGTGCTCAGCCATCACGGCAAGCTGGAATACGGCTCCCCGGTGCTGCCCAAGACCCCGGAAGCGGTCCTGGTGCACTACCTGGACGACCTGGACGGCAAGCTGGAAGCCATATTCCGGACCATCCGGGACGACGCCGGCACCGGCCACTGGACGCCCTTCTCCAGGAGCATGGAGCGGATGCTCTACAAGCCGCGCTGGCCTTCGGTTCCCGGGGAGAACGCCTGAGAGGGTGTCGACAAAGGGAAGAATTTGCCGGATACTCTGGGCAGGTACGGCCCTGGGTGTTCGGCACTGGGCCATATGTGTCCGCCGTTTCCCGCTGGGGATCGGCAAGAATTCCCTTGCGGGTTGCTGCAATGAATCACTCCCGGAAAGCCAAGCGGTTTGACGACGCGATCCTGCCTGGTGACTTCCAGGGTTTCGAGCCGTTCCGGGACGGGGATCCCATGCTGGACGGCATGCTGCACGGGGCCCTCCGCCGCACCGGAGCCTGCGTGGAGCTGGGCGAACTGTTCCTGGAGTGGTTTTCCCCCCGGAAGGAGACCTTCGCCAAGCTGAAATCCCGGGCCGAGCTGCTGCAGCGGCAGGTGACCTACCTGAAGGAGCACCTGGAGATCGTGGACCACGATCGGCGCGCCATGTACATCCAGTTGCGCAGCCTGCCGCCCTACAAGGACGACCTGCAGATCCAGTTCAACGAGATCAGCATCGGCAAGGACCGGGTGGAGGTGAAGCGCATCGCCTTCTACCGCCGGGACGAGACCAAGCGGCAGGTGGCGCTGAACCTCAGCGAGGAGGACCTGGAGCGGCTGATGTGCTAACTCCGGCAGGTGCTGAGCCCGGCCTGGCCGGGCGCCGCGGGTCAGTAGTAGGGCAGCTCTTCATCGAAGCGCTGGCCGCCGTTGCGGAACCAGGCGATCACGTGCTTGATCGCCTCGGCGGCCTTGGTCCGGGCCGCGCGGTTCGAGTTGAATCCTTGATGGGGCTGGACATAGACGTTTCCGGTGCGTTCCAGGGCCATGCCGATGAGGGCCTGGGCCGCCAGCAGGTCCGGGTCGCCGGTGGCCTCCCCGTGGAGCACCTGGGTGAATGCGGCCTCGTGGGAAAACACGTCGAGCCCCATCCCGGTGATCCGCCCGGCGCGGTACAGGTCCAGCAGGCCGGCTTCCGGCGCGATCTCGCCCCGGGTGACGTTGACGAAGATGAGCGGCTTCGGGGCGCTGGCCAGGTACGCCCGGGAGAAATAGCCCACGTTGTGGAGCGGGCTGGCGGGATCCCGGGTGAGGTTCATGGCGTTGATGATCAGGTCGGAGCTGGCGATGGCCTCGTCCCTGGATACGAAACGGACCGCGCCGCCGTAGGTTCCGGCCAGGGTCTGCGCGCGCGCGTCCACCCCCTGGACGTTGAGGCCGTTGGCTTGCGCCAGCTGGTAGATGCGCAGGCCGATCCTGCCCACGCCGAACACGGTCGCGGTCAGGTCGCCGTCCATGGCCTGGAAGGCCTGGCAGGCCTGGCGGTCGAAGGATCGCGCGTTATTGCAGTAGTGATTCAGCAAGCCGGTGGTGGCATAGATGAATTTCATCGCCGTCTGGGCCACCGCGTCCACGCAGTAGTCCCTGAGGGAGGCCACATGCAGCCTGCCCGCCAGGTTTTCCAGGTGGTCGTAGCCGGCGCTGCGGGTGACGACCCCCTTGCCGCCTTCGGCCACATACCGGTCCGGCAGGACGGAGTGGGTCTTGGTGGTGACCAGGCCGGGCAGGGGCAGTCCGGGATCGGCCTCCAGCAGGCTCTGGACGGTCAGCGGGGTGATCAGGCACCGGTGGCCCGGCGGGAGCAGCCCCGCAGTCATGGCCCGGGCGGTTTCCTCCTGCAGGTGGGCCGCCTCCGGGCCGAGCGCCTCGAAATGGATCACATCATAGCTTTCCGTGGCCATCATGGCCCTCCTTATGCTGGACAAACCTGCCTATCATGAGTTTCATTGCGCGGGTTGCCGCCCGGTTTGCCGAGGAGCCCGTAGCTGCGGCCTAACCAGCGAATCGGCATGAGCGGGAGTCCTCCGGCGATGTTCCACAAAATTTCCCAGAAGAAGATCAGCCAGGAAGTCTTCGAGCAGATCCGCGAAACCATCACCTCCGGATCGCTCCAGCCGGGCGACCGGCTCCCTTCGGAGCGGGAGCTGGCCATGCAGATGGATGTGGGGCGCTCGTCCATCCGCGAGGCCATGCTTCGGCTGGAAGTGCTTGGATTCATTGAATTCCGTTCGGGGATGGGGGCCTTCGTGCGGTCCCTGACGGCCACTTCGCTTGGCGAGGGGATCGACAACCTGATTTCCGAAGGCCGCACCATTCTGGAACTGCTGGAACTGCGCAAGGTCCTGGAGTCCTGGGCGGCCTCGGTGGCCGCCCAGCGGGTGACCGCGGAGGAACTCAAGCAGCTTGGCCGGTGCCTCCAGAAGATGCGTCGGGAGGCCAGCAGCCCCAAGGGGGCGGAACACAACCTCGAATTCCACATGCTGCTGGCCCGGGCCACCCATAACACCCTCTTCTTCCATGTATTCAACACGATCAGCGACTGGATCGCCAAGGTCACCCAGGAACTGCAGAAGGGCATGTACCTGGATCCGGTGGTGCACCTGGAACTGGTGGACCAGCACGCTGCCATCCTTTCCGCCATCACCCGGCGGGATCCCGCCGCGGCTTCGGACGCCATGGGCGCCCATATCGACTTCACGATGGCCAAGATCGGCGAAAGCCACGGGGATTGACACTGCCGGATTCCGGGATGTTTGCATGGACCGACCATGGTAGGTTGTCAGACCATAGCATGGTCTGATAACCTACCACAAGTGCCCTGATCAGGACCGGCCACGGATTCCCAGCGCCGGAGGTAGCCCCAAGGAAGGCGTCCTATGACTGACCCGTTTGAACCCTGGATTCCCGAAGCGTTGCGCCGGATCGTCGGGGCGGAGCATGTGCTGGCTTCCGACCTGGACCGCTTCGGCTATTCCTACGACTCGTCCTTCCTGCCCCTGGTGCCGGCCCAGAAGCCCGACCTGGTGGTGCGGCCCCGGACCGTCCAGGAGGTGTCCGGGGTCATGGCCCTGGCCCACCAGCACCACCTTCCGGTCACCCCCCGGGGCGCCGCCAGCGGCCGCACCGGAGGCTGCGTGCCGGTGGCCGGCGGCATCGCCCTGGCCCTGGACCGCATGACCGGCATCCTGGAGGTGGACGAAGCCAACATGATGGTGACCGTGGAGCCGGGGGTCCGCACCATGGATCTGCACGACGCCTGCGCGGCCCGGGGGCTGTTCTACCCGCCCGATCCGGGCAGCTGGAAGTACTGCACCATTGGCGGCAACGTGGCGGAGAACGCCGGCGGCATGCGGGCGGTGAAGTACGGCGTGACCAGCGACTACGTGATGGGCCTCCAGGTGGTCCTGGCCGACGGCGCGATCCTGGAAACCGGCGGCAAGGCCATCAAGAACGTCACCGGCTACGATCTCACCAGCCTGTTCACCGGGTCGGAAGGGACCCTGGGGGTGATCACCCGGATCCTGCTGCGGCTGATCCCCCTGCCCAAGGCGCGCGGGGTGGCGCGCCTCATGTTCGCCTCCATGGAGGACGGCTGCGCCCTGGTGCAGCGCATGCTCCAGGAGGGCATCGTGCCCTCGGTGGCCGAGATCATGGACGAAGTGAGCCTGGAGGCGGTGGCCCGGCAGAGCCCCATGGAGCTTCCCGCGGGCACCCAGGCCTGCGTCCTCATCGAGGTGGACGGCGAGGATGCCGCATCCCTGGAGGCCCAGTGCCGGCGCATCGAGACCGTGGCCGCCGGATGCAACTGCCTGGCGTTCCGGGTGGCCCAGTCCAGGGCCGAGGCCGACGAGCTGTGGGCGGTGCGCCGGGGGCTGAGTTCCGCCGTGGCGGCCCTGGCCCCCAACCGCCTGGGCGAGGACATCTCGGTGCCCCGGGGCGCCTTTCCCGAAGTGGTGCGGCGCATCCGGGCCATCGCGGCCAAGTACCGGCTGGCCATCCCGGTGTTCGGCCACGCCGGGGACGGCAACCTGCATCCCTCCGTGCTGTGCGACATGGGCAACCCCGAGGAGGCCGAACGGGTGCACAAGGCGGTGGACGAGATCTTCGCCGCCGCCCTGGCGGTGGGCGGAACCCTCAGCGGGGAGCACGGCATCGGCATCACCAAGCGCCCCTACCTGGAGGCGGCCATCGGCGCCGCGGGCGTGCGAACCCTCCAGGCGATCAAGCTGAGCCTCGATCCCACAGGGATCCTCAACCCGGGGAAGATCTGGTGAGCCAAGACCTGCTGAAGGAAACCAACCATCTGGTGGCCGGCTGCGACCGCTGCGGCGCCTGTCTTCCGGTTTGTCCGCTGTTCCGGCTGGAAGGCCTGGAACGGGTCAGCGCCCGGGGCAAGAACGCCCTCGCCCGCGGGCTGGCGGAGGGCGGGCTGCAACCCGGCCCGGAGCTGCGGGCCGCGGTGGAATTCTGCCTGCTCTGCAGGGCCTGCACCGACGCCTGCCCCAACCACGTGCCCACCGACGAAGCGATGGTGGGAATCCGGCAGCTGCTCACCGACGCGGCCGGCGGTCCCACCCGGAAGTACGTCCTGGTGGGCCGGGTGCTGCGCAGCCGGGCGCTGGTGGGGCTCGGCGCCCTGGCCCTGGGGACGCTCCGGCGCCTCAAGCTCATGTCCCTGGTCCCGGCCTCCCTGGTGCCCCGGGAGTTTCCGCAGAACGCCTTCCTTTCGGCCTTCGCCGGGCCGGCGGCCCTGGGCGGCCACGCTCCGGCCAGCGCCGCGCCCCTGCGCGCGGGGGCCCGGGTGGCGTATTTCCAGGGCTGCGGCATGCGGCTCATGTTCCCGGACGCCGCCCGCAGCACCCTGGGCCTGCTGAACGTCATCTCAGGGGTGCAGGCCAAGGACAATTTCTGCTGCGGCCTGCCGCATCTGGCCCATGGCATGGGCGGCGATTTCCTCCGGCTGGCCCGGCAGAACATCGCCCTGTACGAGGATTCGGACATCGTGGTGACCGACTGCGCCAGCTGCGGCGGCGCGCTGAAACGCCTGGCCAGCCATTTCCAGGACGACCCGCAGTGGCGCGACCGGGCCGCCGCCTTCAGCGCGAAGGTGATGGACCTGACGGAATACCTGGTCAAGGCCGGCTACCGGGCCGCGGCCAGGCGGGACGTGACCTTCACCTTCCATGATCCCTGCCACCTGGCCCGGGGCCAGGGCATCCGCTCCGCGCCCCGCCAGCTGCTGGAGGGCGCCGGCACGTTCGTGGAGATGGACGAACCGGACAGCTGCTGCGGCGGGGCCGGCACCTTCCACCTGGACCACCCCGAAGCCGCGGCACGGATCCTGGAGCGCAAACGGCAAAACATCGAACGGACCGGGGCCGGGATCGTGGTCACCGCCTGCCCCGGCTGCCTGATCCAGCTCACCCGCGCCGCCCGGGAAAGCGGCGGGCGGTTCCAGGCCATGCACATAAGCCAGGTGCTGTGACCCGGCTGGCGGATACGATGGATCCTGGAGGCCAGCATGAACCTTCCTTATGACATCCTTCTTCCCGGGGTGCCCGCATCGTCCCAGCGCGGGGCGCTGGGCTGGTGCAACGTGGTGCTGTTCCGCATCGGCGGCGCGACCATCCTGTTCGACACCGGATCCTACGGCGACCGCCAGGGACTGCTGCAAGCCCTGGCCGCCCGCGGCTTGAAGCCCGGAGACGTGAGCTTCATCTTCGCCTCCCATTTCCATTACGACCACATCCTCAACGTCGAGCTTTTCCAGTGCCCCATCTTCCTTTCGGCCGCCGAGAGGAGCTACGTGGATTCGAAACAGTATCTGGAGGCGGGCGACCCCTTCGTTCCCCATCACCTCATGGCGTTCGTCGCCTCCCGGGTCCAGACCGTCAGCGATGGCCAGGAACTGCTGCCGGGCGTCAAGGTGCTGCTGCTGCCCGGGCATACGCCGGGCACCACCGGGCTTCTGCTGGAAAACGAGGGCGTGGTGCTGGCCGGGGATTCCGTCAAGAACGCCTGGGACTTCGTGCGGAACGCGCCGCCTCCGGCCTTCTTCTCCACCCAGACCGCCCCGGCCAACTACGCGCGGTTGCGCGGTCTGGCCGACACCATCGTGCCCGGCCACGACCTTCCGTTCCGGATCGGCCAGGACGGGTCGGTGACCTCCATCGGACGGCATGCCGCGGTCATCGAGGCCTATCCGGATCCGGCGGGCGCGCCTCGGCGGATTCCGCTGGGCGGGGAGTGAGCGTGGATCCGGCTTCCGGAGCCCGCTAGGGCACCGCCGCGAAGGCGCGGATCCGCTTGACCAGCGCCTCCACGCTCAGTCCCTGCTCGTCCATGAGCCGAACCTGGTCGCCGTGCTGCACCAGGTGGTCCGGCACCGCGCAGCGCAGCAGCGGGCGGAGGATGGTCTCGTCGGCCAGCAGCTCGGCCACGGCCGAGGTGAACCCGCCGTAGGTGCAACCCTCTTCCAGGGCCACCACTTTGCGCGCCTTGCGGGCCCAGAGCCCGATCAGTTCGCGGTCCAGGGGCTTGATGAAGCGGGCGTTGATCACGCTGCAGGAGACGCCCTCGGCCTCCATCCGCGCGGCCACCGCCATGGCCGGCGCCACCATGGTGCCGATGGCCACCAGGGCCAATTGGTCCCCCTCCTTGAGCAGCTCGCCCTTGCCGATGGGCAGGGCCACCACCGGCTCCTGCAGCGGCACCCCGAGGCCGGCGCCCCGGGGGTAGCGGAGGGCGGCGGGGCGGTTGCTGTACAGGGCGGTGAGCAGCATCTGGCGCAGCTCGTTCTCGTCCTTGGGCGCCATGAGGATGAGGTTGGGCATGCAGCGCAGGAAGGCCATGTCATACAGGCCGTGGTGAGTGGGGCCGTCGGCGCCCACCAGCCCGGCCCGGTCCATGGCGAAGGTCACCGGCAGGTTCTGCAGGCAGACGTCGTGCAGCACTTGGTCGAAGCCGCGCTGCAGGAAGGTGGAGTAGATGGCCGCCACCGGGCGCATGCCCTGGGTGGCCAGGCCGGCCGCGAAGGTTACCCCGTGCTGCTCGGCGATGCCCACGTCGAAACAGCGGTCCGGGAACGCCTTCTGGAAGATGTTGAGGCCGGTGCCGTCCAGCATGGCGGCGGTGACCGCCACGATCTTGGGATCGGTGCGGGCCAGCTCGGTGAGGGCGTTGCCGAACACCGAGGTGTAGGTGGGCGGGGTGGGCACGGCGGGGTTCGCCACCGGCTTGCGGATCTCCCCGGTCTCGGCGTCGAAGGCGGTGACCCCGTGCCATTTGAGCGGGTCCTTGAGGGCCGGCGCATAGCCGTAGCCCTTCTTGGTCTGCACGTGCAGCAGCACCGGGCCGGTTTCCATCTTCTTCTTGGCTTCGCCCAGGATCTTCAAGGTGGCGGCCAGGTCGTGGCCGTTCACCGGCCCCAGGTAGCTGAAGCCCAGGTCCTCGAACAGCAGCCCGGGCACGGCGATCCGCTTGAAGGACTCCTCGCTCCATTTGGCCGCCTTGGCCAGCCGCATGCTTACGCTCTGCACCGGGATGGCCTTGATGGCGTTCTCGATGCGGTCCCGCCAGCGCTTGTAGTACTGGCCGGAGATCATCTGGTTCAGGTAGCCCTGCAGCGACCCCACGTTGGGGTTGATGCTCATGTCGTTGTCGTTGAGGATCACCATGAAGTTCTTGGTTTCCAGGTAGCCGGCCTGGTTGAGGCCCTCGAAGGCCATCCCGGCGGTCATGGAACCGTCGCCGATCACCGCGATGCAGGAGAAGTTCTGCTTCTGCAGGTCCCGGGCGGTGGCCATGCCCAGGGCCGCGGAGATCGAGGTGCTGGCGTGGCCGGCGCCGAAGTGGTCGTAGGGGCTTTCGTCCCGCTTCTGGAAGCCCGACAGCCCGTTGTGCTTGCGCAGGGTGGAAAAGCGGTCCTTGCGGCCGGTGAGGATCTTGTAGGGATAGGCCTGGTGGCCCACGTCCCAGATGATGCGGTCCACCAGGAAGTCGAACTGGCGCGCCAGGGCCACGGTGAGTTCCACGGTGCCCAGGTTGGAGCTGAAGTGCCCGCCGGTTTCCGATACGGAATC
The DNA here is from genome assembly GCA_031292735.1 of Holophaga sp. The sequence goes on from JARLGP010000310.1 coordinate 68,625, forward strand.
GATGAGGAACTGCCGCAGCTCGATGGTGAGCTGGTCCAGCTGGGCCGGCGAGAAGTGGTGGATCTGCTGGGGAGAGGCGATGGAGTCGAGCAGCGGGGACGGCCTCACGCCGTCCGCTCCGCCAAGTAGGTGGCCAAACTCGTCAGGGAATGCGGATTCGGAAGCGATTGAAGCAGACATAGGGCGCGCTCGGTGGCCGCCTGCAATGCTTGTTGGGCTCCGGTGAGTCCAAGCAGCAGGGGGTAGGTGATTTTACCCTTGCCCTGGTCCTTGCCAACCCTCTTGCCCATGGCGGCTTCGGTGGCGGTGGCGTCCAGCAGGTCGTCCTTGATCTGGAACGCCAGGCCCAGGGCCGCTCCGGCCTCGCGCAGGGCGGCGCGCGTCTCCGGCTCGGCGTTGCCGGCGATGGCGCCCAGTTCCAGGGCGGCGCGCAGCAGGGCGCCGGTCTTCAGCCGGTGGATCACCTGCAGCTGCGCCAGGCTCACCGGTTCGCCCTTGCGGGTGTGCTGTTCCCCTTCCAGGTCCAGGGACTGGCCGCCCACCATGCCCTGCCAGCCGGCGGCCTCGCCCAGGACGCGCAGCGCCTCCACCCGCCGGGACGGCGGCAGGGAAGGATCGCCGGCCAGCTGGGTGAACGCCTCGGTGAGCAGGCCATCCCCCGCCAGGATCGCCTGGCCTTCGCCGAACACCATGTGGCAGGTGGGTTTGCCCCGGCGCAGATCATCGTCGTCCATGGCCGGCAGGTCGTCGTGGATGAGGGAATAGGTGTGGATGAACTCCAGCGCCACGGCGCAGCCCAGGGCATTCTCCGCGGCGGAGCCCACCGATTCGGCGGCCAGCATGCACAGCACCGGGCGGATCCGCTTGCCGCCGGCCTTGAGGCTGTAGGTCATGGCCTCGGCCAGGGAGGCGGCCTCGCCGCTCCGGAAGGGCAGCAGGTAGCGGGATTCCAGCAGCGGCAGGAGGCGTTCCAGGTCGGCCCGCACCTGCTCCTGGGCGGTCATGACGGGTCTCCTTCCAGGGGCTCGGTGCGGTATTCCCCGCCCAGCCCCTGCTTGAGCACCTCCACCCGGCGCTGGGCGTCCGCCAGTTGCTGCTGGAGCCGCTTGCTCAGGTTGACCCCCTCCTCGAACTCCTGCAGCGCTTCCTCCAGGCTCAAATGCCCGCCCTCCAGCTTCTGCACCAGATTTTCCAGCCGGTCGAGGCCATCGTCGAAGGAAGCGGGTTGCATCGTCATAAGATTAAGGTTAGGGCCCTTCGCGGTACGATTCCAGCGCAGGATGCGTTAACTTCTGAGATGGGGCGGGTGGGAAATGACGAGAGTGCTGGTGGTGGATGATAGCCAGGAGACTTGCGATCTTCTGGAACTGCTGCTGGGGGATGGCAAGGACGGCCCCGGGGTGGAGGTGGTGAAGGCCACCCGGCCGGAAGAGGCCATCCAGCACCTGCAGGCGGGCGGCTTCGACCTCATGCTGTCGGACATCAACCTGGAGGCCAGCCAGGACGGCCTGGACCTGCTCCGGGTGGCCAAGCCGCTGGGGGTGGAAACCATCCTGCTCACCGGGTTCGGCACCCTGGAAAAGGCGCTGGAGGCCGTGCGGGAAGGTGCCTTCGATTTCATCTCCAAGCCGTGGAACAACGAGGAACTCAAGTCCCTGGTCAAGCGGGCCATCGTCATGAAGGAGAGCAAGGAGGGGCGCAAGCCGGCCGATGCCGCGCCCAGCTTGCGCCGGAGCCTGATGATCGGCTCCAGCCCGCAGATGATGGAGGTGTACCGGACCATCGCCTCCCTGCAGAACAGCCGGACCACCGTGCTCATCATCGGCGAAAGCGGCACTGGCAAGGAGCTGGTGGCCCAGAACATCCACCTGAGCAGCGACCGCAAGGACCGGCCCTTCGTGGCCATCAACTGCGGCGCCCTCTCCGAGGGGCTGCTGGAATCGGAACTGTTCGGCCACGTCAAGGGCGCCTTCACCGGGGCCGTGTCGGACAAGAAGGGGTTCTTCGAGGAGGCCACCGGCGGCACCATCTTCCTGGACGAGATCGGCGAGACCTCGCCCAACTTCCAGGTGCGCCTGCTGCGGGTGCTGCAGGAGCAGGAGGTCCGCCGGGTGGGCGGCAACCGCACGGTCAAGGTGGATGTGCGGGTGATCGCCGCCTCCAACCGGGACCTGGCGCAGATGGTCAAGGTCGGCAAGTTCCGCGAGGACCTGTACTACCGCCTTTGCGTGGTGGAGATCCGGGTGCCGCCGGTGCGGGAACGCTGGTCCAGGGATGCCCGCACCGGCCAGGTCATCTCCGACATCCCGGCCCTGATCGACCACTTCCTGGAGGAGTGTTCCGCCAAGGACCACCATGCCTACCGCATCCGGGAAGACGCCCGCAAGCAACTGCACAACTACAGCTGGCCCGGCAACGTGCGGGAGATGGCCAACATCATCGAGCACCTGACCCAGCTCAGCCGGGGCCGGGAGATCACCCCGGAGGATTTCCCGGAAAAGATCCGGGAAGAGCTGCGCTCCCGGGGCAGCAGCATGGCCCAGGCCCCCACGCCCATGCTGGAGCTGATCGAAGGCTGGGACCACCTGCCCACCCTGGAGGAGCTGGAACGCCGCTACATCCAGGTGCTGCTCAAGCACGAACACCGGAAAAGCCGGGTGGCGGAGATCCTGGGCAAGGACCGCACCACCTTGTACCGGAAGTTGAAGGAACTGGGGCTGGGCGACGGCAGCGAGGAGCCCAGTGTTTGATGCATTACGCAACACGTTGCAGGAATCGACGTTGGGTTCTTTCAACACTATTTATTAACATGATTATTTGTAATATTTAGAATTTGGCCTGATTGATGCTTTCTTGGAAGGCATTACCGGCCGTGCCGGTTTCCACTGGAGATATCCAATGAACAAACTCGCTGCCCTGCTTATCGCAGCCGTCCTGATCAGCCCTGCTTTCGCGCAGGCTCCCGCCCCCGTGAAGAAGGAAGAGGCCAAGAAGGTCGAAGTCAAGAAGACCCCCGAAGTCAAGAAGACCGCCGATGTGAAGAAGACCGACAAGAAGGCTCCCGCTGCTCCCGCGCTGCTGGCCCAGGCTCCTGCCGCCACCCCCGCGCCTGCTGACCAGCCCGCTCCTGCCGCGAAGCCCGCCAAGAAGGCCAAGAAGAAGGCCGCCAAGAAGGAAGCCGCTCCTGCCGCTCCCGCGCTGATCGCCCAGGCTCCTGCCGCGACCCCCGCTCCTGCCGACCAGCCCGCTCCCGCCGCGAAGCCCGCCAAGAAGGCCAAGAAGAAGGCTGCCAAGAAGGAAGCCGCTCCTGCCGCTCCCGCGCTGATCGCCCAGGCTCCTGCCGCGACTCCCGCTCCTGCCGACCAGCCCGCTCCCGCCGCGAAGCCCGCCAAGAAGGCCAAGAAGAAGGCTGCCAAGAAGGAAGCCGCTCCTGCCGCTCCTGCGCTGTTCGCCCAGGCTCCTGCCGCGACCCCCGCTCCTGCTGACCAGCCCGCTCCCGCCGCCAAGCCCGCCAAGAAGGCCAAGAAGAAGGCTGCCAAGAAGGAAGCCGCTCCTGCCGCTCCCGCGCTGATCGCCCAGGCTCCTGCCGCGACCCCCGCTCCTGCCGACCAGCCCGCTCC
>JARLGP010000055.1 GCA_031292735.1 Holophaga sp.
AGGGCCGGCACGTGCTCGGGGTTCAGCGCCAGGGCCGCCCGGTAGGCCTCCAGGGCCTCCTCCAGCCGGTCCAGGGTGCGCAGGGTGGTGCCCAGGTAGGCCCGCACCTCGGCCGATCCGGGCAGCTTCCGGGCGGCCTCCTGCAGGGTCGCCAGGCAGGCGTCCATGTCCTTGGTCTGACCCTGGGCCATGGCCAGCTTGACCAGGGCGTCCTCGGCGGGCACCAGGTCGGCGGAGCGGCGCAGCGGCGCGATGGCCTCCTGGTGGCGCCCCAGCTTGAACAGGATCAGCCCCAGGAAATAGCACGCCTCGGCGTCGTCGGGGTGGTCCCGCGCGGCCCGCTGGAAGTACGCCAGCGCCGCATCCTTGGCTCCGGCCCGGTACTGGGCCAAGCCTTCCGCGAAGCGGTGGGCCGGACGTTCTGTCTGCTCGGGGGACATGGGACCAGTGGTAGCACAAAGGGGCCTGCCCGTCCAGATCCCCGGCTTGGAATTTTCCTGGACCGGCAGCAACACGGGTCAAGTTCTTTCCCATGGCCTTCCTGTGATCTCCATGAGAACATGATGGCCAACCGGAGGATCCATGTCCTTGCATATGATCGGGCCAGGCAAACGTTCGCCGGAAATCGTCAACGCGGTGGTGGAGATTCCCTACGGATCCCGGATCAAGTATGAGATCGACCACATCACCAGCCTGGTCAAGGTGGACCGGGTGCTCTACTCGCCCATCCACTACCCGGCCGAGTACGGCTTCATCCCCCACACCCTGGCCCCGGACGGCGACCCCTGCGACATCCTGGTGCTGATCGTGGGCGCCACCTATCCGGGCGTGGTGATCGAGGCCCGGCCCATCGGCATCCTGCGCATGGCCGACGACAAGGGCCAGGACGACAAGATCCTCAGTGTCGCCGCCTCCGATCCCAACTACATGCACGTCAACACGCTGGCCGACCTGCCGCCGCACCTGCTGCGCGAGCTGGAGCACTTCTTCCTCACCTACAAGAACCTGGAATCCAAGGATGTGCGCAGCGACGGTTGGGAAGGCAAGGAGGCCGCCCAGCAGTTCATCCAGCAGTGCATCACTGCGCACAAACATTAAGAGGGAGGAATTCATGGCCTTGATCTGCTTCGACCTCGACGGAACCCTGGTGGACCCGCTCCGGGCCATGCACCACTGCGTGGGCCGCACCTGCGAGGAGTTCGGCCTGCCCCGCCCCTCCGCCCAGCAGGTGGCCGACCGCATCGGCCTGGGCGCCAGTGAGCTGTTCGCCGACCAGCCTGCCGCCCAGGCCCGCTACTGGGCCCTGTTCGCCGAGGAGGGCATCGTCCTGCACCGGATCTACGACGGGGTCCTGCTCATGCTGGCCCGGCTCAAGCACCAGGGCCACCAGCTCTACGCGGTGACCGTCACGCCCACCCGCTACGCCCGGCGGGTGCTGCATCAGTTCGACCTGCTTTTGGCCTTTGACGACGTGTTCGGCGCCCCGCTGAACGGCCCGGCGCTGTCCAAGGGCGAGGTGGTTGCCCAGCTGCGCGAACGGGGCAGCCTGCAGCCCGGCGGATTCATCGTTGGCGACCGCGGGGAGGACGTGGCCGCGGCCGAGGCCAACGGCCTGATCCCGCTGGGCGTCACTTACGGCTACGGCAAGGTCGAGGAATTGAAGGGCGCCGAGCACCTGTTCGATTCGGTCACGGCGCTCGATGATTGGTTCAAGGAAACCCTGCGGGAACCGGAGACCCTGGACTCCTTCTCCCGCTCGGAATAACGGACGGTTGCCAAGCCCCTCCGGCTGGCGCAGGTTTTGGTTGCCTTTCTGGTCCCGTGACGGAAAGATGACGTAACCAATTCCGACAGCCAACCAAGGAGACATACCGTGCCAAAGTTCCAATCAGCACCACGTGTCGCGGCCCTTATCGGCCCCTACATGTCCGGCAAAACGACCCTGCTCGAAAGCCTGCTGTTCGCCAGCGAAGCCATCCCACGCAAGGGGACCATCAAGGAGGGCAATACCGTGGGGGATGCGTCCCCCGAAGCCAGGGCCCGGCAGATGAGCGTGGAGATCTCGGTCGCCAGCGCCAGCTACCTGGGCGAGTCCTGGACCTTCATCGACTGCCCGGGGTCCGTGGAATTCGCCCAGGAAACCATGAACGCGCTGATGGTCGCGGATGCGGCAGTGCTGGTGGTGGAAGCGGACCCGGTCCGGGCCCAGATGGCTCTGCCCATCCTGAAGTTCCTGGACGACCACTCCATTCCCCACACCATCTTCCTGAACAAGGTCGACAACCTCACCGAACCCGGCAAGATCCGGGAGACCATCAACGCCCTGCAGACCATGTCCGAGCGCCCCCTGGTGCTGCGGGAATACCCGATCCAGGCCGGCACCTTCATTTCCGGCTACGAGGACCTGTCCCTGGAGCGGGCCTTCCAGGCCAATCCGGGCCACCCCTCGGACCCGATCGACATCCCTGAAACCATCAAGGCGGAGGCCCTGGCGGCCCGCCAGGAGATGCTGGAAGCCATCAGCAGCCTGGACGATTCCCTGATGGAAAAGCTGCTGGAGGAGCAGGTGCCCTCCCGGGACGAGGTCTACGCCACCCTCACCAAGGGCTTCCGCGGCGACCAGATCGTGCCGGTGCTGCTGGGCTCCGCGGACAAGGACCTGGGGGTCCACCGCCTGCTCAAGCTGCTGCGCCACGAGGCCCCCGAAGCCAGGGACACCGCCCAGCGCCTGGGCATCCCCACCGAAGGCGCCGAGCCGCTGGCCCAGGTGTGGAAGACCATCACCGCCCAGCACATCGGCAAGCAGTCCCTGGTGCGGGTCTGGCGCGGTGAGCTCAGCGAGGGCATGACCCTGAACAGCCTCCGGCCCAGCTCCATGACCCACCCGTTCGGCGCCAAGCAGGACAAGGCGACCCGGGCCGGGCTCGGCGAGATCGTGGCCCTGGGCCGCATGGACCCGGTCAGGACCGGCGACGTGCTCACCACCGGCACCAAGCAGGTCACCCTGGACTGGCCGGCGCCCATGCAGCCCATGACCGCCCTGGCGCTCAAGACCACCAAGATGGGCGACGAGGTGAAGCTGTCCGGCGCCCTGGCCAAGCTGCTGGACGAGGACCAGTCGTACCGGCTGGACCAGAATGCCGAGACCCAGGAGCGGGTGCTCTGGGGCCAGGGCGAAATCCACCTGAAGGTGGCCGTGGACCGGGTGAGGCGCTGGGGCGTGGAAGTGGCGCTCAGCACCCCCGCGATCCCCTACCGGGAGACCATCCGCAAGCCCATCAAGCAGCACGGCCGCTACAAGCACCAGAGCGGCGGCCACGGGGCCTTCGGCGACACCTACATCGAGTTCAAGCCCCGGGAGCGCGGCGCGGGCCTGAAGTTCTCAGACACCATCGTCGGCGGGGTGATCCCCAAGAACTACATCCCGGCCGTGGAAGACGGCTTCATGGAGTTCTGCAAGCAGGGGCCGCTGGGCTTCCAGATGGTGGACGTGGAGGCGATCCTGTACTTCGGTTCGTTCCACACGGTGGACTCCTCCGACATGGCGTTCAAGGCGGCGGCCCGGGTGGCCTGCACCGAGGGCCTGCCCCAATGCAACCCGGTGCTGCTGGAGCCGATCCTGGAGGTGCACATCTCGGTGCCCTCCGAGCACACCAGCAAGGCCCAGAAGATCATCACCAGCCACCGGGCCGGGCAGATCCTGGGCTACGACGCCAAGCCCGGCTGGCCGGGCTGGGACGTGGTGGACGGCTACGTGCCCCAGAGCGAGATGCAGGGCCTGATCGTGGAGCTGCGCTCCCAGACCCAGGGCATCGGCTCGTTCATCTGGAAGTTCCACCACCTCCAGGAACTGGAAGGCCGGGACGCCGACAAGGTGATCGAGGCCCGGAAGAAGTTCCTGGCTGAGGAGTAGCGGTACCGCGGGTCCCGGTCCGATGGGCCGGGACCCGCTTTCAGGCTAGGAGCCTAGACCAGCCCGAGCCATTTCCAGTAGGTGGCGCCCAGCAGCAGGATCAGGGCGTAGGCGGCGATGGTGAGCGGGATGCCGGTGCGCACGAAGTCCTTCACCTCGAAGGTGCCGGTGCTGTAGGCGATCATGTTCTGCGGTGCGTTCACCGGCAGCAGCATGCCGAAGCTGACCACGTACTGCAGGATCATGGTGAGCCCCACGATGTTGAGCCCGGGGGTCTTCACCGCCTGCAGCACCGAGATGATGATGGGGATCATGGCCGCGGCCAGGGCCGTGGCACTGGCGAAGCCCAGGTGGATCACGATCAGGAACAGCGACAGCACCACCAGGATCATGAACGCGGATGCCCCGTGCAGCCCGCACAGGCCGACGATGCCCTTGGCCAGCCACGCGGCCGCCTGGGTGGAGAGCAGGGCCGAACCGAGGCTGATGCCCACCCCGAACAGCACCAGGGTGCCCCAGGGAATCCGGTCCTGGGCCTCCTTCCAGTTCATCACGCCGATGCCCGGAAGCAGCATGATGGTGATGGCGGCGATGGTGGTGGTGGACGTGTCGATGGTGTGCAGGCTGCCTTCGGTGGTCCAGAAGCAGAGCAGGATCAGGGACAGCGACAACAGCCGCTTCTCGGCCCCGGTCATGGGCCCCAGTTCGCGCAGGGACTTGGCCACCGCGGCCTTGCCGCCGGGGATCTCGTCCACTTCCGGCGGCATCATCTTCATCAGCACCCAGTACAGCACCACGGACATGATCGCGGAGAACGGGGCGGCGGCGATGAACCACTTCATCCAGCTGATGTCCACCCCCAGCTGCTTCTGGATGAAGCTCACCGCCACCATGTTCTGGGCGGCGGCGGTCTTGATGCCCACGTTCCAGAGGCTGTCGGCCTGGGCGGTGGCGATCAGCATCATGCCGGCGAACCGGCTCTTCTGCTTCACCCCGAACACGGTGATGATGCCCATGACGATGGGCACCAGGCAGGACACCCGGGCGGTGGTGCTGGGCACGAAGAAGCTCAGGATGAAGCCCACCAGGATCACCCCGATGAGCACCCGGTTGGTGCGGGCGCCGATCTTGGACAGCACGAACAGGGCGATGCGCTTGTCCAGGCCGGTGCGGGTCATGGCCGCGGCCAGGAACAGGGCGCCGGCCACCAGGGCCCAGGCGGTGTTGCTGAAGCCGCCCAGGGCGATGCCCAGCGCGCCGGTGGTGCCCAGCAGCTTGACCGGCCCGACCGCCGCCGGCGCGGTGCCCAGCAGCAGCGCCATGAGGGTGACCAGGATGGCGGCGCTCACCGGGTAGCTCACGGTTTCGGTCATCCACACGATGACCGCGAACACCAGGATGCCCAGCATCCGCTGCCCGGCCACCGGCAGCCCCGCCGGGGTGGGCAGCAGCACGATCAGCAGGAGCATGGCCACCGCGAATATCAGCGCATACTTCTGTACGATAGATCTGGACTCCGTTGGCATCGGCTCCTCCACATACTGTTGTAGCTGATTAGCCAGAGCTTACTCTTCAGCCAAGGGAAATCCCAGAACTGGCTGTGGATTTCCCGGGCCCGGCGGCATTTGTGCTTTGCCGGGATCGGGAGTAATAAGGAGAAAGCGTTTCCATGACCCGACTCTGGCCCAGACAGGACGGCAGATGACCGAAATCAGAGCTTCCACCCTGGCGCTGCTTGCGGTCCTGTCCATGCCCATGGCTGCCCAGGATTTCGTCTTCAACAACGGCAACGAGCCGCTGTCGCTGGATCCGGCGCTCACCTCCGGGGTGCCGGAGACCCGCATCAGCTACGCCCTGTTCGAGGGCCTCACGGTCAACGACGCGCGCACCGCCATGCCGGTGCCGGGCCTGGCCGAGCGCTGGACGGTGAGCCGCGACCTGCGCACCTACACCTTCACCCTGCGCGACACCACCTGGTCCGACGGCACCCCGCTGGTGGCCCAGGACGTGGTGGACGCCTGGCTGCGGGTGCTGGATCCGAAAACCGGCTCGCCCTACGCCTACCTGCTGGGCGACAACATCGCCGGGGCCGACGCCTACCTCAAGGGCAGGGGCCCCGCCTCCGCGGTCCAGATCCACGCCCCGGGCCCGCACACCTTCGTGGTCACTTTCGTGGGCCCCCTGCCCTACGCCCTGGCCATGCTCACCCACAACGCCTTCATGGTCACCCCCAGCTTCGCGGTGAAGCGCTTCGGCCCCGGCGCCTGGACCAAGCCGGCCCACTTCATCGGCAACGGCCCCTACGTGCTCAAGGCCTGGAAGCCCCAGGACCAGATCGTGGTGGTGAAGAACCTCCGCTACTGGGACGCCGCCAACATCAAGCTGCACAGCATCACCTACCTCACCATCGAGGATCCCAACGTCGCCTTCGACAAGTACCTGGCCGGAGAGATCGACTACGTCACCGACGATTCCATCCCGGTGGCCCGCATCGACCAGATCCGCCTGATGCGCGACTACCACCACCAGCCGGGCTCCTCGATCTACTACTACATCTTCAACGTGACCCGCAAGCCGTTCGACGACGTGCGGGTGCGCAAGGCCCTGTCCATGGCGGTGGACCGGGAGGAGCTGGTGCGCAGGGTGCTCAAGGCCGGGGATGCGCCCACCAGCGGCTTCGTGCCGGCCATGGGCGGCTTCCGCACCGCCCGGGGCAACGGCTACGACCCGGTGCAGGCCCGCCGGCTGCTGGCCGAGGCCGGCTACCCCGGCGGCCGGGGCTTCCCCGCCTTCACCTTCACCTACAACACCAGCGCCCGGCACAAGCTGATCTGCGAGTGGCTGCAGCAGTCCTGGCTGTCCACCCTGGGCATCCACATGGAGCTGCACAACCTGGAGTGGAACACCTTCCTGGACACCAAGCAGAAGACCCACGACTTCCAGCTGGCCCGGGCCGGCTGGGTGGCGGACTACCCGGATCCCAGCAACTACCTGGACATGTTCAAGAGCCGGGCCGGCAACAACGACGGGCTGTACCACAACCCGCGCTACGACGCCCTCCTGGCCCGGGCCGCCACCATGCCCGCCGGCGCCGCCCGCAACCGGGTGCTGGAGCAGGCCGAGGAAATCCTCATCACCCAGGACCAGGCGGTGATCCCCTTCTTCTTCTACGTCACCCGGTTCGTCCTGGACGAGCACCGGTGGGGCGGGATCTGCCTCAACACCATCGACATCCACCATCCGCGCTGGTGGTACCGGAAATGACCCGCTTCCTGGTACGGCGCGCCCTGGGGCTGATCCCCACCCTCTTCCTCATCCTCACCCTGTCCTTCATCATCATCCGGGTGGCGCCGGGCGGGCCTTTCGCCAGCGAGAAGCAGCTGCCGCCGGAGATCATGGCCAACATCGAGAAGCGCTACCACCTGGACGAGCCGGTGGCCCGCCAGTACCTGCGCTACCTGGGCGACTTCGTCCGGGGCGACCTGGGCCCCTCGTTCCGCTACAAGGACTTCACCGTGGGCGAGCTGATCGGCAACGCCCTGCCCCCGTCCATGCTGATCGGCTCCCTGGCCCTGGCCATCGCCGTGCTGCTGGGGGTCGGCGCCGGGGTGCTGTCGGCCTTGCGCCAGAACAGCTGGATCGACCACGGCGCCATGGCCCTGGCGGTGATCGGCATCTCGGTGCCGCTGTTCGTCATCGGCCCGGTGCTGAAGCTGGTGCTGGCCCTGGACCACCGCTGGCTGCCCACCTCGGGCTGGCTGGGCGGGCGCGGCGGCTGGCTGGTGCTGGTGATGCCGGTGGCCACCCTGGCCCTGCCGTACCTGGCCGGCATCGCCCGGCTGACCCGCGCTTCGGTGCTGGAGGTGCTGCGCGCCGACTACGTGCGCACCGCCCGGGCCAAGGGCCTTTCCGAGCCGGTGGTGGTGCTCCGCCACGTGCTCAAGGGCGCCCTGCTGCCGGTGCTGTCGTACCTGGGGCCCGCCTTCGCCGGGATCATCACCGGCACCGTGGTGGTGGAGACCATCTTCGCCATCCCGGGCATGGGCCGGCTGTCCATCCAGGCCGCCATCAACCGCGACTACACGCTGATCATGGGCGACGTCATCGTCTTCTCGGTGATCCTGGTGGTCATGAACTTCGTCGTGGATGTCTGCTATGGTTTCCTCGACCCGCGCATCTCCTACTCCTGAGACGAAGCCATGACCTCCCCGCCGCCAGCACCCCAGGATCCCACCGACGAGCTCGGCCGGGAGCTGCGCCCGGTTTCGCCCTGGGCCGACGCCTGGCGCCGGCTGCGGCGCAACCGGATGGCCCTGGCCGGCCTGGTGGTGGTGGCCTGCTACGCGCTGTTCTGCCTGGGGGCGCCGGTGCTGCCCATCCACCCGTACGCCGAGCAGGTGGTGGCCCACGAGAACCTGCCGCCCTCGCTGCGCCCGGCCGGGGAGCTCATGCTGGCGGCCCGGACCGGCTACCTGCAGCGGCTGCGGGCCGCCGAGAACCGCGCCGAGCCCAGCGCCGAGGAGCGGACCGAACTGGCCGACATGGCCAGGGACATCCGCACCCAGGCGGTGCACCGGCGGCACTACTGGCTGGGCACCGACGAACTGGGCCGGGACATGCTGTCGCGCCTGCTCTACGGCGGCCGGATCTCCATCCTCATCGGCCTGGTGGGCACGGTCACCTCCATGCTCCTGGGGGTGGCCCTGGGCAGCATCGCCGGCTACGCCGGCGGCACCGTGGACAACCTGATCATGCGCTTCGTGGACATCCTCTACGGCCTGCCCTACATGCTGCTGGTGATCATCATGATGGCCCTGTTCGGGCGCAACATCCTCAACCTGTTCGTGGCGGTGGCGCTGGTGTCCTGGCTCACCCTGTGCCGGGTGGTGCGCGGGCAGGTGATCAGCCTCAAGCACGCCGAGTTCGTGGAGGCGGCCCGCTCCATGGGCGCCAGCCCGGCCCGGATCATCTTCCGCCACCTCACCCCCAACACCCTGGGGGTGATCGTGGTGTTCTCCACCCTCCTGGTGCCGCAGTTCATCATGACCGAATCGTTCCTGTCCTTCCTGGGCCTGGGGGTGTCCGCCCCGCTGGCCTCCTGGGGCTCCCTGGTGGCCGAGGGGGCCGGGGTGATGTCGCTCTACCCCTGGCAGCTGCTGGGCCCGGCCGTCGCCATGACCGTGTTCCTGTTCGCCATGAACTTCCTGGGCGACGGCCTGCGCGACGCGCTGGATCCCCAGGGGAGGCGCGGGGCCTGACATGGACGCCGAGACCATCCTGCAGGTGGAGGACCTGCGCACCCAGTTCCCGAGCGAGGAAGGCCTGGTCAAGGCGGTGGACGGGGTGAGCTTCCGGCTGCGCCGGGGCGAGACCCTGGGCATGGTGGGCGAATCCGGCTCCGGCAAGAGCGTGACCAACCTCTCCCTGCTCCAGCTGATCGCCCCTCCGGGCCGGATCGCCGGGGGCCGCGCGCTGTTCCACGGCAAGGACCTGCTGCGGCTGCCCGCACGGGAGCTGCGGGCGGTGCGCGGCGACCGCATCGCCATGATCTTCCAGGACCCCATGACCTCGCTCAACCCGTTCCTGCGGGTCTCCACCCAGATGATGGAGCCGCTGATGCTGCACCAGGGGCTGGGCCGCAGGGCGGCCCGGGCCCGGGCCGTCGAGCTGCTGCAGCTGGCCGGGTTCAGCGACGCCGAGCGGCGCATCGAGCAGTACCCCCACCAGTTCTCCGGCGGCATGCGCCAGCGGGTGATGATCGCCATGGGCCTGTCCTGCAACCCGGAGATCCTCATCGCCGACGAGCCCACCAGCGCCCTGGACGTGACCATCCAGGCGCAGATCCTCGACCTGATCCGCGACCTCACCCGGCGCCTGGGCACCTCGGTCATCCTGGTCACCCATTCCCTGGGCGTGGTGGCCGGCATCTGCGACACCCTCTGCGTGATGTACGCCGGGCGGATCGTGGAGCAGGGCCCCACCGTCGACCTGTTCGAGTCGCCCCGGCATCCCTACACCCAGGCCCTGATCCGTTCGGTGCCCCGCCTGGACCGCCAGGGCCCGGAGCGCCTGGCCTCCATTCCCGGCCAGCCGCCCAGCGTCATCGACCTGCCCGATTGCTGCCCCTTCCATCCCCGCTGCGACCAGGCCATGGACCTGTGCCGGCGGCGCTACCCGCCCGCGGCCGAGGCCGATGGCCGTTCGGTGCAGTGCTGGCTCCATGCGGAGGAGGCCCCGCATGAGCGCTGACCCGGTCCTGCTCCAGGTGGAGGGCCTGAAGATGCACTTCCCGGTGGCCGGCGGCTGGCTCCGGGCGGTGGACGGCGTCGACTTCCACATCCGCAAGGGCGAGACCCTGGGCCTGGTGGGGGAATCCGGCTGCGGCAAGTCCACCACCGCCCGGGCCGTGGCCCAGCTGCACCGGCCCACCGCGGGCCGGGTGCTGCTCAAGGGCCGGGACCTCACCCGCCTCAAGGGCAAGGCCCTGATCGCCGCCCGCAAGGACATGCAGATGGTGTTCCAGGATCCCTACGCCTCGCTGGACCCGCGCATGAACGCCGGCGACCTGATCGCCGAGCCCCTGCGGATCTACGCCAACCGGGGCATCCTCAGCATGGCCCGGGCGGAGCAGGCCCAGCGGGTGGATGCGCTCATGGAGCGGGTGGGCCTCTCCCCCTTCTTCCGGAACCGCTTCCCGCACCAGTTCTCCGGCGGCCAGCGGCAGCGCATCGGCATCGCCCGGGCCCTGGCGCTGCGCCCGGAGCTGGTGCTTTGCGACGAGCCGGTGTCGGCCCTGGACGTCTCCATCCAGGCGCAGATCCTCAACCTGTTCAAGGACCTGCAGGAGGAGTTCGGGCTGACCTACCTGTTCATCGCCCACGACCTGGCGGTGATCGAGTACATCTCCACCCGGGTGGCGGTGATGTACCTGGGCGCCATCGCCGAGCTGGCCGACGCCCCCGAGCTGTACCGCACCCCCCTGCACCCCTACACCCAGGCCCTGCTTTCCGCCGTGCCGATCCCCGACCCCAGGCTGGAGGCGGTGCGCCAGCGCATCATCCTGGCCGGCGACGTGCCCGGCCCGGACCGGGCCCGGGCCGGATGCCCGTTCTATGACCGCTGCTGGCGGCGCATGGCGCACTGCCGGGAGCAGGCGCCCCGCCTGCACGAGGTTGGCCCCGGTCACCACGTTGCCTGTTTCCTGTACCATGACCGAGACTAGCGGCCTGAAGCGGGACCTGTCGCTGGTTCAGGCGGTGGCCCTGAACATGATCGACATGGTCGGCATCGGCCCCTTCGTGGTGCTGCCGCTGGTGATCGGCATCATGGGCGGGCCGCAGCACATCGTCGCGTGGATCGCCGGCGCCCTGCTGGCCATGGTGGACGGCTGCATCTGGGCCGAGTTCGGCGCGGCCATGCCGCGGGCGGGCGGCAGCTACGTCTTCCTGCGGGAATCCTACGGCAGCTGGGGCAAGATGATCTCGTTCCTGTTCATCTGGCAGACCATGATCCAGGCCCCCCTGGTGGTGGCCAGCGGCGCCATCGGCTTCGCCCAGTACCTGTCCTTCCTGGTGCCCCTGAACGGCTTCACCCGGCGGGCCGCCTCGGGCGCGCTGGTGATCGCCCTGACCTTCATCCTGTACCGGAAGATCGCCACCATCGGCAAGATCACCCTGGCCCTGTGGATCACCGTGCTGGGCATCCTGGCCTGGTTCATCATCGGCGGGCTGTCCCGGTTCGACCCCCGGCTGGCGTTCAGCTACCCCCCCGGCGCCTGGGACCTGAAATGGGCCTTCTGGGTGGCCCTGGGCCAGGCCACCGTGAAGACCATGTATTCCTACCTGGGCTACTACAACGTGAACCACCTGGGCGGCGAGATCCGCGATCCGGAAAAGAACATCCCCCGGGCCATCTTCATCTCCATCATCGGCATCGGCGTCATCTACCTGGCCATGCAGTACGCGGTGATCGGGGTGATCCCCTGGCGCGAGGCGCAGGCCTCGCCGTTCATCGTCAGCACCCTGATCCAGCGGCTCTACGGCCACGCCGCGGCCGACCTCGCCACCGTCCTGGTGCTGTGGATCGCCTTCGCCTCGCTGTTCGCGGTGATGCTCGGCTACTCGCGCATCCCGTACGCCGCGGCGCTGGACGGGAACTTCTTCGCGGTGATGGGCAAGCTCCATCCCACCAAGGGCTTCCCCCATGTCTCGCTGCTCTGGCTGGGAGGCACCGCCTTCGTGTTCAGCCTGCTGTTCCGGCTGAGCGACGTGATCAACGCCATCCTGGCCATGCGGATCCTGGTGCAGTTCATCGGCGGCGCGGTGGGGCTGATGCTGCTGCACCGGCGCATCGGCACCCGGTTCCCGTTCCGCATGTGGCTCTACCCGCTGCCGGCCCTGGTCGCCATCGTGCTCTGGTGCTCCATCCTGGCGTCCACCGGCTGGCGCTTCGCCCTTTCGGGGCTGGCCCTGACCCTGCTGGGGGCCATCGTCTACCTGGCCCTGCACGGGGTGCCGCGCGCCCCGCGGGTTGACCGGGAGGAACCCGGCCGCGGAGCCTGACCATGGACCTTTACGGGGACAAGGATCCCTTTTCCATCCTCATCACCGATTCCGGCCTTGGCGGCATGTCCGTCTGCGCCGAGGTGATCCGGGGGCTCGCCCGGAGCCGGGCGCCGCGCCACGTGGCCATCACCTTCTTCAACTCCCGCCCGGAGCCAAACGGGGGCTACAGCCTCACGGCTGGAGCCCGGAAAAGGTGGCGGCGATCATTGCGTTGCCCTATTATTGAACTATGTTTAATTTATTAATCACATTCCCATCCTGCCCAGGCACTCCGGCGCCACCCCCCTCGCCAAAGGGCTGTGGCTTTCCTTCTGCCTGTTATGGGCCGCGGGGTCCGTGCGTCTGGCGGCGGAGCCTGGCCCCGACACGGTTCGTTTCCGAAATACCTCCACCGTGAAATGGCAATTAAAGGTCAGCTCGACAGCCTGGACCCAAGGCCTGCGGTTGCTGCCGGGCCCGGATGGCAGGGTTCCCGCCCTCAGCTTCCGGCATTTCATTCATGTTCCTCCCAGCGAATGGGTCGAGGTGAGTTGGCCCATGAAGCCGGGAACCAAGAAGCCGGTAACCTTGAAGCTCGCCATCCCCATCGCCCCCGATGGCAGGAACCAGAATCCCTTCAGCTACAGGGTCATTTTCCGGCGGAGCCCAGGCAAGCTCTCGGTGGCCATGGGCGCTCTTGTGGAGACCCCTCCGGGCTACGTGCCGCCGTTCACGGTCGATCAAAATATCGTCACCATCACCCGTTCCCGCTGGGATTCCCCGGGTGAGAGATCCTCCAGCAGTTCCTCTTCGGGCGGGCCGTCCTCTGGACTGGCCGCCCTGGGCTCCGCCCCGGTCCCGCCCCCTGCGGACTTCGCCTTGCCCCCCCCCGCTCTCGTCAGGCCGGCGCCCTTAGCTCCCGGCGATGGCCCAGCGCCTTCCAGAAAGCGAAAAGATCCCGCGGACGGGGAGCTGCCCCCTTCACTCCGGCCCCGGTTCGCCCCCCCGGTCCCCAAGGCAAAGGAGCCTGGCGACACCCCAGTCGAAGGGCCCCCCAGGTTCGTGAGAATCAGCAATCATTCCGGATCCAATTGGTTCCTGGAATTCGAAAAAGCCTTTGACCCGCACAACCCGGTGGTCTGGAAGAAAGACCGGCACCATGCCCTCAAGGCCGTGCCCCCCAAGGACGCCCATACCGATGAAATCGAAGTGGTCCTCGCCCCCCGGACGTATTATCGGATCCCTGCGCACGGTCGACGCTACCTCCTGCTTGGCAGGGGGACTGAAAGGCTCCGGGCCCGTCTTTGGGATGCGCAGCAGCAGGCCAACCCCTTCGGCGTCGCCCTGGTGCTGACCCACGCGGTGGACGCCCCGGCGGCGACCTTCACCCTCGCCGATCCGGCAAGGATGGACTCGACCCTGGATGGGCTCATCCACCAGACCCTGGGTTTTGGCCCGAACCAGATCATCTTGAAAACGGACGGCTGGGATCCCGCCCTGGTGGTGGCCGATCCGGAAAGAGGTCTGTATGAGGGCTCTCCGGCGCCGCAGGGGCCCCCACGCGAGGAAGGCAAGGGTTCCCGCTGAACGGAGGCCGGGCGCAGCCTTAAAATCATCTAGGTTTTGGCGAACTGCCCGCTAGGCTTGCCTGGGTCATCCCCTGGGAGGCGAGCATGGATTGGCATGCATTCCATCTTCAGAGCCTGGAACGGGCCGGCATCGCCACCGGCCTGTTGCTGGCCACCACGCTGGCGGGTCTGGCGGCGTCCCGGGTGCTGTTCTTTTTGCTCATGCGCCTGGCCACGCGGGCCGCCACGCCCTTGAGCACGCTTCTGGTCCAGCGTTTGCGCGGCCCCTTGCGGCTGCTGCTGCCCCTGCTCGCGGTCATGCTGGCGGTACCGCCCCTGGCCCTTTCCGCGCCGGCCATCGAGTTCCTGAACCACCTGTTCAGCCTTTGCACCATCGCCGCGATCACCTGGATCTTCATCAACAGCGCCCTCACCGGACGGGACCTGATCCTGAGCCGCTTCAACATGCAGTCGGAGGACAACCTCGAGGCGCGAACCGTCCACACCCAGCTCACCATTCTGGTCAAGCTCGTGCTGGTCGCCATCATGCTCGTCGCGGCGGCCACCATGTTGATGACCTTCGATTCGATCCGCCATGTGGGAGTCAGCCTGCTCGCCTCGGCCGGGATGATCGGCATCATCCTGGGCTTCGCCGCCCAGCACAGCCTGGCCACCTTCGTCGCCGGCCTGCAGATCGCCTTCACCCAGCCGATCCGCATCGACGATGTGGTCATCGTCGAGGGCGAATGGGGCAAGATCGAAGAGATCACCTTGACCTACGTGGTGGTCAAGCTCTGGGACCTGCGACGGCTGGTGGTGCCGGTCACCTATTTCCTGGAGAAGCCCTTCCAGAACTGGACCCGGAGCTCAGCCAACCTGCTGGGCACGGTGTTCCTGTACGTGGACTATTCGGTACCGGTGGACGCGGTGCGCACGGAACTGCAGGTGATCCTCCAGGCTTCCGACAAATGGGACGGCCTGACGTCCGGGGCGCAGGTGACCAACTGCACCGAGCGGACCGTGGAACTTCGCCTCCTGATGAGCGCGGCCGATTCCTCCAAAGCCTTCGACCTGCGGTGCGAGGTGCGGGAGAAATTGCTGGCGTTCCTGCAGAAGGATTTTCCAGACAGCCTGCCCAGGGTGCGGCTGCACTCGGTGGCGGCCCTGGCGGTTCCGGAGTGAAGTCATCATCCGGAGCACCTCGAGGGTCCGCTCCAGGCAGGAGGTGGAGATGCGTTTTTGCGGGATCCCGGATCCGGACTTGACTTGTTAAAAATTATTAATATTATGTCAAAGAGGACCGAGCGCCGATCCGTTGAGGATGATGATGGTGAATTTTCGTGATTATCCCTTTCGTCATTCCATCGTAGTGGCCGTGACCTGCCTGGCAGGAGCTTCCCTGGCCCAGGCGGCATGGACTCCCCTGATCAAAGAAATAATAAATAATTCAAGCGATATCTGGACCATTGATTTCTCCGCACAGCCGACGGCCCGGCTGGGCTATTTTATCGGCCATGGGACCGCCGGGAGCGGATCTGGATCCGGACCAGGAGCTGTCGCGGAATGCAAAGGGACCGCAGTGCTTCGGCCCGGCGAGATCCTGGGCTTCTACGTGGATGAAATCGGCCCCGGGCGGCGGCAGGGCTGCGATCTGCGCTTCCGGATATGGGACAATGCCGCCCCCAAGGGCGAACTGGTGGGCGTCCTGAACGTGGAAATGCCCGGCACCAACTCCAGCTTCAGCGAGGAGCCCGATGGTGCCGCCCGTGGCCCGCGGCCGCCCGTGGTGGTGGCGTCCACCATGATCAGCATCAACAACCCCGGTGCGCCGGCGCCAGGTCATGCGGAGACGAAAACCGAGACCAAGCTTGACGGCAAAGGCTCTCTGCCAAACTTGTCCGATGAGGACCGGGAGGCTGGGGCGACCCGACCCGAAGGGTCCTATACGGTTGGGAGAATTCGCCGGAGGGACGATTGGGGTGAATGGCCGAACTGGGCGACGGCCTTGCACCAGGATGGGAACAGAATGTCGTCAGCGAGTCTGTATGAAATCTTCGTCAACACGATATTCCAATATTACACGAGGAAACTGGTTGGCTACGACGCCAATTTAAACTATGACCAGTACCCGACTCTCCCGCGGGAAAATTATGATGGGAATTATACGAAGTGGCTTGGGCTTTTCTGTCATCCGCGGGGCGTGAACCTGTTTCCGATACCGGCTCCCGGAAGTGATTTCAGCCAATTCAAGAAATATCAGGCGGCCCTTGAGATGGCAAGGAGGTCGCTGGAGAACAATAGCAGTTTCCGCAGGCTTGCCGTTGCTTATATGAGGGAAAAAATCATATGTGAAAAGCTTATTGAGGCCGGGAGTATTCAACGGAATAAAACGGGAAGTTCAAAAGAAATCAATAGATTGAGCTCAAACAGCAGCCTGCTATGTAATACTTTACAAATAATGCTATATAATTGGATGGATCAAGCTTATGCTCAATTCGTAAACAAGTACCAGCATACCTCCGACCCTGAATCCGGGGCTCCGCTCTATGTTTTTTATCCGGCCTTTTTGAGTGAGCCTTTTTACAGCAAAATCATGGAACGTATGCCGGTATATGAGCGGCCTGTGACCGAAGTGGAGGGCATCCCGCTCCCCTTGGTTCAAAGGTGGTGATTGATTTTTTATAGGCGCCCCTAGGCAAAAACCACTTTCGACCGTGCCGTACTCCGGGCTCGGCTAGCGTTGCCACTCCCCGCAGGCCGCCTGGAATAGTTGCAGGTGCCCCGGCTGATCGATCCACCAGGTGGCGAACGCCTTGCCCAGCCGCTGCCCGGCTTCCACGTCGCTGGGGTAGTGGACCCCGCCCAGCACCCGGTCGGTGCCCAGGAGGTTGCCGGCGGCGCAGATGGCCACGTGGTCGTCCGGATCCAGCTGGCACAGGATCTGGGCGTACAGCACCCCCAGGGTGGCGTGCCGGCTGGGGTAGGCGAAGCCCACCGGCTCCGGCAGGACCGGAGCCACCGCCGGGAAGCTCTGGACGGGGAGGGGGCGGAGGAAGGTGTTGCCGAGGGATTCCAGGAGCGGCGTCACGTCCTCCCGGGCCTGCTCCAGGAGCGCCGCGGTCCTGGGGAAGTCGGCGATCTCGACGGGCCGGGGCGTCGCGCTGGCGGTGACGCCCGGGTGGACGGCGCCGGCGAAGCAGCCGAAGCTGGGGGTGGTTTCGCTGCGGGCCCGGGCCACGTCCTGGGCGGTGCGGGAATTCTGCAGCCAGAGCATGATGGCCAGTTCGCTCTGGGCCGTCACGGTGCCGGGCTGGGGGTAGAGCCCCACCACGGCCAGCCAGTCCGGTTCCACCGGCGCGGCCGCGGAAAGCGGGGAAAAGCTGGCGCCGACCAGCGCCAGGGTAAACAGGGAACTCCAGTGCAGACGCTTCATGCGATCCTCCGGAAAGAGCAGAGAGTCTGCCACCATTCGCCTAAAGATTATCCATAAAAATTGTTTTAATTAATAGTTATGACGTATTATTAAATCTATTACGAAGGGGCGAACCGGAAAGCGGGCGCCGGCCCCGGCCGCCCATGGTTTACTGGAACCCAGGAAGGGGGCTCCATGATCCTGGTGGTGAACTGCTTCAACGAGGAGACTTTCGCGGAGGACTTCGACCGCGTGGTGTCCACGCACTTCCAGCGGGCCGGGCATCAGAGCGAACACCTGCGGGCGGGCCTGATCGAGGAGTTGGGCGATCTGGCCCGCTTCACCCATCTGGTCATTTCCGGCTCGGTGGCCTCGGCCACCGAGGAGCAGCCCTGGGACCGGGCCCTGGCCGCCCTGGTGCACCGGTTCATGGACGCCGGCAAGCCGATCCTGGGCATCTGCTACGGCCACCAGTTCCTGGCCAAGGTGCTGGCCGGGCCGGAGCATGTGCGCCATGCGCCCGCGCCGGAATTCGGTTTCCTGCGCCTGCGGCTGGCGCCCAATCCCCTGTTCCGGGGCATGGACGAGGCCATGGTGATGGTTTCCCATTTCGATGAAGCCTGCGACCTGCCCGATGGGTTCCGGATCCTGGCGGCCAGCGCCGACTGCGCGGCCCTGGCGTTCCAGTACCGGGACCTGCCGGTGTGGGGGGTGCAGTTCCACCCCGAGTACGGCCCCCGGGAAGGCGAGCGCATCTGGAACGAGGTGTTCTGCTGCACCCCGGGCCGGATCCCCCCGGCGCCGGCCGAACCGGCCCGCATGGACCAGAACCACCTGATCTTCAAGAATTTCGCCGAGGCGGAATCAGCCTTCGGCCAGCGGCTTGGCGCATAGCGAAGCCAGCCGGGCCCCGGTTTCCCGCAGGCCCGCCGAGCGGCGCGCCGGAAGGTGGTCCACCAGGTAGCGCTTGCCCTCGGCGCACTCGATGACCAGGTCCAGGAACGGCTTGCGGTGGCGCAGGCGCCGGTGCCCGTGGTCGTCCCCGCGGCCACCGGCGAGGACCGCCTCGTTCTCGGCGCGCTCGTCCGCGGACCCCGGGATGGTGCCCGCCACCAGCGGGATCAGCCGGAACCGTTCGATGGCCGCGAACTCCAGCACCATGACCCGGGGCATGAAGCACAGGCCCGACCGGTGCGCCACCCGGCCCAGATGGGCGTCGAAGCTCCAGCTGTCCTCGTACAGCCCGCCCAGTACGGCCATCATCAGGATGGTCCAGGCCAGGGGCCCGGGGCGCACCCCGCCCAGGCGGATGCCCAGCGCCAGCAGCACCAGGATGAGCGCCATGAAGGGCCGGTACCACCGGGGGAGGCCGTACACCAGCCGGTCGGGGCCGGGCGAACTGAGGGCGAAAGAGATTTCCACGTATCAACCTGAAGCAGTTTCACAAAGCCTACCAGCCATGGGGCCGCGCCGGTGCGATCATTGGGGAACGAACACTGGGAGGGCATCTTGCCACGCATTGAATGCATCGCCGTCGGATCCGAAATGCTTACCGCCGGCCGGCTGGACACCAATTCGGTCTGGCTGGCAGACCGCTTGGGGGAACTGGGGCTGGCGTTCCACCGCAAGACCGCCGTGGGGGATTCCCGGGAGGACCTGCGCCAGCTGTTCCGGGAGGCCCTGGACCGCTCCGACGTCATCCTGTGCACCGGCGGCCTCGGCCCCACCTTCGACGATTTCACCAAGGATGTCTGGGCCGAGGTGGTGGGGGTGCCGCTGCTGGAGCACGCCCAGGCCAGGGCGGAGATGCTCGCCTACTACGCCGCCCGGAACCGGGTGCCGTCCGCCAGCAACTTCCAGCAGATCTTCATTCCGGAAGGCGCGGAGCGGGTGCCGAACCCCGCCGGCACCGCCCCCGGCGTCTACTGGGAGAATCCCAAGGGCTTCCCCGGCCGGCGCATCATCCTGTTCCCGGGCGTGCCCCGGGAGATGAAGCTCATGTGGGAGCAGCAGGTGGCGCCCCGGCTCAGGCCCCTGGCCGGCGCCCCCGCGCACACCCTGCGCATGGTGTTCGGCTCGGTGCCGGAAAGCGGCCTGGGCGAGCGCACCCAGGGCCTGCGTGAGCAGTACCGCCAGGTGGAATGGACCATCCTGGCCGGCCTCCACCACGTGGAGCTGGTGGGCCGGTGCCAGGACCAGGCGGTCCTGGCGGCCGCCCTGGCCGACTTCCAGCGGACCATGGGCCAGGACCTGGCCCACGTGGGAACCGAAGGCGGCATCGAGGACGCCCTGGTGGCGCTGCTCAGCCGCCGGCAGGAGACCCTGGCCGTGGCCGAAAGCATGACCGGGGGCAACCTCGCGGCCCGGCTCACCGCCATTCCCGGGGTGTCGGCCCGGTTCCTGGGCGGCGCCACGGTCTATTCGGCCCGGGCCAAGGCGGTGCTGGCCGGGCTGGACCCGGACTTCATCAAGGCCCACGGCACCGTGTCGGAACCGGTCACCGCCGCCCTGGCCACCGCCATCCGCGAGCGGCTCGGCACCACCTGGGGCCTGGCGGTCACCGGCAACGCCGGCCCCACCGAGGACCAGGACGGTCCGGCCCCGGTGGGCACCTGCCTGGTGGCCGTGGCCGGGCCGGACGGCACGGAGTGCAAGGCCTTCCGCCTCCCGGGCGGCAGGGCCGAGCTGCAGGCGCGCGGAGCCTCCTGGGCCCTGGACCTGCTGAGGCGCAAGCTGCTCTGCTAAAGTTCATCCATGACCACCGCGATGATGATCTCTCCAACCTGGTGCATCGGAGCCTTCCTGGCCGGGAGCATCCCGTTCGGCCTGCTGCTGGTGAAGCTGGCCGGCAAGGGCGACGTGCGTTCCGTGGGCTCCGGCAACATCGGCGCCACCAACGTCCTGCGGGCCGGCGGCAAGGGCCTGGCCATCGCCACCCTGCTGCTGGACGCGGCCAAGGGGTTCCTGCCGGTGTACCTGGCCAGGCAGGCCGGCCTGGGGCCGGAAGCCCTGGCCTGGGTGGTGCTGGCGGCGGTGCTGGGCCACGTGTTCCCGCCCTGGCTGAAGTTCCGCGGCGGCAAGGGGGTGGCCACCGCGCTGGGCACTGTGCTGGGCTACCATGCGGCCATGGTGGCGCCGGCCTTCGCCGTGTTCCTGGTGACCCTCCTGGTCTCCCGCTACGTGAGCCTGGGCAGCGTCCTGGCCGCGGTGACCCTGTTCCTCACCACCCTGGGCCTGGCCGGCGACTGGGCCATCCTGCCGGCCACCCCCGGCCTGCCCCGCTGGCCGGGGCCGCTGGCCT
Source organism: Holophaga sp. (assembly GCA_031292735.1). The sequence goes on from JARLGP010000055.1 coordinate 20,738, forward strand.
GGGCCCTGCTGGCGGGGCTGGTGATCCTCAAGCACCGGGCCAACCTGGACCGGCTGTTCCGGGGCACCGAAAACCGCTTCTGGGGCGCCAAGCCCCAAGCCAAGGCCACCGACCATGACTAAACCATCCGACATTGCCATCTTCGGCGCAGGCGCCTGGGGCACCGCCCTGGCCATGACCTGGGCCCGCCAGGGGGCGCGGGTGGACCTCTGGGGCCATCCGCCCGCCATGATGGCCGACCTGGCCGCCCGGCGCCGCCACCCCAGCCTGGGGGATTCCGAACTGCCCTCCAGCGTGCGGCCCCTGGCCGATCCCGACAAGGCCTTCAGCGCCCCCATCTGGGTGAGCGCCCTGCCCACCCAGCTGAACCATGAGGTGTGGAGCGGCCTGGCCGCCCGCACCGCCCTGCGGCCCGAACTGGTGATCCACGTCAGCAAGGGGATCATGCAGGTCAGCCACCTGCGGGTCACCCAGGTGCTGGAACCGCTGCTCCAGGTGCCGGTGGGGGTACTGTCCGGACCCACCTTCGCCGACGAGGTGTCCCGCGATCTGCCCACCACCATCCTGCTGGCCCTGCCCCCCACCGTGAGCGACGACCGGGCCCAGGAGCTGCAGGCGCTGCTGGCCACGCCCAACCTGCGGGTCTACCTGAGCCGGGACGTGCTGGGGGTGGAGCTGTGCGGCGCCTTCAAGAACATCCTGGCCATCGCCGCCGGCCTGGTGGAATCCCTGGGCCTGGGCAACAACGCCCGGGCCGCGCTCATCACCCGGGGCCTGGCCGAAATGGCCCGGCTGGTTGAACGGCTGGGCGGCAAGCCGGAAACCGTGATGGGCCTGGCCGGCATGGGCGACCTGCTGCTCACCGCCACCGGGGCCCAGAGCCGCAACCGGCGGTTCGGCGCCATGCTGGGCCAGGGCATGTCCCCCGAGGCGGCCACCCGCTCCCTGGGCAACCAGGTGGTGGAAGGGGCCTTCACCACCGACGCGGCCCTGGGCCTGGCCCGCCAGCATGGCCTGGAACTGCCCATCACCCAGGAGGTGGGCCGCCTGCTCCAGGGCGCCGATCCCAGGGAATCGGTGAAGCGGCTGATGCAGCGGTCGCTGAAGCCGGAGTGAATCAGCCCAGGCTGGCCGGGATATCCCGTTGCGCGTGCAGGATGCGCCATACGTCCAGGTGCTCCTCCTGTTCCAGGAAGAAGATCAGGTAGGGATGGCGCGGCACCGGCCAGCTGCGCAGGTCGGGCAGGCCCAACTGGAGGGCGTGCCGGTGGGAGCCTGAGCCGGGAAACCGGCCCAGATGCCGGAAGGCCCGCTCCAGCGCGTCCACGAAGCCCAGGGCCGCCTCGTCCGCCCCCTCGCCATGGTAGAAGTCAACGGCGACCTGGATGTCCCGGAGGGCCTGGAGCCGCGGGACGACCGGCTTGGGGTTCACGTCTTGGCCCGCCTGCGGATGCCCTCGCGCACGCCCTCGAAGTAGGCCGCATCGGCCACCTCGCCGGGCTTTGCAGCGGCGCCCTCCAGAAGGAGGTTGCGCAGCCGGGTGCGGTCCTGGTCCCGGCGGATCAGTTCCCGGACGTACTCGCTGCTGGTCCCGTAGCCGCCCGCAAGGACCTGATGGTCCACGTAGGCCTTGAGGGAATCGGGGAGAGAGACGTTCATGGTGCCCATGCCTGAAGGGTAGGCATTTGGCAAAATTTGGCAAGGCCTTACTCCAGGTTGGCCCCCTGCTCGCGGATCTGGTCCAGCGCCCCCTTGGCCGCCATCACCGCCCGGGTCATGGCGAGCCGCTTGCACTTGGAGCCGCAGGTGTTGAGTTCCCGCAGCAGTTCCTGGCTCCAGATGTCCAGCGCCTTGCCGCCCAGGCTGCCCCGCTTGAACCGCTCCCCGAAATCGTCCAGGTGGGCCTGGATGCGCACCAGCTCCTCGCGCACGTCCTGGCGCTCGGCCAGGGCGCCGGCTTCGGCCACCACCCGCTCGGCGGGCAGCTGCCCGGCCAGTTGGGCGTCCTTCAGCACCTGCTCCAGGCGCTGGCGGTACTGCTCGGGCAGTTCCCGGGCCTGCAGTTCAGCCTCGGCGCAGAGCGTCTGCCAAAGCGCCCGCAGGCTGGCCAGGCCCTCCTGGAAGAACGGCTCGAGCCGCTGGGCCTCCCGGGCGCGGCCGGCGTTCCAGGTCTCCAGCAGGGCGTCCAGCCCGGCCATGACCGTGCCTTCCAGCCGCTCGGCCAGATCGGAACTGGCGGCCACCCAGGCCCCCGGCAGGCGGAAGAAGGCCTCGGCGGTGAGCGGCGGCAGGTTCAGCCACTCGGCGTCCTCCTGCCAGGACTTGGCCATGGCGCGCAGCAGCGGACGGTTGATCTGGGGCTCCAGGGCGGGCTCGTCCTGCACCTCCACGGTCAGGTCCAGCTTGCCGCGCTGGGCCGCCTCCCGCACCTTGGCCCGGATGGCGGCCTCCAGGGGGAACAGGGCCGGGTGGATGCGCAGGGACACATCCAGGGCCTTGTGGTTCACGGAGCGCAGGGTGAGCCGCAGCTGCCCCGTCTCCAGCGGCAGCACCCGTTCGGCGAAAGCGGTCATGGAACGCATCATCACTCCTCGTCAAGTTTCCCCATCATCCAGGATTTCCCGCGCAGCCGCTCCAGGCTGCGTTCCAGGATAAGCTCCAGCGGCGCCTTGAAGCCGGGCTCCAGGCCCAGCCGGGGCACCGCCGCCCGCTGGAAGCCCAGCCGGGCCCCCTCCTGCAGCCGCAGCGGCAACTGGGCCACCGGGCGAACTTCGCCGGTGAGGCCCACCTCGCCCAGCAGCATGGTCTTGGGCGCCAGCACCCGGCCCAGGGCGCTGCTGGCCAGGGCGGCGATCACCGCCAGGTCGGCGGCGGGATCCTCGATCTCCAGGCCGCCGGCCACGTTGAGGTAGACGTCCCGATCGTGCAACTGGATGCCGCCGCGCCGCTCGGCCACCGCGCAAAGCATGGCCAGCCGCTGGCCGTCGATGCCCAGGGCGGTGCGCCGGGGGATCCCCAGCCCGGCCGAGGCCACCAGCGCCTGGATCTCCACCACCACCGGCCGGGTGCCGGAGAGCACCACCGTGGCCGCACAGCCGGGGCTGGGCTCGGTATCCAGGAAGAACGGGTTGCCGTCCACCGGCACCAGGCCGTGCTCGGTCATGGCGAACACGCCCAGCTCGAAGGCGGCGCCGAACCGGTTCTTCAGGGCGCGCAGCAGGCGGTGGTGGTGGTGCCGGTCCCCTTCGAAGGCGAGCACGGTGTCCACCAGGTGCTCCAGCACCTTGGGCCCGGCCAGGGTGCCGTCCTTGGTGACGTGGCCCACCAGCACCAGCGGGGTGCCGGTGCTCTTGGCCCACCGGGCCAGCAGGGTGGCGCAGCCCCGCACCTGGCTCACCGAGCCGGCCGAGGACTCGAATTCCGGGTCGAACAGGGTCTGGATGGAGTCCACCAGCAGCAGGGCCGGGCGCATGGCGTCGGCCGCCTCCAGGATCCGCCGCACATCGGTTTCGGCGAACAGATGGATGTCCGGGTTCTCGGCCCCCAGGCGCTGGGCCCGCAGCTTGATCTGGCGTTCGCTTTCCTCGCCGCTGGCGTAGAGCACCTTGCCGCCGCAGGCCGCGGCCCACTGCAGCACCAGGGTGGACTTGCCGATCCCCGGCTCCCCGCCCAGCAGCACCACCATGCCCGGCACCACCCCGCCGCCCAGCACCCGGTCCAGTTCCTGCATGCCGGTGGGGCGCCGGTCCACGTCGCTCACCTCCACATCGGCCAGGGACACCGGATCCTGGTAGCTGCTTTGGGCGAACGCGCTGCGGGCCCGGGACAGATCCTTGCGCAACGCGCCCCGGACCTCCTCGATGGTGCCGAAGCCCCCGCAGGCGCCACATTTGCCCATGGGCCGCGGAAACCGGGCGCCACAGGCGGTGCATTCGAACACGGGGGAAGTCTTGGCCATGGTTCCGACTGTAGCAAGAATCTGGCCTGGATCCCCCAGGATGGCGTTCCCGCCTACAACCCCCGCCCGGACTTACGGCACTCATGGAAGCGGCCGCAAACGGAAGGCGAAAGGCTTTCGGTCGCCCTGCCCGGGGGAAGGCTGTCAAGACGAAAAAGCCAGGGAATCCGGCAAAGGTCTGGGCCCTCAGGAGCGGGTTTGGAGGCTCCTTCGTAAGAAGCACTTCTCCATGGACTTACAAAAACGGAATAGCCGGAGGCGGGTTTGGCGTTGTGGAAAACCTTGTGCATTTCCTCCTCCGGAGCCCCCCAAAGCGGTTGACTATTGAAGATTCCCATGCTGCCTTGACATCGTTTTATGCTCCTAATTGATATGAATAAATGAGTTAGACTAACAGCGTTCGGGTCAAGGCATTAACTACCCAGAGGGAAGTTATCCACAATTTCCGCTTTCTTTCGCGTTGACAACGAAGGGAGACCGTTTAAATAGCTCATGACTTCCCTGTGCCCAACGTGTAAACGCCGCATCGGGTCAGACCAGCTGGGTGGCTTCCCGCAACTGCACGCTCACCAGCCGGGAGATGCCCATTTCTTCCATGGTGACGCCATACAGCGTATCGGCCGCCATCATGGTGGGCTTCTGGTGGGTGATGACGATGAACTGGGTGCCGTCCTTCATTTTCTGGACCATGGCCGCGAACCGGCCCACGTTGGCCTCGTCCAGCGGCGCGTCCACCTCGTCCAGCACACAGAAGGGGCTGGGCTTGAAATGGAAGATGGCGAACAGCAGGGAGATGGCGGTGAGCGCCTTTTCGCCGCCGGACAGCAGGGTGAGGGCCTTGGCGCTTTTGCCCGGGGGCTGGGCGGTGATCTCGATGCCGCACTCCAGCAGGTCCTTGGGGTCCTGCAGGCTGAGGGTGGCGCTGCCGCCGCCGAAGGCCTCCCGGAACACTTCCTGGAACCGGGTGTTGATGAAGTCGAAGGCCTCCTTGAAGCGCTCCTCGGAGATCGAATTGATCTCCCGGATGGTGGATTCCAGGTTGCCGATGGCCTCCAGCACGTCGCCGCGCTGCTGGTTCATGAAGGCCAGCCGGTCCTCGGCCTCCTTGAGCTCCTGGATGGCCAGGGGGTTCACGCCGCCCAGATCCAGCCGCTTGCCGTTCAGTTCGCCCAGCCGGGTCTGGTGCACCAGCTCGCCCAGGCTCCAGGCCTGGCGCTCCTCCTCGCTCACCGAGCCGAGGAATTCCGGGATGGTCAGGCCCAGGGCCAGTTCGACCTCCTTGCTGGTGGCGGCCAGGCTGCCCTGGATCTGCGCCCCCTGGACCAGGGCCTCCTGGTGCAGCTGGCGGGCGTTCTCCAGCACCTCCTGCAGATCGCGCACCGCCCGCTCCCGCCCGCGCAGGTACTCCTGGGCCGATTCGATCCCGGGCAGGGCCCGGGTCTGCTCGGCCACCAGGGCCGCGCGATCCTCCAGCAGGCGCTGCACCTCCTGCTCCAGTTCGGCCAGGCGCGCCGCGGCCTGGGCGGCCCGCTCCAGGGCCTGGGCCAGGTCGCCCTGGATCCGCGCCCGCTCCGCTTCCAGATCGAAGCTGCCGCGCTGCAACTGCTGCACGTGGCGCTGCAGGGCGTCCCGCTCGGCCCAGGCCGAGGAACGCACCCGGGAGGCCTCCACCAGGACTTCCCGGCGCTCCTCCAGGGCCCGCTGGGCCTCTTCCCGCCGGACCTCCCCGGCCTGGATGGCGGCGCCGAGGCTGGCCTCCTCCGGGCTGCTCTCCGGCACCTCCAGGTCGCGCAGCTGGGCCTTGAGCGTCTTGATCTCGCCCTCCAGCCGCTCCCACTGGGTGTCGGCCCGCTCCTGGGACTCGGCGATCTCCTTCAGCTGCACGGCCACCGAGGCGCGCCGGCCCTTCAGGTCCTCCAGGCCGCGCCGGGCGGTCAGGTGATCCTCCTCCATCTCCCGGAAGCGCTCGGCGGCGTCGCGCATGCGCGCCTCCAGGGCCTTGACCTCGGTTTCCAGGGTCTCCACCCGGTCCAGCTGGAACTCCCGGGCCCTGCGCGCGGCCTCCTGCTCGCTGCGCAGCTTGAACGGGGAGGCCGCCGGGGCGGCGGCGCCCACCTGCACCGGGCCGTACGGCAGCTTCACCAGCCGGGGGGAGACGAAGGCCAGCTCCGGATGGGCCGCGCCCAGGTCCGGCAGGTCCCCGTCGGCGCACAGGAAGGCCCGGGCCAGAAGCCCTTCCAACGGCCGGGCCTTGCCCGATTTCCAGCGCAGCCGCCCGGCCAGCGGCTGGCAGTCCGGCGCCTCCAGCACCGCCGGCACTGCGGGCGGCCGCTCGGCGCTCACCCAGAGCTGGCCCGGGGCCTCGGCCGTGAGCGGCAGCCCGGCCTCGCCCAGGGCCACCGCCTGGCTCCAGCTGCCCAGCAGCCGTTCCAGGAACGGCAGGTCCTCGTCCTCCACGATCAGGGCGTCGGCCAGGGCCAGCGGCTCCTCGCCCCGCTGGCGCAGCCAGAGCAGGGCCTTCTTCAGTTCCTCGGAGCCGGCGGTCTCCCGCAGCAGGTCGCCGATCTTGCGCAGCCGGCGCTCTTCGCTGTCCAGCGCGCCTTCCGCCTCGCGCAGCACGGCGCCGGCGGCCCGGTGCGCCTCCAGGGTCTCGGTGCGGATCCGGCCCTGGATCTGCACCGCCTCCTCGATCTGCTCCAGCCGGTCGGCGGCGCCCTCCTCCTCCCGGCCCAGGCGCAGCTGGTCGGCCTGGAGCGCCTCCAGCCGGGGGGCGCGCATGGCTTCCTCGTGGTTCAAGGCGTCCAGCCGCCCGGAGCGTTCGGCGATCTCCTGGTGCAGGGCCTGGCGCTTGCGCTGGGCCGCCAGGGCCTCCTTTTCGGCCTCGGCGCGCCGGGCCCGGAGTTCCTTCAGTTCGCCCTCCACGTGGCGCAGGGCGCCGCCGGCCAGCGCCACGGCCTCCTCCGCCTCGGCCACCAGGGCCTCCCGGGCCTCCAGCGCGGTGCCGGCGGCCTCCAGGGCCGAACGCAGCCGGGCCAGTTCCGCCTCCGAGTCGCCGCTGCGGGCGGAAAGCTCCTCCAGCCTCAGTTCCAACTGCTCCTGCTGGGCCTTGGCCTCGGCGATCCGCTCCCCCTGGAAGCCCCGGTCCTGCTCCAGCAGGCCGCGCCGCTGCTCCAGCCCGGTGACCGAACGGGCCCGGCGCTCCTGCTGGTGCAGCAGCTCGTCCAGGGCCAGGTGCAGGCGCTCCACTTCCGAACTCTGTTCGGAAGCCTGGGCGGTGAGCGCGGCGATCCGCCGCTCCAGGGCGTCCAGGTTCTCCAGGATGGCTTCCTTGGCGGTTTCCAGTTCCAGGGCCTTGCCGGCCAGCAGGATCCGCTGGGTGGCCTTGATGGCGGCATCCAGGTCCTGGGCCCGCCGGGCCTTGGCGGCCTGGCGCTTGAGGGATTCCTGCTGCTTGCTCAGCTCGAACAGGATGTCGTCCAGCCGGAGCAGGTTGGCCCGGGTGTCCTCCAGCCGCCGCTCGGCGTCGCCCCGGCGCAGCTTGTAGCGGGTGATCCCGGCCGCCTCCTCCAGCAGCGAACGCCGGTCCTTGGGCTTGGAGGACAGGATCAGGTCGATCTGGCCCTGCTGGATGAAGGAGTAGGCCCGGGTGCCCATGCCGGTGTCCATGAGCAGATCCTGGACATCCTTGAGCCGGCATTCCCGGGCGTTGATCCGGTACTCGCTGCCGGTATCCCGGTACAGCCGGCGCGACACGACCACCTCGCGGGTGGCGCCGGGCAGGGCGGCGTCGGGCATCTCCAGGGTCAGCTTCACCTCGGCCAGCCCCATGGGCTTGCGCTGGCCGGTGCCGGCGAAGATCACGTCGGCCATCTCGGCCCCGCGCAGCAGGGTGGCGCGCTGCTCGCCCAGGACCCAGGCCAGGGCGTCGGAGATGTTGGACTTTCCACACCCGTTCGGCCCCACCACCGCCGTCATTCCTTCCGGGAAGGTCAGCTTCTGGGGGTCCGCAAAGGACTTGAATCCATGAACTTCTAGAGCAATTAGACGCAAACTGACAACTCCCCCGGGGCCGTCCTCTACCTATACTTCTAACGTGAAAAAAAAACATCGCAGGTTGGGATTAGCGATTCCGAGCGATAGACTAGCCCTCTGCACCCTTCCTGGAGCCCCCGTGGCAAGTATTCATGGCACCCATTTCCATCTCACGCCCGGCACCGGCGGGGGATACTGCCGATGATGATGTTGGGCCCCAGGATCAAGCATGCGTCCATGGTATGGCTTGAGCCGTACCGCGTCCACGCCGGAGGTCAGTTCCACGCTTTTCCGGGCGCGCCGGCCGGGGAGGACCTGACCCGGGTGCTCGAGTCCCTGCCCATGGGGCCCACCCACTGGGTGGTGGATGACACCTGGGCCCCCACCCTGCTGCTGCGGGACATCGTGGAGATTCCGGCCGGCACCGAGCCGAGGGAGGCCTTCTTCCGCTGGCGCTACAGCCAGGACCTCCTGCTGGAAACGCCCCAGTTCGTCCAGGCCCTGGCCCTGGAGGAGGGCAGCTGGCTGCTCTCCGGGGTGCCCCAGGCGCTGCGGGACGCCTGGATCCAGGCGGCCACCGCCGCCGGCCGGCCCATGCGCCGGCTGCAGCCGCGCTGGCTGTGGCTCTACAACCGGATGGCCGCCAACCAGACCGTCCCCGGCATGCTGCTTTCGCTCTGCCTCCAGGACCAGGGGCGCTACACCGGAACCCTGGCCGCCTGGGGCCACAACCTCACCCTGCTGCGCCAGTGGACCGAACCGGCCGAGGCCGAGGTCTGGTGCCAGGAGCGGGTGCTGCCCACCATCGCCTACCTCCAGCGGGAGTCCCGGTCGCCCCAGGAGATCCACCTGTGGGGCGCCGGCCAGTGGCCCGACTGCGGGCTGCCGGTGCGGCTGATCCAGCCCGAGATTCCGGCCCAGGAGGTCCTCTGATGGCCGTCCCAGCCCTCAAGCTCGATCTCGCCCCGCCCAGCAACCTCTGGCGCAACAATCACATCACCCTCGGCTGGGCGGCCCTGGCGCTGGGCGGGCTGATCCTGGCCGGCTCCCTGGCCCTCACCTGGAAGGCCTACCACTCCGCGGCCATCACCGGCAAGCTGGCCGGCAACCTCGACTACAAGACCCGCGCCACCGCCGCGGACCAGAGCCGGATCATGGCCGAACTGCGCAGCGTGGACGTGGCCAAGGAACTGCCCCGGTGGCGGCTGGCGGAACGGATCTACACCGAACGCAGCCTGCCCTGGTCCCGGCTCACCGCGGAACTGGAACGCAGCCTGGCCCAGGACGTGCGCGTCAAGTCCATCCAGCGCAACCGCAGCACGGACATGAAGGTCCAGCTCAAGCTCAAGGGCGAAGCCCGTTCCCGGGAGGCGGAGGCCGATTTCGTGGAAGCCCTGCAAAAGAACCCCTTCTTCGAGCAGGTGATCCTGGAGCGGGAGGGGGAGCGCCAGGGCGGCGGAGTCGACTTCGACTACACCCTGGCGGTGTCCTCCAACCCGCCGCCCTACCGGCCGCTGCCCAAGGTGACGCCCCCGCCCAGGCACCCGGCGGCCCGACCGGCCCCGGCCAAGGTGCCGGCGCCTGCGCCCCGGGGCGCGCAACCCCCGTCCAGGAACGTCCAGCCCCCGTACAGGGGCATCGCGGTGCCGCCGCCGC
>JARLGP010000008.1 GCA_031292735.1 Holophaga sp.
GCGCCCGCCACTCCCGCCGCGCCCGCCGCTCCGGCCCCTCAGGCCCCGGCGCCCGCCGCCGGCACCACCCAGAACGCCCTGGACCAGGCCTACCCCGGCGCCAAGTTCCAGGTCAGCTATGACGATCAGGGCAGCCCCACCAGCAAGGCGCCGCTCACCGAATTCGTCAACCAGATCCAGATGGATGCCCAGCCCGACGGGAGCGCCGATGCCCAGATTGGAAACGTTCCAGCCGTGGCCCAGGCCGCCCAGACGGCGGCGGCCGCGCTCCCGGCCGGGGCGCTGGACATGGCAGCGGCCCTGCAGACCATGCAGACCCTGCAGACCCCGCTGGCCGGAACCACCGCGCTGCTGGCGCCGGCCACCCCCGAAGCCGGTTCCGTGGCCGGGGTCGGCGCCCTTTCCGGCAACATGGCCGCGGCCCAGGCCATGGGCGCGGGAGCGCTGCCCGGCGCCGCCGGATCGGTGCGGGTGACCGCCCCCGCCGCCAGCGAAGACACCCTGCCCGCCGGCCAGGAGAGCCTGCTGTCCCAGGTGGAGGGCAGCATCCACTGGCTGGTGAAGAACCAGGACCAGGGCGCCGAGATGCAGCTGCATCCGGAATCCCTGGGCCGGGTCCAGATCAAGCTCAAGGTGGAAGGCAGCGTGGTGCACGCCAAGGTGTGGGCCTCGGAAGCGTCCACGGTCCCCATCCTGCAGGACCACCGGTCGATGCTGGAGACTTCGTTGAAGGCACAAGGGCTCACCCTGGGCAGTTTTGACCTCCAGCACGGGCGCCGCGACCAGCAGGCGCCCCTGCCGGCCCCCACCGAGACCTCTTCCAGCTCCATCAGCAGCCCGCAGACGAGCATGACCGGGCAGGAATCGCCTGTCTCCGCCCCGGTCGCCCCTGCCCGAACGTCCAGAATCGAATTCGTCGCCTGACGGCACGCATCTTGCTCTTCACCCACTCAAAGGGAGAGGCCCATGGATACCGGATACATTGCACCCACCACCAGCGGCTCCAGTAGCTCCAGCAGTTCCAGCGGATCCAAAACCACCATGGGGCAGGACGCCTTCCTCTCGCTTCTGGTGACCGAATTGCAGCACCAGGATCCCACCTCGGCCCAGGATCCCAACACCATGATCACCCAGATGGCCCAGTTCTCCACCCTCGAGCAGCAGACCAACACCAACACCCTGCTCACCAACATGCAGGGCCAGGTGTCCGCCCTGTACCAGGCCGAGAGCACCAGCCTGATCGGCACCGACGTACAGGTCACCAACAGCTCCCTGAAACTGTCCGGCGGCACCGCCTCAATCGGCATCGCCATGCCCTCCGACGCGGCCAAGGTCGCCATCACCGTCAAGAACGCCAGTGGCCAGACCGTGGCCACCCTGAACCCCGGCAGCATGTCGGCCGGTGACCAGGTGGTGAAATGGGACGGCAAGGGCACCAACGGCAGCCATGAGCCGGACGGCACCTACACCGTGAGCATCGCCGCGGTCGACGCCAGCGGCAACCCCGTGGCGGCCACCACCACCTCCAGCGCCACGGTGACCGCAGTGAATTTCGTCAACGGAGCCATCATGGTCACCGCTGGCGGCCAGCAGTACCCGCTCTCCGCCATCAGCCAGATCTCATACTAGCCTCGGGAGACCCCAATGAGCCTGTACTCCGCATTCTACGCCAGCCTCTCCGGGCTTTCCTCCAACGCCAACGCCCTGGGGGTGATCGGCAACAACCTCGCCAACCTCAACACCGTCGGCTACAAGGCTTCCAACGCCAGTTTCCAGGACCTGTTCAGCACCGCCCTCACCGGCGGCACCACGGGCGGCAACGGGGATCCGGAGCAGATCGGCCTGGGCACCACCCTGGCCGCGGTCTCCCAGGACTTCAGCCAGGGTTCGCCCTCGGCCTCGGGCACTGTCACCAACATGGCGCTGCAGGGCAACGGTTTCTTCACCCTCAAGAGCACCTCGGGCGAGGCCCTCTACACCCGGGCCGGCAACTTCAGCGTCAACACCAACGGCTACCTGACCGATCCCAACGGCAACAGCGTCATGGGCTGGAATGCGGTGAACGGCAAGGTGAACCCCAGCGGCACCACGCAGCCCGTCTTTCTGAACCCGGGAGCCACCAGCCCACCGTCGCCCACCACCACCATCTCCAACACCACCAACCTCAACAGCGCGGCCACCGCCGGCACCACCTTCACCGCGCCCATCGCGGTCTACGACAGCCTGGGGGCCACCCACAACATCGAGATCACCTACACCGCCACCGCCACCCCCGGCACCTGGACCACCTCGGTGAGCACCGACGACCCCACGGTCCCCACGGTCACCGGCTATCCGGCCACCATCGTCTTCAACAGCAACGGGGTGCTCACCACCCCCGCCTCCGGCGTCAATCCCACCCTGGGCGCCATCAACTGGTCCAACGGCGCCACCAGCCCGGCCCTGAAGGTGAACATCTGGAGCGGAACCCCCGCCGCCAGCGGTCTCACCGGCTACGCCGAAGCCTCCGGCACCTCCGGCACCACCGAGGACGGCTACGCCTCCGGCACGGTGTCCAGCCTGGCGGTGGACAGCGCCGGCAATATCGTCGGCACCTTCACCAACGGCCAGACGTTGACCTTGGCCCAGGTGGCCGTGGCCACCTTCTCCAACAACAACGGCCTCTCCATGAGCGGAAACAACACCTGGTCCACCACCCTGTCCAGCGGCGCCGCGAACATCGGGCAGGCCAACAGCGGCGGCCGGGGCGCCATCCTGGGCGCCAACCTGGAAGGCTCCAACGTCGACGTGGCCACCGAGTTCACCAAGCTGATCATCAACCAGAACGGCTACCAGGCCAATAGCCGGGTCATCACCACCGCCGACACCCTGCTGCAGACCGTCATCAGCATGATCCAGGGTTAAAAGACCGGTTTCCGAAGGCTGCGCAGGCGGGCGTTTCCAGGCCCGCCTGCGCAGCCTTTGGCCGGCCGGCGGAATCGGTTCTAGACTGGAGCCTCTGGAGTTCCGATGGCGGGGGGGAGAAGGAGGCATGGCTCGATGGGCTTGATGGACTGGGCGCTGAGCCATCCGTTCCGGAGCCTCGGGCTCTTCCTGCTGCTGGAGGCCCTGCTGCCGGCCCGGGGCCAGCCCACGGCCTGGCTGCTGCGGGGCGCGATCCGAGCCTACCAGGCCACCCTGGGCCCGATCCTCCCCACCCAGTGCAAATTCACCCCCACCTGCAGTCATTATGGCCTGATGTGCGTGCGGAAGTATGGCACTCTGCGGGGGAGCCTTCTCACCACCTGGCGCCTGATCCGATGCAGCCCTCTGACCCACGGCGGCTACGACCCGGTGCCCTGATCTCGACCTTGTGACGGCCTTCACAGCGCCGGCCCCCTGGACCCCCCATCCTGGTGACAGGGCCTTCCCTCAAGGACATGGATTATGCCGATAGACCCTCTCATCCAGATCGACAGCCTGACTGCTGAACATCCCCAGGCCCGCAGGCTGCTCTGCCGGCTCGGGGTGGACGTGCTCACCGAGGGCAGCCTGACCCTGCGCGAAGCGGCCCTGCGCCATGGGGTGCCGGTGCAGGACGTGATCCAGAGCCTGGAGCCCCTGGTGCGCGCCGCGCGGGTCACCCAGGATTGGCTGAACGCCAGCAAGGCCCAGCTGGTGAACCACATCGTCAACCACCACCATGTCTTCACCCGGGAAGAGCTGACCCGGCTGGGCGGGCTGCTGGACGCGGCGCTGGCCGCCGACCGCCCGGCCCACCCGGAACTGGGCCAGGTGGGCGGCCACTTCCGCAACCTGGAAAAGGACCTGCTCTCGCACTTCCAGATGGAAGAGAAGAACCTCTTCCCCGCCCTTTGCGCCACCGACAAGGGCGGCCCCACCCCCATCTCGCTGAGCACCCCCAAGGAGCAGCTGCGCACCATCAACGCCGAGCACCAGGCGGTGGAGGAGCTGTTCCTGAACATCCGCATGGTCACCGACGACTACACCGTGCCCCGGGACGCCAGCCCCAGCATGCGCTCGCTCTACCTGGGCCTGCGCGACCTGGAGGACGACCTGCACGTGCACCTCTACCTGGAGAACCACCTGCTCTACCCGAGGGCCCTGCCCGGGGAAACCTGGTGACCGGTTGGAGAAGCCGCTGGTTCTGGACCCTGCCGGTAACCCTCTGGGGCTTGGTGTCGCTGCCGCTCACCGCGGGGTCCATCCTGGCGGCGGCGCCGTTCATGGGCGGCCGCCGGGCCTTCTGGACCATCGCCCCGCTGTGGGCCCGGGCGGTATTCTGGCTGTGCGGGGAACCGCCCGCCGTGTTCGGCTGGGCTGACCTGCCCGAGGCGATCCGCTCCGAGCGGGAACCGGTCATCTTCATGTCCAACCATGAAAGCAACCTGGATCCCCCGGTGCTGATCAGCGCCATCCCGATCCCGGCGGTCTACCTGTCCAAGAAGGAACTGATGTGGATGTTCCCGGTGGGCTGGGCCGCCAAGATGGCCGGCACCATCTTCATCGACCGCAGCAACCGGGAACGGGCCATCCACAGCCTGCACCAGGCGGCGGCGGAGATCCGGGGCGGCAAGAGCGTGGTGATCTTCCCGGAGGGCACCCGCACCCGCACCGGCCAGCTGCTGCCGTTCAAGAAGGGCGGGTTCGCCATGGCCGAGGAGGCCGGCGTGCAGATCGTGCCCCTGGCCACGGTGGGCGGCCGGGACATGCTCCCGCCCGGCGCGGTGCATGTGCGCCCGGGCCGCTACGTGGTGGCCTTCGGCGCCCCGGTGGATCCCAAGGCCTTTCCCACCCGGGACGCCCTGATCAGGGAGGTGCACAAGCGCATCTCCGACCTGCGCGAGCTGGCCATCAGGTCATGAACGCCAGGCCCCCTCACGGGGGCCCGGAGGCGGACTACGGCTTGAGCACGGCCTGGGGCGCGGGCGCTTTCGGCGCGGGCGCGGGCGGAACCACTTCCCGGAAGCCCAGGTCCTTCCGGGCCTGGTCCATGAACTCCCGGGTCAGCTTCTCCCGGCGCTCGGGCACCATCTGCCTGCGGATGCCGTCCTTGAGCTTGTCGAAATCACCGGGCTGCTTTGCGTTGCGCGCCTCCACCAGGATGATGTGGTAGCCGAAGCTGGACTTGACCGGCTCGCCCACCTTGCCGATCTCCTGGGCGCGGACGGCCGCTTCGAACTCCTTGGCGAACCGGCCGTACGGGATGTCCTTGTACAGGCCGCCGTTGTTCTTGCTGCCGGGGTCGTCGGAGTATTCCTTGGCCAGGTCCTCGAACTTCTTGCCGGCCTTCAGCTCGGCCTCGACCTTGGCCGCCTTGGCCTTGGCCTCGTCGTCGGACAGGCCCTTGTCGCCCACCCCGGGCGCGCCCTTCAGGCCCACCAGGATATGCCGGGCGGTGAACCGCTCAGGGGTGGCATAGCGCTCGCTGTTGGCCTGGAAGTAGGCCCGCACCTCGGCCTCGGTGGGATTCTCGGCCTTGGCCTTGATCTTCTGGGCATCGCCGCCCACCCGCTCGTCGTCCAGCAGGACCCGGGCGAAGCACTGCATCCGCAGGGCGGCCAGGGTGGACTTGAACTCCTGGGTGTTCTGCAGGTTCTCCTTCTGCCCCTTGGCTGCCAGCACCAGCAGCTCCAGGTACTGTTTCTGCGCCTGGCCCCGGGTGGCGGAGCTCTTCAGGATCGATTCGGTGCGCGGCCCGGCCATCAGCTTCAGCCAGCTGGCGAACTCGCCGTAGGTGACCGTCCTGGCCCCGAGGTAGGCGATGGGGTCGCCGGCCTTGGGCTCCGGGAGTTCGGGGCCCTGCTGCTGGGGGCCGCCGTGCAGCATGGGCGCGGACGGCCTGGGCGCGGGCGGCCTGGGCGCCGGGCTCTGGGCCAGCAGGGACATGGAAATCAGCGGGATAAGGGGTTTGAACATGACCATCCTGTTCTCAAATGCGATCCATCCACCAAGGAGGTTGCGTAATACTTATACACCGAAGGGCCGGGGTAGTCAGGGCCCGACGCCCAGTCGCCGGAAGGCGGTGTCCGGCGGCTCCAGGTCGGGGTCCCAGGTGGGCAGCGCCGGCCACTGGTTGCGGAAGAAGGTGCCCTGGCGCTTGGCGTAGGCCTGGGTCTCCTGGATGATCCTGGCCGTGCCGCCGGGGCCGTCCAGCAGGATCCCGTAGCCCAGCGGGCGCAGCCGGCGCAGCTCGGGCTCCAGCCCCGCCGCGCGCAGCCGTTCCACCTCCGCCGGCCAGCCCTGGGCCAGCATCTGCCTCACCCGGGCGGCCACCCGCAGCCGCTGCCGCTCCCGGGACGGCAGCACCAGCAGCGCGCGCCAGCCTTCGGGCAGCCCGCGGCGGGTGCCGTCCAGCAGCTGGGAGGCCCGGCGGCCGGTGGCCAGGTGCAGGGCCAGGGCACGCTGGACCCGCGAACGGTCGTTGCGGTGCAGGGCCGCGGCCCGCACCGGGTCCACCGCGGCCAGGAAGCGGTGCAGCGCCGGCCCGCCCAGCAGGTCCGCCCAGCGGCGCACCTTGGCGGTGAGCGCCTCGGGCACCTCGGGCAGATCGCTCAGCTGGTCCCAGATGCCCCTCAGGTACAGTCCCGACCCGGTCACCAGCACCGGGTTCGGCACTTGCAGCCAGCCGCGCGCCAGGGCGCCGAAGCTGGCGGGGTTCACCTGGGCCGAAAGGGGGAGCAGGCCGTAGCCCAGGTGCGGCACCCCGCCCTGTTCGTCGTCCCGGGGCTGGCCGGTGCCCACCGGCAGCTCCCGGTAGGCCTGGAACGGGTCGCCGTTGACCACCGCGCCGCCGATGCTCCGGGCCAGCGCCACCGCCAGGGCCGACTTGCCGGAGGCGGTGGGGCCGAGGATGGCGATCCTGCCGAAGTCAGGCATCCGGGTCCTCCCGGTGGGCCTGGGGCAGCAGGACCAGGATCCGGGCGGCGGCGTCCCGGGCCAGCCGGGCCGCCTCCAGGGCGTGGACCAGGGCGTCCTCGGGAGCCTGGCCCAGGCTGAGCAGGGCCTCGCACTGGGCCTTGAGGCGGACCAGGTCCCCGCCGGGGTCGGGCAGCCCGGTCCCCGCCTGGATGATCTTCAGGAAGCAGCGGATCGCCGAACAGGCCGAGGTGACCGCCGCCTTGGACCGCTCCGGCCCGCCGCGGATGGCCAGGGCCGCGGCCAGAAGCCTCAGCCCGTCCTCGAACACCGATTGCAGCGGGCCTTGCAGACCGGCCGGCTCGGTCATGACCGCCCTTCCGGGGGCGGCACCGGATAGTCGCCGGTGAAGCAGGCGTAGCAGAAGCCCTGCCCGTCCTGGTCACCCATGGCCTCCTGCAGGTCCCCGATGGTGAGGTAGCCCACTGAATCGGCCCCGATGAAGGCGCGGATCTGCTCCACGTCGCGGCTGGCGGCCAGCAGGTGGTCGCGGCTGGGGGTGTCGATGCCGTAGAAGCAGGAGTGGGTGGTGGGCGGGCTGCTGATGGCCACGTGCACTTCCGCTGCGCCCGCGGCCCGGACCATCTGCACGATCTTGCGGCTGGTGGTGCCGCGCACCAGGCTGTCGTCCACCAGCACCACCCGCTTGCCGGTCAGCAGTTCGCGCACCGGATTGAGCTTCACCTTCACCCCGAAGGAGCGGATGCTCTGCCGGGGCTCGATGAAGGTGCGGCCCACGTAGTGGTTGCGGATCAGCCCGAATTCGAAGGGAATGCCCGACTGTTCGGCATAGCCCAGGGCCGCGGACACTCCGGAATCCGGCACCGGCACCACCAGGTCGGCTTCCACCCGGTGCCGCCTGGCCAGCAGTCGGCCCATCTCCCGGCGGGTGCCCATGACGCTCTGCCCGTAGACCAGGGAATCCGGCCGGGAGAAGTAGACGTGCTCGAAC
>JARLGP010000056.1 GCA_031292735.1 Holophaga sp.
ATCAAGTGGAGTTGCGCAGAGGCCAGGTTGCTCCCAAGCAACCCTATTTGAATTTCTTGCTATATATTTTCTTTTTCCCCCACCACCAAGCAGGCCCTATTATGAGGCCGCATGCCTTCCTGATCTGCTTTTCAGAGCCCAGAACCTTCTTCCGTTCCCGCATGGTTACAGGCCTGATGATCTTCATCTGGGGCCTTTTCAAGAAGGTCTGGATCGCTGACATGGTAGCGCCAATGGTGAACAAAGAATTCAGTCGTTTTGAGCTGTTTGCCGGCTCTCGCGGCAATCTGCTGCTAATGGGAGTGCTCTACGGGATCCAGATCTACGGCGATTTTTCTGGCTATTCAGACATTGCGGTGGGATTGGGGCGCATGTTCGGATACAAATTCGACCGGAACTTCCATCAGCCCTATCTGGCGAGCAACCCTTCGGAGTTCTGGAAGCGCTGGCATATCACGCTCACCAACTGGATGCGGGATTTCGTGTACCTTCCCTTGTGGAACTGGGGCGCCGGCCGGTTCGGAACCCGGTTCCGGCCTATCACCATCATGCTCGCGTCGAGCATGGCCCTCATGCTGGTGATGGGGCTCTGGCACGGGGCCGGATGGAACTTCATCCTCTGGGGCGGGGTCCATGGCGCCCTGTTCGTGGGCTGGCGCATGCTGCCCGGCAAACTGGCTCCGGGTCTGCTGGCTTCCTTCGCCTTCCAGACGATGGTCATGGCGGCCTGGGTCATATTCCGAGAGCCCAACCTCGACTTTCTCGCCAAGGCCCTGTCCCGGTACTCCTCCTGGCTCGGCATGGATTCCATGCGGGCATTCCTATGGCTCGCCGGGATCATGGCCTTTTCGCGCCTGGAAGACCTGATCGAACAGCGTTTCAAAGGCATGGCCAGATGGGCCTGCCGCAATCCTCTGCCGGTCATCGGCTTCACCTATGGAGTGATCCTTTTCCTCGTCCTCATCGGAGCAGGCAGTGCCACTACCTTCATCTACCAGCGGTTCTGAAAAATCGGGCTGGATGACCTGGGGGGGGTTCTTCGCCTTCAGCCTGATGGCTCTGCTTCTGCTCGACTGGGGGGTTTTCAGGTTCCGCGACCGCTTCTACAAGGTTGATGTGGGCGAGTGGAACGAACCCCAGTGGCGGGCACGGCGCAAAATGATGGAAGGCTGGCAGAAAAACCGGCCCCTCGGCTACCTCGTCCTCGGGGATTCGGGGACAGGGTACGGGATCAGGCCCGCCATCCTGGATCCGGACGGTTTCAACCTCAGCCGCCTGGGACTGCAGGAGTCTGATCTGGGACTGCTCCAGGCGAAGCTTGAGACCCTCCTTCCATCCCGGCCCCGGGCGGTCCTCCTTGGCATGTTCTGGTACGAATTTCTGGGGGGGGATGCCGAGAACGGGTTTCTAGTGGGACAGCCGCCCGCCGTGTCCAGCACCCTGCTGAATTTCTACCGCGAGCCTCAAAGAAGCCAGGTCCTGCTTCTGCCAGGAACACGATTGGCCAGACTGTTCCTGGATACCCGGATCGAAAAGGTGCAGGGGATCCGCACTCCCAATTTCCGGCTGGCACCGGATGGCAGCGCCGAGGTGAATTGCCCCCCGCCTCGTGCCGTTCCTGACGACCCTCCGCTCTGGAGCAAGGTCAGGCCCGGCTGGTTCGATCTGGGCCGACTGGGAGAAATGAAACTTTTTGTCGCCCATCTGGATCAGCTCCGACTGCCTCAATGTTTCATCTTCCTGCCCATGCACCCCGGCTTCCGCAGGAAGTACCTGGATGACTTCGGGACGGAGCACGCGAAGTGGAAAGCGGCTGTGACCGAAGTGTATGGCGGACGCGTCATCGACCTGGAAGACGCCCTGCAGGACCCGAAATATTACCGGGACGCTTCGCACCTGAACGGCGAAGGCGCCATCCTGTTGAGCCAGATCTTGAAAGACCGGATTGAAACCGAAGGGCCGATCCGCCCCCTGGGGGCGGCTCTTGACCCATCTCGGTCCGCAGGTGGGGCCCCACTACAGACCTTGGAGGAATGACCATGGATGTCCTTGAAACGGTCCAGAGCACGATCCGCCGAATGACTAAGGGCAGGGTCCCTTCCAACGGTTCCGTCTCGCTCTTCGAAAGCGGCCTGATCGATTCCTTCGGGATCCTCGAACTCATCGCATCCCTGGAAGAGGAGTTGGGCGTGAAGGTTCCCGATTCGGAACTCCTGCCAAGCCGCTTCGAGACCGTGGACAAGATCGTGGCCTACTTCCGGCCCAGGCTTTGACGATGGCGCAGCTGATCGGCTTCGGCGCCTACCTGCCCTCTGCGGTCGTTGAGAACCGGGCCCTGGCGGAGGAATTCGGAATCGAGGAGGAATGGATCTTCGAGGTCTGCGGGATCCGGACGCGGAGAGTGGCCGGGCCCGACGAATCGGTGGAGGACCTGGCCGAGCAGGCTGCCCGGGCCTGCCTCGCGGACGCCGGTCTGAAGCCTTCGGACCTGGGCGGGATCATCGTCGGCAGTGGCACGGCGCACCGGCGTTTCCCGGGCATCAGCGCGGGTCTCCAGTGCCGCCTGGGCTCGCCCGGGATACCGGCCTTCGATATCCCCCTGGGCTGCGTCGGCGGGTTCTTCGCCATGGCCACAGCGGCGGAACTGGCGGAGCGCTACGGCCATCTCCTGGTGGTCGGGGCGGAACACATGAGCCTCCCCCTGGCCATGGCACCGCGGGTCAAGGAAACAGCCATCCTCTTCGGGGACGGGGCCGGAGCCTGCATCGTCACCCGGGGCGCCGGCCCAATCACCATCCTGGATGCGCGGATGCAGTCCGATGGCACTTTCGCCAATGACCTGAGCCTCGAGTTCGGGTCCAGCCTGACCATGAATGGCCGCGCGGTCATTCTTCAGGCCAACCGGAAACTGAGTCAGAGCATCTCCGACCTTTTGGCCCGGAACAAGATTGCCGTGGAGGATATCGGGCTCTGGTTGTTCCATCAGGCCAACCTGAAACTTCTGCGGCAAGTGGCTCATGGGCTTGGTATCCCAGAAGAACGGATTTACCTGAACCTGGAACGGTATGGGAATACCTCCGCAGCATCGGTGCTCATCGCCATGGGCGAGGCGAAAGCGGAGGGACGGTTTCAGCCGGGGTTGGCCGTGGTGGCCGCATTCGGGGCTGGAATGGGTTGGGGATCTGCATTGTTACGATTTGAGGTTCCACCTGTAGACAGCATGGATTGACATGGATACCGACCTCTCACCCCTGGCACTCAGGCGCGAATCCTGACTCGTTCTCTGATTGCGGAAGCCCTCCGGGTCAGCGGCCTTGTGAGTCTGGCCTCGACTCAGTTTCACCCCCGCCCCAATCCTATTTTTGTTATGCGCTAGCTGCCACTGAGCCTCACCCCGGCCAGCCGCCAGCCCTCCTCCAGGTCCCCGGCCCGCAGGGCCTTCTGCATGGCCCGCTCCAGGCCTTCCGTGTCCCCGGGATCCCCCTCCCGGCGCCGGGCCCGGCCCAGGTCCGGCAGCGCGGCGCTGTGGGCCAGCCGGCCCAGGTCGTTGCCGGTGAGGATGGCGCTGGAGCGCAGCGGCTCCGGCAGGGCGTCGTAGCCGATGGGGCGGCCCACCGGCTTGGGCAGTTCGAACAGGGCCGCGCCCGAGGCCCGGGTGTAGAAGGCGCCCCCGTTGCGCCCCACCAGGTCCAGCCGGTCCGGGTGCAGCAGGTCGCCCTCCCAGCAGTCCTCGCGCCCGTGGAAGGCCAGCACCTCCCCCAGCAGCATCAGGCCGGCTCCGGGGCCGGTGCCCAGCTCCAGCACCTGGTGCAGCCGGCATTCCATCTGGAACGGCGCCTCGGCCACCAGGGCCGGCCGCACCCGCAGCGCCGGCAGCGGGGTGAGCCCGGATTTCACGAACTCGTCCACTCCTTCCGGGAATTCGGCGCTGGCCACGTTCATCTGCTGGACCATGGCGTAGCTCACGGCGGCGATGACGAACTCCCCGGTGGCGGTGGCGTTGAGGTAGGTGTGCTTCAGCGTGCCGTCCCGGCCCCGCCGGTTCGGGGCGAAGGCGACCATGGGCGGGTTGCTGCCGAAGGCGTTGAAGAAACTGAACGGGGCCAGGTTGCGCACCCCTTCGGGGGAGATGGTGCTGGCCAGGGCGATGGGCCGGGGCCCGACCCCGCCGGTGAGCAGCGCCCCGGTGCGGATCGGATCCAGGTCGGCCGGGAGGAGGGTCCGGAAGCCCGCGCCCATGGCCGTCACCGCCCTTCCCCCGGCACCCGCCGCGGCCCCTGGGCCACCAGCGTGGGCGGCAGGGCGATGCCCGCCCCCTGGACCACGGTGTTCTCCAGCCGGCCCAGGCCCTCCACCTCCATGGTCACCACGTCCCCCACCCGCAGCCAGCGGTTGTCGGTGATCTTCGAGCCGTTGAGCTCCAGCAGGCAGCCGGTGCCGACGGTGCCGCTGCCGATCACCTCCCCGGGACTCACCCGGACCCCGTAGGCGGTGCGCTGGAGGATCTGGGCGAAGGTCCAGTTCATGGTGTCCGCGTTGCCGTCGCTGAGCCGTTCGCCGTTCACCGCGCAAGTCATGCGCGCCCTGAGCACCAGCCCCTGGGGCGAGGGCTCCAGCGCCAGCTCGTCCCGGGTCACCAGCCAGGGCCCCAGCCCGGTGGCGAAATCCTTGCCCTTGCAGGGGCCCAGCGACAGCTTCATCTCCTCCATCTGCAGGGCCCGGGCGCTCCAGTCGTTCATGATCATGGCGCCGAAGATGGCCGCGTCCGCCTCCTCCAGGCTGCAGTTCAGCAAGGACCGGCCGGTCACCACCGCCACTTCCAGTTCGTAGTCCAGCTGGCGCAGGTGGTGTTCCAGCACCTCCAGCGGTCCGGGGCCGATGACCGCCTGGTGGTTGGTGAAGTAGGTGACCGGGAACAGATCGAACTCCGGAACCATGTCCAGGCCCCGGTTGCGCCGGGCCGTGGCCACGTGCTGGCGGAAGGCGTAGCCGTTGCGCATGGCCACGGGGCGGGGCAGCGGGGCCAGCAGGGTGATCCCGCCCGGGGCCAGCCAGCCCCGGTCGGGCTGGGCGGCCGCGGCCCGGGCCAGGGGCATGAGCTCATCCTGCTTCCGGATGAGGGTCAGCATGTCCACCGCCAGGCGCGGATCGACCGCGTGGAAATCCAGCACCGCCCCGCCGTCGAGGACCGCCCCGATGCGCTCCTGGCCGTTGCAAAGGAAGGTCACCAGCTTCATGGGGCATCTCCGGAACCGTTCAGGGGGCCATGGTACTCCCGCCGGCAGGAAACCCCCGCGGTTTCCGGTGGCGGTGACGGAAAAACTGGCATATGGTGATTTTCAACTTTCAAGCTCCACCCATTTGCCGTCTTTTTACCTTTTATCAAATACCCATTCAAAGGACTTTTTATGGCAGCGTCCTCCGCGCAACCTCCCGCCGCGGCCGAAGGCCCCTCTCCGTACCGGGCCATCGTCCAGCCCTTCCTCGATCTGCTCCAGGCCCCCCGGGCGCTCTGGGCGGTCTACCTGAGCATGCTGCTGGAAGGCTTCGTCTACTTCGGCATGCTCATCTACCTGGCCATGTACTTCAACGAGTACGGCCATCTCACCGACCTGCACGCCGGATGGATGGTGGGCGTGCTCACGTCCGGCATCACCCTCAGCATGCTGTTCTTCGGCGGCAACGTCGACCGCTGGGGCTCGCGGCGCACCATCCTCATCGCCCTGACCCTCATGCTCCTGGGCCGCTCCGTGCTCGCCCTGGCGCCGCGCCTGGGGCTGGCCGGAGGCGCGCTGTTCAGCCCCTTCATCGGGATGGCCCTGGGCGGCCTGTTCCTGGTCCTGCTCGGCTACGGCATGTATACCCCGGCCGGATACGCCTCCGTGCGCCGGTTCACCACCCCCGCCACCGCCAACATGGGCTTCGCCATGCTCTATGCGGTCATGAACCTGGGCGCGTGGCTGCCCACCTTCGTGTCGCCGATCCGCCAGCACAGCGGCATCCGCGGCGCCTACGCGTTCTACGTCGCCACCACCGCCGTGGGCCTGCTGGCCTTCGCGGCGCTGCTCAGCCGGAAAGTCGAGGCCGCCGCCTCCGGACCGGCCACCATCACCCCCCTGGAGACCCGGGCCCGGCACGGGTCGGCGGGCTTCGCGGGCCTGGTGCGCTGGTGCCGCAACCATCCCCTGTCCGATCCCAAGTTCTCCTGCTTCATCTTCTGCCTGATCCCCGTGCAGACCCTGTTCGCCTACAACTGGCTGGTGCTGCCCCAGTACGTGAACCGGGCCTTCGCCGGCTCCTGGGTGGGAGCCCGGTTCGAGGCCGCCACCAGCCTGAACCCCCTGCTGATCTTCGTGTTCTGCCCGGTGGTGGCCGCCCTCACCGGCCGGACCAAGGTCTACTCCATGATGATCCTGGGCACCGGGCTCATGGCCGCGCCCACCTTCATCCTGGCCCTGGGGCCCACGGTGCCGGGGCTGTTCGCCTTCATCATCGTCATGACCGTGGGCGAAGCCATCTGGCAGCCCCGGTTCCTGCAGTACGCCGCCGAGATCGCCCCGGAAGGCCGCACCGGCGCCTACATGGGGGTGGCCCAGTTCCCCTGGTTCCTCACCAAGATGTTCGTGCCCATCTATTCCGGCGCCGCCCTGGCCCGCTGGTGCCCGGACCCGGCCAAGGGCCCGCTCAACACCACGCCCATGTGGCTGATCTTCGGGGCGGTGGCGATGCTCACCTCGGTGCTGCTGATCCTGGCCAAGGGCTGGCTGGGGCGGGACTTCAAGACCGTCAACTGAAAGACCCCGAGCCGGAGTCCGTATTGCCGTGGCCGGGCCACGAGGGTAGGCTGAAGAAGATCCTTCCCCATTCCTCGTGCGGTCATAGATTATGGAATACCTGGACCTCTACCGATTTCTCAAGAGCACCGTCCGCCCTGGGCCGCCGGTGCAGCTGGGGGACGGGCTCTGGGCCACGCACCTGGACTTCGCCTCCGACAACGGCCTTATCCTGCCTGGAGAGAGTCATTACACCTGTTCCACCCACGGTGCCCTGGACAGCGAGGCCGAGGCCATCGACCCGCAGGCGGGCTTCCTGGACCTGCATGATTCCCAGGTCATGGAGAACCGCGAATTCAACTATTCGGTGTTCCACGGCGCCCAGCGGGGCCGGGCCCGGGAGATCCTGCTCCTGTTCCACGGCCTCAACGAAAAGGAGTGGCACAAGTACCTGCCCTGGGCCCATCGGCTGGCGCTCACCACCGGCAAGGCCGTGGTGCTGTTTCCCATCGCCTTCCACATGAACCGGGCCCTGCCGGAATGGAGCGACCACCGGCTCATGCACCGGGTCTGCGAGAAGCGCAAGAAGACCTGGCCGGAGGTGGTGGGGGCCTCCCTGTCCAACGTGGCGGTGAGCACCCGGCTGCATGCCCGGCCCCAGCGCTTCATCTGGTCGGGGCTGGAGACCTACTTCGACGTGGTCCAGCTGCTGCACGAGATCCGCGCCGACCGGATTCCGCTGATCGACCCCGGCGCCACCACCGACATCCTGGCCTATTCCGTGGGCGGCCTGCTGGCCCAGACCCTCATGATGACCAATCCCGAAGGCCTGTTCGACCGTTCCAGGCTCTGCCTGTTCTGCGCGGGCGCGGTGTTCAACCGGATGTCCCCGGTGTCCAAGTTCATCCTCGACAGCGAGGCCAACGTCGCCCTCTACTCCTATGTGGTGGAGCACCTGGAGAGCCACCTGCGCCACGACGCCCGGCTCCGCCACTACCTGGGCGGCCAGCATCCGGAAGGCCTGCGGTTCCGCAGCATGCTGAACTACGGGGTGATGCGCAAGGAGCGCGAGGCCAGGTTCCGGGAACTGGCGCCGCGCCTGCTGGCGGTGCCCCTGGAGCAGGACAAGGTGATTCCGCCGTACGAAGTGGTCAACGCCCTGCAGGGCTCCACCCGGGACCTGCCGGTACGGGTGGAGCGCATGGATTTCCCGTATGAGTACCAGCACGAGGATCCCTTCCCGGCCCGGGAGGCGCTGCGCGCCCCGGTGGACCAGGCCTTCCGCCAGGTGTTCGACCTGGTGGCGGAGTTCTACCGCAGCTGAACTACCAGGGCAGCTTTAACGGGGCATGCGATAATGGACGGAAGGAGCCGCCATGGATGTCATCCCGCATGCCGACAGCGTCGCAGCGGAAATGGCCAACAGCATCACCCACGGCGTGGGGGTGGTGCTGAGCGTGGTGGCCCTGGTGCTGCTGACGGTCTCGGCGGTCATGCACGGCGGAGCCCGCCTGGTGGTGGGCAGCGCCATCTTCGGGGCGACCCTGGTGCTGCTCTACACCATGTCCACCATCTACCACGCGGTGCGCAACCCCCAGGCCAAACGGATCTTCCACATCCTGGACCACTCCGCCATCTACCTGCTCATCGCCGGCACCTACACCCCCTTCTGCCTGTCCACCCTGCGCGGCAGCTGGGGCTGGAGCCTGTTCGGGGTGGTCTGGGGGCTCGCGGCTCTGGGGGTGGGCTTCAAGCTGTTCTTCACCGGCCGGTTCGAGTTCCTGTCCACCGCGGTGTACCTGGCCATGAGCTGGATGGTGATGATCGCCGCCCGGCCCCTCTGGCGGGCCCTCCCGCACGGGGGCATGGTCTGGCTGCTGGCCGGCGGCTTCTTCTACACCCTCGGGGTGGTGTTCTACAGCTGGCACCGGCTGAAGTTCCACCACGCCGTATGGCACCTGTTCGTGCTGGGCGGCAGCCTTTGCCACGTGGTGGCGGTCCTGGGGTTCGTGATTCCCCGGAGCAACTGACATTGATCCCCATGGAATGCCTCCCCGGTTCGACCCAGTGGCGCGCTTCCCTGGGCGCGCTGCTGCGGCACCCGGAACCGGTGTGGGTGTTCGGCGAGACCGGCACCGGGGTCAGCACCGTGGCGGCCTGGATGGCCACCCAGCGCTCCGCCGGCCTGCTGGACGACGCCGAACGGCTGGACCCGGCCGCCCTGGAAGCCTGGATCGCCGCCCATCCCCAGGGGGTCCTGGGCTCCCACCTGGGCCCGGCCGCAGTCATGCCCGCAGCCGCCTCCCGCTGCCTGCCGTTCCGCCTGCGGGCCCTGCAGGACGACCCCGCCAGCGTGCCGCTTTGCCTGGCGGCCCTGGCCGCCGAGGAAGGCCTGGCCGGCGCCCCGCCCCCCGCCCTGGGCGCCCTGCCCTGCTCCGGCAACCTGCGGGAGCTGCGCAACCGCCTGGTGCGCTGGAAGCTGCTGGGCCAGCTGCCCGACGACCTGGACAGCGCCGCGCTGCCGCTGGAAACCGAGGACCTGGCCGCCAACCTGCACGTGCTGGAACGGCTGTTGCTGCACCGGGCGCTCCGGCGCAGCTACGGCAACCGGGTGGAGGCCGCCCACCGGCTCGGAGTGAGCCGGCGCCAGCTGTACCTGCTGATCGCCCGGCACGGCGACCCGGTGCGCGGGGAGCTGCCCAGCAACGCGGGCCCCAAGCGGCTGAACAAGCCCCGCTCGCAAAACTCCAGCTTCCCCCCCCAGCCGGCCGATAAGGCGGTAGAACTGACTGATTGGAAATGAACTATGGCTAATCCCCTGAGGGTGCTGGTGGTGGATGACGATCCCGGTATGCGGGAGGGCATGGCCCTGAGCCTGAAGCGGGCGGGGTTCGTGATCGAGCAGGCCAGGAGCGGCGAGGACGCCATGCGGCTGACCCGTCCGGGCGCCTTCGACGCGGTGGTGACGGACCTGCGCATGACCGGCATGGACGGGCTGCAGCTCACCGCCCGCCTCAAAGCCCTGGACTCCGGCCTCCCGGTCCTGCTGGTCACCGCCTTCGGCAGCCTGGACACCGCCCGGGAGGCCATGCGCCTGGGCGCCTTCGACTACCTGTCCAAGCCGTTCAGCCCCGACGAGCTGGTCCAGGCGGTGCGCAAGGCCATCAGCAGCGACGGCCGGCTCAAGGCCGAGGAGCCGGGCGAGGCGCCGGTGATCCTCACCCAGGATCCGGTGCTGGCGGAAACCCTGGCCCTGGCCCGGCGCGCCGCCGACAGCCGGGCCACCATCCTGATCCAGGCGGAAAGCGGCACCGGCAAGGAACTGCTGGCCAAGCTCATCCATTCCTCCAGCCCCAGGCGGAAATGCGCCTTCGTGGCCATCAACTGCGCCGCCATCCCGGAGAACCTCCTGGAATCCGAGCTGTTCGGCTTCGAGAAGGGCGCCTTCACCGGGGCCACCAGCACCAAGCCCGGCCGCTTCGAGCAGGCCGACGGCGGCACCCTGGTGCTGGACGAGATCGGCGAACTGCCCTTGAGCCTCCAGGGCAAGCTGCTCCGGGTGATCCAGGAGCGCACCGTGGACCGGCTGGGCGGCAACCGGCCCATCGCCGTGGACGTGCGCATCATCGCCCTCACCAACCGCGACCTGGTCACCGAAGTGAAGGAAGGCCGGTTCCGGGAGGACCTCTACTACCGGCTCAACGTCATCCCCCTGCGCCTGCCGCCCCTGCGGGAGCGCCCGGCCGACCTGGACCTGCTGGCCCTGCACTTCGCCGAGCGCTACGCCCGGGACAACGACCGCACCACCCCCCGGCTTTCGCCCAGCTTCCAGGCCGCCCTCACCCGGCACCCCTGGCCCGGCAACATCCGGGAACTGGAAAACGCGATCCAGCGCTGCGTGGTGCTCAACCCCAGCAACTTACTCACGGAAAAGGACCTGCGCTGGCTGCTGGACCCGGCCCAGATGGAAGGTCTGCCCGAGGATCCCCCGGAACTGAGCGACCCGGCCCCGGCCCCGCCGGAACCCGCGCCCATGGCCGCGGAGCCCGCCTCCGGCGCCCGGATCCAGGTGGCCGACCCCCGCCAGCCGCTGCAGGAGGTGCCCCTGGGCACCCTGGTGGCGCTCCCCCTGGGCCTGAGCCTGCCCGAGCTGGAGCGGTTCTGGCTGCTGTCCACCCTGGCCGCCCTGGAAGGCAACCGCACCCACTGTTCCCAGAAGCTGGACATCGCCCTGCGCACCGTGCGCAACAAGATCAACGAGTACCGGGCCGAAGGCTTCGAGATCCCCAGCAGCGGCAAGGGCAAGGAGGATTGACGGAGCCGGGAACCTTCCCGGCTTCAGGCTCATCCAGGGGCAGGAGAAACGTGGATGAGGCCTGTCCGGTGGCTGGCGATGGTCGGGTGGCAGGCGTGCCTGGTGCCGCTCCTGTGCGCCCAGGACCCGTATCCGCCGCCCTGCGGCGGCTGGGTGGAGCTGATCCGCGCCTGCCCTGATCCCGCAAGCCACGGGATGGAGCCGGGCGATGGCGGGCGCGTGCTGGAGGCCGCCCAGGAACCCGCCCTCTGGCACCCGTGGGCGTTCGCCCTGGCCGGGGGCGACTGCCCGTGCCTGACCGCGCTGCCGGGCGCCGCGCCCGCCGCCCCGCACTGGCACGGCGCCAAGCGGCCGGCCCGGGGCGTCCGGAACCTGGTGGTGGAGGTCAGCCCCATCGAGCTCACCGACGCTTTCGGCAGCCCCCGGGGAACTTTCCGGTAGCTTTCCGCAGCGAACCCGTTATTTTGTTTTTTGCAATTGAGTCTCTTTTTCAGAATCTCTTTTCAGAACCATTTGCCGTTCAGGAGCCGCCATGCGCCGCTATTGGATCCTGCTGGTCTCCATCATGGCCGTTTCCTTCCTGGTGCTGGGCTGGATCGGCCTGCGCATCCGGGCCAACGCGCCGCCCCTGGCGACCCGGGTGCTGACCCCGGACGGCCGGGCGGTGTTCGAGCCCGGCGACATCGCCGCCGGGCAGAACGTGTGGCAGGCCATGGGCGGCATGGAGATGGGCTCCGTCTGGGGCCACGGCAGCTACGTGGCGCCGGACTGGACCGCGGACTGGCTGCACCGGGAAGCCATCGCCATCCTCGACCACTGGGCCACGGCGGAACAGGGCAAGCCGTACCAGGCCATGGAGTCCCCGCTGCGCGCGGCCTACCGGGAACGGCTCAGGATCCTCATGCGGCGCAACACCTTCGACCGCGGCCAGGACGCGCTGGTGGTGGATCCGGTGCGGGCCGGGGCCATCCGGACCACCGCGGCGCACTTCGCCGACGTGTTCAGCCACGGCCGCAAGGACTACGCGATTCCCTACGGCGCCCAGCCCGACCCGGTGAAGCTGCGCCAGCTATGCGCCTTCATCTTCTGGACCGCCTGGGCCGCCAGCACCGAGCGCCCGGGGCAGCCGATCAGCTACACCAACAACTGGCCGTTCGAGCCGCTGGTGGGCAACACCCTCACCGGCGACGCCTGGATCTGGACCGGGGTGAGCGTGCTCCTGCTGCTGGCCGGCATCGGCGCCATGGCCTGGTGGCACGCCGGCCGGCACAACGAGCAGGACGCCGATTCCGCCCAGCCGCCCATGGCGGATCCCCTGCTGCGCACCCGGCCCACCGCCTCCCAGCGGGGCACGGTGAAGTATTTCTGGGTGGTTTCCCTCCTGATCCTGGTGCAGATCCTGCTGGGCGTGGTCACCGCCCATTACGGGGTGGAGGGCGGCGGGTTCTACGGCATTCCCCTGGACCGCTGGCTGCCCTACGTGCTTTCGCGCACCTGGCACACCCAGCTGGGGATCCTGTGGATCGCCACCGCCTGGCTGGCCGCGGGGCTCTACATCGGCCCCGCCGTGGGCGGCCGGGAGCCGCCCTACCAGGCCCTGGGGGTGAACGTCCTGTTCGTGGCGGTGCTGCTGCTGGTGGCGGGCTCCATGACCGGCCAGTGGCTGAGCGTCATGAACCGGCTGGGCACCGGCACCGCCTGGTTCTACCTGGGGCACAGCGGCTACGCCTACATCGACACCGGGCGGTTGTGGCAGATCGTGCTGCTGGTCGGGCTGCTGCTCTGGCTGTTCCTGGTGGTGCGGGCGGTGCGCCCGGCCCTGGCCGACCCCAACCCCGGCACCCGCTCGCTGCTGGCCATGTTCATCCTCGCCTCGGTGGCCATCGCCGGATTCTACGGGGCCGCCCTGGGCTACGGCCGCCACACCAACCTCGCCATCGCCGAGTACTGGCGCTGGTGGGTGGTCCATCTGTGGGTGGAAGGCTTCTTCGAGGTGTTCGCCACGGTGGTCATCGCCTTCCTGTTCGCCCGGCTGAAGCTGGTCCGCACCGAGACCGCGGGCCGGTCGGTGGTGCTGGCCTCGGCCATCTTCCTGGGCGGCGGCATCATCGGCACCGCCCACCACCTGTATTTTTCCGGCACCCCGGCGGTG
>JARLGP010000057.1 GCA_031292735.1 Holophaga sp.
ATGATCAGGGCATTGAAGATCACCGCCGACAGGATGGCCGAGGTGGGGGAATGCAGGTTCATGACGTTGATGGCGGCCAGCCACGGCAGGGAGCCCGCGAACAGGGCGGGGATGATGGCGAAGTACTTGGCCACGTCGTTGGCGATGGAGAAGGTCAGCAGGGAGCCGCGGGTCATCAGCAGCTGCTTGCCGATCTCGATGGTCTCGATGAGCTTGGTGGGGTCGCTGTCCAGGTCCACCAGGTTGGCGGCCTCCTTCGCGGCCTGGGTGCCGGCGTTCATGGCCAGCGCCACGTCGGCCTGGGCCAGGGCGGGGGCGTCGTTGGTGCCGTCGCCGGTCATCGCCACCAGGTGGCCCATGGCCTGCTGCTCCTGGATGTAGAGGAGCTTGCGCTCCGGGGTGGCCTGGGCGATGAAGCCGTCCACCCCGGCCCGGGCGGCGATGGTGGCGGCGGTGAGCGGGTTGTCGCCGGTGATCATCACGGTGCGCAGGCCCATCCGGCGCAGCCGCTCGAACCGGGCCTGCATGTTGGGCTTGAGGATGTCCTCCAGCACCACCACGCCCACCAGCTCGGCGCCCACGGCCACCACCAGCGGGGTGGCGCCCTGGGAGGACTCGCCGTCCACCAGCCGGGTGAGCTCCTCCGGCACCCGCCCGCCCCGGGCCTGCACGAAGGCCAGCACCGCGTCGGAGGCCCCCTTGCGGATCTGCCGGCCGTCGCCCAGGTCCACCCCGCTCATGCGGGTCTGGGCGGTGAACGGCACGGCCTCGGCGTCCGCCGGCATCCGGCCGGCGCCGCCGAACTGCTCCTGGCAGAGCGCGACGATGCTCTTGCCTTCGGGGGTCTCGTCGGCGGCCGAAGCCAGGGCGGCCAGGCGCCCCACGTCCGCGGCGGTATGGTTGCCGAACGGCAGGAACCGGGTGGCGTGCCGGTTGCCCATGGTGATGGTGCCGGTCTTGTCCAGCAGGATCACGTCGATGTCGCCGCACAGCTCCACCGCCTTGCCGCTCTTGGCGATGATGTTGGCCTGCATGGCGCGGTCCATGCCGGCGATGCCGATGGCCGCCAGCAGCGCGCCGATGGTGGTGGGGATGAGGCACACCACCAGGGCGATCAGGGTCGGGACGTCCGTGCCCAGGCTCTTCAGGGGCGCCGGAAGGCCCAGGTAGCCCGTCATGTACTGCTCGGCGTTCCAGGCCATGGGCCAGAGCGGCACCACCACCACCAGGAAGATCAGGGTGAGGGCCGAAAGCATCAGGGTGAGCGCGATCTCGTTGGGGGTGCGCTGGCGGATGGCGCCTTCCACCAGGGCGATCATCCGGTCCAGGAAGGAATCGCCCGGTCCGCAGGTGATCCGCACCACGATGCGGTCGGACAGCACCCCGGTGCCCCCGGTCACCCCGGAGCGGTCGCCGCCGGCCTCGCGGATGACCGGCGCGGATTCGCCGGTGATGGCCGACTCGTCCACCGAGGCCACCCCTTCGATGATCTCGCCGTCGCCGGGGATCATCTGGCCCGCCACCACCACCACCACGTCGCCCTGGTGCAGGTCGGCCGAGGAGACCTGCTCGAGCGCGCCGCTCGCGGTGCGCCGGGAGGCCATGGTCTGCTGCCGCGACTTGCGCAGGGAATCGGCCCGGGCCTTGCCCCGGGCCTCGGCCAGCGCGGTGGCGAAGTTGGCGAACAGCACGGTGGCGAACAGCCACGCGTCCAGGGCGATGAAGTAGGTGATGGGCGCCAGGCTCGCCGCCCCGCCCATGGCCATCTGGGCGATGTAGCCGAGGGTCAGGAAGGCGCCGATCTCCACCACGAACATCACCGGGTTGTTCCATTGCAGGTCCGGTCGCAGCATGATGAACGCCTGTTTCAGGGCCGGCAGGGCGGTGTCCCGGTCCAGGAGGCCCATGTCCCGCCTGGGCCGGGGCTTGCGCGCACGCTGCCGCCTGGGTTCGAGGGCCGGCGCGGTTTCGGGAGAAAGGACAGCATTGGCCATGATTCGTCTCCTTGGGATGCTCGGTTCAACCGCCGAACGGGAAGGGGCCCAGCTGATCCGCCACGGGGCCGAGCACGGCCACCGGCAGGAACAGCAGCGCGCCGACGATGAGCACGGTCCCCAGCACCAGGATGCCGAAGGTGGCGGTGTCGTCGCGCAACGTGCCCAGGCCGGCCGGGGCGGCCTTCTTGGCGCCCAGGTAGGCCGCCAGGGCGATGGGGGCGATGATGGGCAGGTAGCGGCTGAACAGCATCACCAGCCCGGTGGCCAGGTCCCAGGGGATGGCGTTGAGCACCGGGGTGAGGCCGTGGGCGAAGCCGTAGCTCACCCCCAGCCCGTCGAAGGCCGAGCCGTTGTTGGCCGAGGCCGAAGAGAACTGGTAGAGCATCTGGCTGAAACCGTGGGCGCCGGGATTGCTGACCGCCTTGAGGCCCCAGCCGGTGGCGGAGAACAGCCCGGTGGGCATGAGGATCATCAGCGGGTGCACCAGGATGGTGATCACCGCCAGCTTCACCTCGCGCGCGCCGATCTTCCGGCCGAGGTACTCGGGGCTCCGGCCCACCATCATGCCGGCGATGAAGATGCCCAGGATGATGTACATCAGCATGTTGATCATGCCCACGCCCTTGCCGCCGAACACGCAGTTCAGCCACATGCCGATCATGGGCGACAGCCCGGCCATGGGGTTGAGGCTGTCCGATTCGGCGTTCACCGCGCCGCAGGTGACGTCGGTGGTGAGGGCCGCGTAGGTGGCGCCGGCGGAGGTGCCGAAGCGCAGTTCCTTGCCCTCCAGGTTGCCCAGGTGCTGGTCCACCGGCAGGCCCGCCACGGCGGACAGGGTCACCGCCTGCTTCCCGCCCGGGGCCTTGGGGTTGGGCACCTGGAAGGTCTGCGCCGCGGCGTGGGCGGTGAGGCCGGGGTTCGGCTGCAGGGTGTCGTAGTAGACCGACATCACCACGGTGCCCGCCATGAGCAGCAGCATCACCCCGCCGATCACCAGGCCGTGCCTGGGCCGGCCCAGCATGCGCCCGTACATCAGCACCAGCGCGAACGGGAAGATCATCATGGCCAGGGTGTTGAAGTAGTTGGACAGCCCGGTGGGGTTCTCGTAGGGGTGGGCGGCGTTCATGCCGAAGAAGCCGCCGCCGTTGGTGCCCAGCATCTTGATGGACTCCAGGGCCGCCACCGGTCCCACCACGATGCTCTGCCGCTTGGCCTCGCCCTTGTCGGTGGTGCCCATGGCGCCGGGCTCCAGGATGGCCACCTGGTACGAGCTCTTCAGGGTCATGGGGCTGCCCTGGGCCATGAACAGGAGGCCGAAGGCCAGGGCCGCCGGCACGAACAGGTAGACCACCACCCGCCACATGTCCACGAAGTAGTTGCCCACTTTCGCATCGCCCCGGAAGGCGCGGATGATCGCCACCAGGGCGCAGAACCCCACCGAGGCCGAGAGGAACATGTTGTAGATGCAGAAGAAGATCTGGCTGAAGTTGGACAGGTGGACATCACCGGCGTAGTGCTGCAGGTTGGTGTTGGTGATGAACGAGGCCACGCTGTTGAAGATGGTGCTGGGGAACAGCATCCCCTTGCCGTCCGGGTTCAGCGGCAGCCACGGCTGCAGCGCCAGCACCAGGTAGCCCACCACGAACAGGACCACGTTGAACACCAGCAGGGCGGCGGTGTACTGCTTCCAGTCCTGGGGGCCGGTGTCCAGGCGCCGTTCCACCCAGCCCGCGACGGGCAGGGGCCGGAACTTCCCGTCCATGATCCAGGCACAGTACCGGCTCAGCGGAAACGCGAGCAGGCTCGCCCCGGCCAGCAGGGCGAGGGGCAGCAACCAGGTTTGCACGATCATCGCATGGACTCCTTTCAGCGGCTGCGGAACACCGGGGTCAGAACCATTCGGGCCGGATCAGGGCCACGAACAAGTAGATGAAAAGGAAGCCAACCAGGCCAACAGTGCAATAAATCATCTTTGTCCCCCCCTTCCGTCAGATCTTTTCGCATGCTTTAAGGAACATGAAACATAGGCTCAAGGCCACAATTCCGAGCACAAACATCCACACGACCCACATGGAAAGGCCCATCGCCGCCTCCTTCTTACGGGTTACCGAACGGACGGAAAACCACCTCGTCCATTCCATTGTATTTACGTGACATCAAAACGATGTCAGGAAGGCTGGATCACATATTAAAACTTTGTTAAAGGCGCCGGGCGGGTCAAGCTGGCGCGGTCAGGGCGGCCATCTGCTCCCCGCCCAGGTAGGCGTCGCGGATGCGCGGGTCGCGGGCCAGCTCGCGGGCTCCGCCTTCCAGGACAAGATGGCCGTTCTGCAGCACGTAGGCTCGGTTGGCGATGCCCAGGGCCTGGTGCGCGTTCTGCTCCACCATGAAGCAGCTGGTGCCCTGGCCGCGGATGGTCTGGATCAGGTCCAGCACCCGTTCCACCCACAGCGGCGACAGCCCCATGGTGGGCTCGTCCATGCAGATGAGCCTGGGATTGCTCATGAGCGCCCGGGCCATGGCCAGCATCTGCTGCTCGCCGCCGGACAGGGTGCCGCCGGCCTGGCCCAGCCGCTCCCGCAGCCTGGGAAACAGCTCCAGCACCCGTTCGCGGTCCCGCTTCACCCCGGCCCGGTCGGAGCGGACGTAGGCGCCCATGAGCAGGTTCTCGTCCACCGTCATGGTGGCGAAGATCCGCCGCGCTTCGGGCACGCTGGCGATGCCCAGGCGGATGCGGCCGTCGGTGGGCACCCGCTGCAGGGACTGGCCGCGCCAGGCCACTTCGCCGCTGGCGGGCTGCAGCAGGCCGAGGATGATCTTCATGGTGGTGGATTTGCCCGAGGCGTTGCCGCCCAGGAGGCAGACGATCTCGCCCTCGTCCACCCTCAGGCTCAGCTTGAAGTGGACCTGCACCGGGCCGTAGAAGGTGTCAATGGCGCTCAGGGTCAGCAGGTTCGCTGGCATGGCTCTCCTCTCCGCCGCCCGAACCGTGGTTCGGCCCGAGGTAGGCCGAGATCACCTGCGGATTGAGCGGGATGCGCTGGGGCTGGTCCTCGGCGATCTTGCGGCCGTCGTCCATCACGATCACCGAATCGGACAACTGCATGATGAGCGGCAGCTTGTGCTCGATGATCACCATGGTCAGCCCGGCGTCCTTGAGCGTTCTGAGGAACGCGATCATTTCCAGGGTTTCCGCTGGGTTCATGCCGGCGGTGGGCTCGTCCAGGAGCAGCACCCTGGGATGGGCCGCCAGGGCCCGGGCGATCTCGATGCGCCGGCGGTTGGCGTAGGAGAAGCTGTAGGCCGGGCGGTCCAGGTACGGGGCGAGCCGTTCGCCGAAGGGTTCCGCCAGGCTCCTGGCTTCGGCCCGCAGCCGGGCCTCCTCGCGGCGGAAAGGCCCGAACGGGACCAGCGCCTGGGCAAGTTCGACGAGGGTGCCGAACGGGCCGCTCCGGCCGGCCATGCGCCGGGTGTGGGCGCCCAGCAGCAGGTTGTCCTCGGCGCTCAGGTTGGCGAAGGTGCGGCCGTGCTGGAAGCTGCGGATCAGGCCCAGGCCCGCGCGGCGCTCCGGGCCGAGCCGGCTGATGTCCTTGCCGTGCAGGATGACCCGGCCCTCCTGGGCGGGAAGGGTTCCGGCCAGCAGGTTGAACAGGGTGGTCTTGCCCGCCCCGTTGGGCCCGATGACGGCCAGGGTCTGGCCCTCGGGCACGGCCAGGTCCAGGTCCACCACCGCCTGGACCCCGCCGAAATGGTGGTTGAGCCGGATGCCTTCCAGGATGTTCACGCCGGCTCCTATCTGCTGCCCAGCACGCCCTGGGGCCGCACCCGCAGGACCACCAGCAGGATGAGACCGTAGGCGAGCCAGCGGTATTGGGCGGTGAAACGCAGCAGTTCGGGCAGGCCGGAAAGGGTGACCGCGCCCAGCACGGCCCCCCAGATGTTGCCCAGGCCGCCCAGCAGCACCATGGTCAGGCCGAGCACCGAGACGTTGGAGCCGAACGTGTCGTAGCTGATGTAGGTGTAGAGGTGGGCGGTGAGCGCTCCGGCCAGCCCGGCGAAGAAGGCGCTGATGG
This sequence comes from Holophaga sp., assembly GCA_031292735.1. The sequence continues at coordinate 6,071 of JARLGP010000057.1, forward strand.
CGAAGGTCACCATACGGTAGCGCAGCGGCCGCACCCCCAGGGCCTGGGCGGCCACTTCGTCCTCGCGCAGCCCGCGCACGGTGCGGCCCAGGGGGGAGGCCATGACCGCCGCCACCACCAGGGCGCCGAGGATCAGCACGGCCAGGCTCAGCCAGTAGAAGTCCAGGGCGGACAGGAGGTCCCTGCCGAACAGGCGCGGCGGAGGGATGCCGGCCAGGCCCATGGTGCCCTGGGTGAGCGAATCCGCGTTGAGGATGATCTGGTTGACGATCTCGCCGATGCCCAGGGTGGCGATGGCGATGTAGTGGCCTTTCAGGCGCAGGGCCGGCATGACCAGCAGGGTGCCGATGGCGGCGGTGATGCAGCCGGCGGCGGCGAACGCCGCCGGGAAGCTGAAGCCGGCCTTGAGGGTGAGCAGCCCCGAGGCGTAGGCCCCGATGGCCAGCAGCCCGGCATGGCCCAGCGAGATGATGCCGGCGGTGCCGGCCACCAGGGTGAGGCTCACCGCGAACAGGGCCGAGATCCAGGCGCTGGTGAGCACCTGCAGCACGTAGGGATCGTGCACCACCAGGGGCAGCAGCAGCGCCGCGCCGGCCAGGGCCAGCCCCAGCTGCCAGGGGAACCGGATCGCCCGGGCCTGGGGCAGGAAGCTCCCGGTGAGCACTTCCTGCACGGCGAGCTTCGCGCTGCTGAACAGGCCGTTGGGCCGCAGGAACAGGGCCACCAGCAGGAGCGAGAAGGCGATCAGGTTGCGCGCCGAGGCGCCGAACAGCGCCACCCCGAAACTCTCGCCCAGGCCCAGCACCAGGCCGCCGGCCATGGCCGCGGGGACGCTGCCCAGGCCGCCCAGGACGCAGGCGGTGAAGCCCTTGAGTCCGGCCTGGAAGCCCATGGCGGGGGAGATCTGGTTGTAGTACAGGCCGATCAGCACGCCCGCCAGCGCCCCCAGGGCCGAAGCCAGGGCGAAGGCGGTGGCGTTCACCCGGTTGACCCGCACGCCCATCTGCTGAGCCGCCTCGGGGTCCAGGGCGGCGGCGCGCAGCCCCCGCCCGGTCCGGGAGAACTTCAGGAACAGGAAGAGCCCGGCCGCGCTGGTCACCGACACGGAAAGGATCACCAGGTCGAGCACGCCCAGCGACACCCCGCCGATGCTGAACCGGAAGGCCGGCAGCACCGGCGGGAAGGAGCGCGGGTTGGGGGTGAAGATGATCTCCGAAAGGCTGTCCAGGATCATCCCGGCGCCCAGGGTGGCCAGCAGCGGGGCGATCCGCGCCGAGTTCCGGAACGGGCGCACCGCGAACCGTTCCAGCACCACGCCCAGGAGGGCGCCGCCCAGCGCCGCCAGCGGCAGGGCCAGCCAGAGCGGCAGCCCCAGCTGCGCGATGAGCAGCCAGCCGATGTAGGCCCCGGCCATGTACACTGAGCCGTGGGCGAAGTTGATCAGTTCGGCCACGCCGAAGATGAGGGCGAGGCCGGCCGCCAGCAGGGCATAGATGTTCCCCAGGACCAGACCGTTCACCGCCTGGGCCAGCCAGAGGGAAATCACGCTGTTCATGCTTCTCCTGTCCGCCGACCGGCTATTTCTTCTTCCCGGTCCACACGGAGAACTTGCCGTTCTTCACCACCAGCCGGGCGCCGAGGAATTCGCTCACCCGCCGGGTGCCGGGGTCGAAGGTGATCCTGCCGTAGACCACGCTGGGCACGTTCTTGATCTGGGCGAAGGAATTGCGCACCGCGGTGCGGTCGGGCCCGCCGTGGGCGATCACCGCCGCGGCCAGCTTGATCGAGTCGTAGGCCTGCACCGAGTAGTACTCGAGGTCCTCGTGGTACTTCGCCCGCCACTTGCGGGCCAGGGTCTGCACTTCGGGCCGGGGGTCGCCCTGGAAGAAGTCGCCGGCGACGTAGACCCCTTCGGTGGCCAGCCCGCCCAGCCTGGGGAAGTCCACCGTGGCCTGGGAGCTGTTGGTCACGATGGGCAGGTTGCTGCCCTGGCCGCGGATCTGCTGCACCAGCAGGGTCGCGTCGTTCACGTAGGACACCAGGACGAAGCCGTCGATCCCGGTGGCCTTGGCCTTGGTGATGATGGTCTTGAAATCCTTTTCGTCGGGCAGGTAGGTTTCGCGGTCGGTGACCTGCACGCCGTACTTGGCCAGGGCCGCCACGGTGAGGTCGCCGGTGACCTTGCCCCAGTCGGAATTCAGCTGGAACACCGCCACCTTCCTGAGGCCCAGGTCGCGCACGTAGGCGGCGTGGGCCGGGGCCGACAGGGACTGGGACGGGGCGTTGGACCAGATGAAGTCGCCGCCCTTGGTGAACAGCGGGCTGGAGTTGGTGAACCCCAGCTGGACCAGCCCGGCCCGCTGGTAGAGCGCGCTGGCCGCCATGGACGAGGTGGAGCTGAAGTCGCCGGTGGCCAGGACGATCCTGGGGTTGGCGATGTACTTCTGGGCGGTGGCCACGGTCTGCTTGGGGTCGTTCTGGGTGTCGGTGAACACGATCTGCAGGGGCCTGCCCTTGATGCCGCCCGAGCCGTTGATGTCTTCCAGGGCCAGGTCGAAGCCCTTCTTCCAGGCCTGGCCGTACTGGGCCTGGGGGCCGGTGAGCGGCCCGCTGGCCCCGATCAGGATGGGGTCCTTGGACTGGGCCTGGAGCCCGCAAGGCATCAGGCCCAGAAGGACCGCGGTGGCCAACAGGTGCGCGAAGCGATGGGTGGTCATGGCGGGCTCCTTGTTTAGTATTCCAGTAAATATTATCAAATACGTTGGGTTGATCAATGGAAATCTGCCCAGGCCAAGGCCCGGCCCCGGGCTGGGGGGCCGGGCCGGGCACCTGGATGCGGTCAGCGGCTGAGCTTCGCCCTCAGGGCAGATCGAGATGGCAGGCCACTTCCGAGCCGTTTCCGGCGGGCCGCAGCAGCGGCGCCTCCACCCGGCAGCGCTCGGTGGCCAGCGGGCACCGGGTGTGGAAATGGCACCCGGAGGGCGGCGCGATGGGGCTCGGCACATCGCCGTTGAGGATGATGTGCCGCCTGGCCTTGGCCGGGTCCGGCACCGGCACCGCCGACAGCAGGGCCTGGGTGTACGGGTGGCGCGGGTCCGCGAACAGGCTGTGGCAGTCGCCCAGCTCCACGATCCGCCCCAGGTACATCACCGCCACCCGGTCGCAGATGTGCTGGACCACGGCCAGGTCGTGGGCCACGAACAGGTAGGAGATGCCCAGTTCGTCCTGCAGGTCGATGAGCAGGTTGATCACCTGGGCCTGGATGGACACGTCCAGGGCGGACACCGGCTCGTCGCAGACGATGAGTCTGGGGTTGAGGGCCAGGGCCCGGGCGATGCCCAGCCGCTGGCGCTGGCCGCCGGAAAACTCGTGGGGGAACTTGGCCAGGGCTTCCCGGTGCAGCCCGACCCGGTCGAACAGCTCGGCCACCCGCCGGTTGCGTTCGGCCCGGCCCACGCCGAAGTTGCGCAGCGGCTCGGCGACGATGTCGCCCGAGGCCATGCGCGGGTTGAGCGAGGCGTAGGGATCCTGGAACACGATCTGGACATCCTTGCGGTGGGGGCGGAAGGCGGACTTGGACATGGCGGTGACGTCCAGGCCGTCCAGCAGGATCTGGCCGGCGGTGGGTTCCAGGAGCCGCATGATGGTCTTGGCCGCGGTGGATTTGCCGCAACCGGATTCGCCCACGATGCCCAGGGTCTTGCCCCGCTCCAGCTGGAACGAGATGCCGTCCACGGCGCGCACCTGCTTGCCGGCGCCGCCGAACCAGCCGCCGGCGACGGGGTAGTACTTCTTGAGCCCCTTCACTTCCAGCAAGGGAATGCCTGCTTCGGTCGTCACGCGTCCGCCCCCGGTTTCCAGCATGCCACGGTGTGCCCGGGGCCGTGCGGCTCCAGCCGCGGGACCGCTTCCCGGCACTGGGCGGTGGCCCTGGGGCAGCGGGGCGCGAAGCTGCAGCCCGGCAGCGGCTCGTGCAGCGAAGGCACCATGCCGGGGATCTCGGCCAGCCGCTTCCGGGCCTGGTGGGCCCCGCCCAGGTCGAGCTTGGGGATGGAGGCCAGCAGGCCCTGGGTGTAGGGGTGCAGCGGCGCGTTGAACAGGTCGGCCACCGGGGCCTCCTCCACCTTGCGGCCGGCGTACATCACCAGCACTCGCGCGCAGGTCTCCGCCACCACCCCCAGGTCGTGGGTGATCATGATGATCGCGGTGCCGAACTCCTCCTTGAGCTTGAGCATGAGGTCGATGATCTGGGCCTGGATGGTCACGTCCAGGGCGGTGGAGGGCTCGTCGGCGATGAGCACGTTGGGGTTGCAGGCCAGCGCCAGGGCGATCATGCCGCGCTGGCGCATGCCGCCGGAGAACTGGTGCGGGTACTCCTTGGCGCGCTTGGCCGGGTCGGGGATATTCACCAGCTGCAGCATCTCCACCGCGCGGTCCCAGGCGGCCCGCTTGCCCAGGTGCTGGTGCAGCACCACCGTTTCGGCGATCTGCTCGCCGACGGTGAGCACCGGGTTGAGCGAGGTCATGGGGTCCTGGAAGATCATCGAGATCTCGTTGCCGCGGATGTCGCGCATGCGCTGCTCGCTCACCTGGAGCAGGTCGGTGCCCCGGTAGCGGATGGCGCCGCCGGCCACCACCGAGGGCGGCGACGGGATCAGGCGCAGCACCGACATGGCGGTCACGCTCTTGCCGCAGCCGGATTCGCCGACGATGCCCAGGGTCTCGCCCGGGTCCAGGGTGAACGAGATGCCGTCCACCGCGCGGAAGATGCCGTCGCGGTTGGCGAAATAGACCTTCAGGTTGTCGACTTCGAGCAGTGGGGCGGTGTCCATGGCGGGTTCCCTACAGGCGGCGGGCGATTCGCGGATCGAGCAGGTCGCGCAGGCCGTCGCCGAGAAGGTTGATGGAAAGCACCGTGAAGCCCAGGAACAGCCCGGGATACAGGATGATGTGGAAGGCCAGCTGGACCACCGCGCGGCCCTCCGCGATCATGTTGCCCCAGCTGGGGATCTCCGGCGGGGTGCCGGCCCCCAGGAAGCTCAGGTAGGCCTCGAAGATCACCGCCGAGGCGCAGATGAAGGTGGCCTGGACGATGAGCGGGGTGACGATGTTGGGCAGCACGTGG
>JARLGP010000009.1 GCA_031292735.1 Holophaga sp.
GGAGGTGATCAACCGGGTGTTCCGGGCCATCCACAGCATCAAGGGCGGCGCAGGCTTCTTCGCCTTCGAGGCGATCAAGTCGCTGAGCCACATCATGGAAAGCGTGCTCATGCAGGTGCGCGACCGGGCCATGGCGGTGACCCCCGAGCTCATGGACGCCCTGCTCACCAGCCTGGACCGGCTGCGCGCCATGCTCGAGGACATCCAGGCCAGCGACCAGGTGCCGTTCGGCCCGGAACTGGCCCGGCTGAAGGCCATCCTGGAGGGCGGCGGGGTGGCGGTGGACAGCCGGGTGCAGGGCAGCGCCAAGGGCCGGAGCTTCGAGCTGGACGCGGAATCGGTGCGCTCGGTGCAGAAGCGCGGCATGACCATCTACAACGCCCGGGCCTACCTGCACCGGGATGTGGACCGCAGCTGGGGCGGACCGCTGGCCTTCCTCAAGAACGCCACCTCGGTGGGCCAGGTGATGAACGCCTTCCTGGACCTGGCGGCCATCGGCAACCTGGACGACTGCCTGGAACAGGACCTCTGCGTCACCGTGCTGTTCGCCACGGTGCTGGAACCGGACCTGCTGGCGCTGGCCTTCAAGCTGCCCCAGGAGCAGATCGAGCCCCTGGACCTGGCGGCGCTGCCGCCCAGGGCGCCCGCGCCCCTGGATCTGGCGGCGCTGCCGCCCAAGGCGCCCGCCCCCGCCGCTCCGGCGGAAGCGCCGGAGGAGCATCCAGAAGCCGAGGGCGCCGAGCCGGCCGCGGGCAGGGCCAGGGACGTGGCGGTGGACACCCTGCGGGTGCGGGTGGGGCTGCTGACCAAGCTCATGAACCTGGCCGGCGAGCTGGTGCTGGGCCGGAACCAGCTGCTGCGCACCATGAGCCCCCACGCCCAGGCCTTTCCGGGCCTGGCCGACATCCTCCAGAACATCAACCAGGTGACCACCGAGCTGCAGGAAGCCGCCATGCAGACCCGCATGCAGCCCATCGGCACCCTGTTCAACCGGTTCCCGCGCATGGTCCGCGACCTGTCCCGCCAGCTGGGCAAGCAGATCGACCTGGAGCTGCGCGGCAGCGACGTTGAGCTGGACAAGAGCATCGTGGAGCTGCTGGCCGACCCGCTCACCCACCTCATCCGCAACGGCGTCGACCACGCGGTGGAACTGCCCGCGGAGCGGGTGAAGGCGCGCAAGGACCCCACCGGGCACCTGGTGCTGAACGCCTACCACGAGGGCGGCCAGGTGAACATCGCCATCGAGGACGACGGCCGGGGCATCGATCCCCGGCGGGTGGCCCGCAAGGCGGTGGAGAAGGGGCTGATCACCGCGGCCCAGGAGAAGGCCCTGTCGGACCGGGAGCGGGTGAACCTGGTGTTCGCGCCCGGGCTGTCCACGGTGGACCAGGTTTCCGAGCTGTCCGGCCGGGGCGTGGGCATGGACGTGGTGCGCACCAACGTGGAGAAGCTGGGCGGCACGGTGGACCTGGACACCCAGCCCGGGATGGGCACCACGGTGCGGCTGCGGCTGCCGCTCACCCTGGCGATCATGCCGTCGATGATCGTGGGGGTGCAGGGCCAGCGCTTCGCCATCCCGCAGATGGACGTGGTGGAGCTGGTATGGGTCCGGGCCGAGGAGGTCAAGGCCCGGGTGGAGCGCATCCAGGGCGCGGAGGTGCTCCGGCTGCGCGACAAGCTGCTGCCCCTGGTGCGCCTGGCCGACGTGCTGGAGATCCCCCGGCGCTTCAGCCCGCCGGGCGGCGAGGAGCAGCTGCCCGACCGGCGGGTGACCCTGGCCGACCGGCGCGGCTCCGGCCCCCGGGAGGGGCCGGAGCGGCGCCTGGACTGGCACGGCGACTACCACGTGGTGGTGCTCCAACTGGGCGGGAGCCTGTTCGGCATCATCGTGGACCAGCTGCACGATTTCGAGGAGATCGTGGTGAAGCCGGTCTCCCAGTTCCTGGAAGGCCTGGCCTGCTTTTCCGGCACCACCATCCTGGGCGACGGCCGGGTCATCCTGATCCTGGATTCGGCGGGGCTGGCGGCCCAGGCCAACCTGCACTTCTCCGACCTGCGGGCCGAGGAACGCAAGCGCCAGGAGGAGGAGCAGCGCCGGCTGGCGCTCCGGGCCTCGCGCCGGCATTCGGTGATCCTGTTCGAATCCGGGCGCGGCGAGCGGTTCGCCGTGGACCAGGACAAGGTGCTGCGCCTGGAGCAGATCCGGGCATCCTCCATCGAGCGCATGGGCGACCGGGAATACATCGAGTACCGCGGCGAAAGCCTGCCGCTGATCCGGCTCGACCGGCACCTGGCGGTGAGCCCGCTGAGCCCGGAGGCCGAGGAGTTCTTCCTGGTGATCCCGTACACCGAGGCCGCCTCCGGACGCAACGTGGGAGGCATCCTGATCACCACCATCATCGACGCCCTGGATGTGGAAGCGGACCTCAGCCCGGTGGCGTTCCAGGGGCCGGGCCTGCTGGGCTCGGCGCTGCTGCAGGGCCGCATGACCCTGTTCCTGGATCCCATCCAGGTGGCCCAGGCCGCCGCCGGAGGCAAACCATGACCCAGTACTCCACCTTCTTCCTGGGCGGCCGCTGTTTCGGCCTGCCTATCCTCTCGGTGCGGGAGATCATCCGCACCTGCGAGATCACCCCGGTGCCCCTGGCGCCCCCCCACGTGCGCGGGCTCATCAACCTGCGCGGCCAGATCGTGACCATCCTCGACCTGGCGGTCCGGCTGGGCATCCGGGACCGCCCGGATCCCCTGGAATCCCACGTGGTGGTGCTCACCGGCGGGGAAGCCCCGGCCGGGGCCCGGGAGCGCTCCGCCGAAGCCGGCGCCGGGGAGGCCATGGCCGGCTTCCTGGTGGACGGCATCGGCGACGTGGTGGAGGCCGACCCGGGCCAGACCAAGCCGGCCCCCGCCAACGTGAGCGAAGCCGAGGGCAAGCTGCTGGCCGGCGTGCTCCAGGCCGATTCCGGCCTGCTGGCGCTGCTCGACCTGGAAGGCGTACTGCACGGCAACTGATCGCTGGACCATCCTTTCCCATTTCACCCAAGGAGCCAAACCATGGCCAATGTCAAAACCACCCCCAGAACCTCCTCTCCCAGGGCCGCGGCCGTGCTGGACGACGAACCCGCCCGGCTGGCGGAGGAGATGCACCGGGTCAACCGCGCCGTGCAGAACGGCGACCTGGCCGCCCGGGCCGACGCGCGGAGCTTTTCCGGGGCGGACGCCCTGCTCCTGGAAAGCCTGAACGAGACCCTGGACGCCGTGATCGGGCCGCTCAACCTGGCCGGGAGCTACGTGGACCGCATCGGCAAGGGCGAGATCCCGCCCCGGATCGAGGCCGCCTACAACGGCGACTTCAACACCATCAAGAACAACCTCAACGCCTGCGTGGACGGGCTGCAGGGCCTGGTGGAGGCCAACGCGGTGATCCAGCGCATGGCCAGCGACGACTACACGGTGCAGGTGACCGGCCACTACCAGGGCATCTTCGCCGAAGTGGCCCAGGCCATCAACGACACCATCCGCACCCAGACCCAGGTGCTCAAGGAGATCCAGCAGAGCGCCCACACCCTGGCCAGCTCTTCCGAAGAACTGTCGGTCACCTCCACCACCCTGGCCGGCCACGCGGAGGCCATGACCACCCAGGCCAACAGCGCCGCCGCCGGCACCGAGCAGGCCTCGGCCAACGTCAAGACCATGGCCGCCGGGGTGGAGCAGATCAGCGCCAACGCCAACACCGTGGCCGGCGCCTCGGAACAGGTGACCGCCAACCTGCGCACGGTGGCCGCCGCGGTGGAGCAGACCTCCAGCAACATGAGGACCATCGCCAAGAGCTCGGAAGGCATGACCGGCGCCGTGAACTCGGTGGCCACGGCCATCGAGGAGATGAGCGCGTCGCTGAACGAGGTCGCCAAGAATTCCGGCCAGGCCGCCAGCGTCGCCGGGCGCGCCGCCAAGTCCGCCAACGCCACCGCCGAGACGGTGGACAAGCTGGGCCGCAGCGCCCAGGAGATCGGCAAGGTGGTGGACATGATCAAGGGCATCGCCGCCCAGACCAACCTGCTGGCGCTCAACGCCACCATCGAGGCGGCCCGGGCCGGCGAGGCGGGCCGCGGGTTCGCGGTGGTGGCCAACGAGGTGAAGGAGCTGGCCAAGCAGACCGCCACCGCCACCGAGGACATCCGCACCCAGGTGACAGGCATGCAGAGCAACACCGGGGAAGCGGTGAAGGCCATCGAGGAGATCGTTTCGGTGATCAACGAGATCAACAGCATCTCCGGCACCATCGCCGCCGCGGTGGAAGAGCAGACCGCCACCACCAACGAGATCGCCAAGAGCGTGGGCCAGGCCGCCCGGGGGGCCAGCGAGGTGGCCCACAACGTCCAGGAGGCGGCCACCGGCACCAACGAGGTGTCCCGCAACGTCCAGGAGGCGGTGCTGGGCGTCACCGAGATCGCCAAGAACATCAGCCAGCTGGCGGTGGGCAGCGCGGACGTGGCCCGGAACGCGGCCGAAGCCTCCAAGGGCATGAACGACGTGGCCCGCAGCGTCACGACGGTGAGCGGCGCCGTCCGGGAAACCACCCGCGGGGCGGAGGACACCAACACCGCCGCCCGGGAACTGGCCCAGTTGGCCGACAAGCTGCAGACGGCGGTCTCGAAGTTCACCTTCTGAGCCCATGGAACAGCGTATTGTGGAACCCTGTGGGGGCACGGCCGGCCATCGGGTCCCGGTTTCCCCTGTCCTTGGCAGCGCACCATCCGACGAAGGGAGCACCCTCATGATCGGCGAGCCATTCCTGATTCTGCTGGTGGAGGACGAGCCGGCCCACGCCGAGATCGTCCGCCGCAACCTGGAGGACTTCCGGGTGGCCAACCGCATCGTGCACCTGAGCGACGGCCAGGCGGCCCTGGACTACCTGTTCCGCCAGGGGAGCTACGCGGACGCCCAGGCGTTCCCGTTGCCGGGAATGGTGCTGCTGGACCTGCGCCTGCCCAAGGTGGACGGGCTGGAGGTGCTGCGGACCGTGAAGGCCGATCCGGCCCTGAGCCGGATCCCCGTGGTGATCCTCACCACCTCGGCCGCCGAAAGCGACATGGCCCGGGCCTACGAGTGCCAGGCCAACAGCTACCTGGTGAAGCCGGTGGATCTGGCCGATTTCAGCTCGCTCATGGAAACCTTCGGGTTCTATTGGCTGGCCTGGAACCAGTACCCCCATGGTGCGCCCGGGAACTAGCGTCTGTTGCCCCTGGATCTGGAGTGAACGATGTTTTCTAGATTCATGCAGCCCCCCGGTTCCGGAAACCGCCCCCCCGCCGGCCGGGGGCTGCGCGGAGCCGTCCTGCTGGCGGCCCTGATCGCCGCCGGCATGGCCGGCAACTATTTCAAGTTCACCATGTTCATCAGCGCCGACTTCGTGTTCGGCAGCATCTTCGCCATGCTGGCGCTGCAGTTGTTCGGCCTGGGCAGGGGGATCCTGGCGGCGCTGCTGATCAGTCTCCCCTTGTTGTTCGTGTGGGGCCACCCCTACAGCATCGTCATCCTGACCGCCGAGACGGCGGCGGTGGGGCTGTGCAACCGCAACCGCCCGTTCGGCTACCTCCAGGCGGACGCGCTGTTCTGGATCTGCCTGGGCATGCCGCTGGTCTACCTCACCTACCACCTGGTCATGGGCATTTCCACCAGCATGGCCCTGTTCTTCATGGCCAAGAGCATGACCAACGGCCTGGTCAACGTGCTGGCGGCGCGGCTGATCCTGGTGGCCTATGCGGTGCGCTCGCGCAGGTCGCGGATCTCCCAGAAGGAGACCCTCTACATCCTGCTCGCGGTATTCGTGATGGTGCCGACCCTGGTGCTGCTGGCGGCGGGCAGCCGGCGGGACTACGGCCTGGCCGACGGCAGGGTCCGCTCGGCCCTGGTCCACGAAAGCCGGCGCACCACGGAAATCATGGCCAACTGGGTGCAGAACCGGAGCCACACGGTGACCGCCCTGGCGGACCTGGCGGCGGCCAGGACTCCCGGGCAGATGCGCGCGAGCCTGGAACAGGCCGTCCATTCCGACCGCAATTTCCTGCGGATCGCGGTTCAGGACCGGAACGCCGCCATCACCGCATGCTTTCCCCCGGGGGACCAGGTGCTCCAGGAAAGCATGGTTCCGGTGCTGAATCGCACCCTCAAGCCCATGCTTTCGGACGTGGTGCTGGCCAGGGTCGGCGCGCCCAGGCCGGTGGTCGCCATGGCCGCGCCGGTGCTCGAAGGCGGTCGGTACGCCGGGAGGGTCACCGGAATCCTGGACCTGGAACAGATCCAGGCCACCCTCAACCGCCACCTGGACGAGAATGCGGCGATCTTCATCCTGCTGGACCGCAACGGCACCGTGGTCATGACCAACTGCCCCGATCTGACGGTCATGGCGCCCCTCCCGCGCGGCCTGGGCACGTCCACCCCGCTGGGCGACGGGATCAGCCAGTGGCTGCCGGCCATGCCGGCCCATACCCCGGCCACGGAGCGCTGGGGCCATTCCTCCTACGTGGCCGAATCCACCGTGGGCGAGCTGGCGGAGTGGAAGCTGATCCTGGAACAGCCCGTGGCCCCGTTCCAGAAGGTCCTGTTCAAACGCTACTCCAAGGCCCTGGCCCTGGTGCTGGCGCTGCTCCTGGTGTCGCTGGCGGTGGCGGAGATCATGAGCCGGCAGATGACCGGGGCCCTGGCCCAGCTCAACGACTTCACCCGGGACCTGCCGCACAAGCTCACCGAGCAGGGCGCCGCGCCGCCCTGGCCGGCCAGCCACATCCACGAGACCAACCAGCTCATCTACAACTTCAAGCTCATGGCCGACGCCTTGTGCGGGCAGTTCAACCAGGTGCGCCAGGCCAACGAGTCGCTGGAACGGAAGGTGCAGGAGCGCACCCTGGACCTGGAACAGCGGACCGCCCAGCTCACCCAGACCAGCCATGACCTCAACTTCATCCTGGACCACGCCCCCTTCGGCCTGCTGAGGGTGATCGAGCGGCGACACGTCTTCGCCAACCGGCAGATCGAGAAGATCCTGCAGTATTCCAAGGGGGAGATGGAGGGCATGTCCGCCCGGGCGTTGTACGCCTCCGACGAGATCTACGAACAGCAGGGCCTGGAGTCCTACCCGGCCCTGGCCCATGGGCTGGTCTTCGAGAAGGTTCTGGACATGGTCCGCAAGGACGGCACCGCCATCCCGGTGCGCTGCCTGGGCAAGGCCGTGGACCCCAAGGACCCGTCCCTGGGCAGCATCTGGCTGCTGGAGGACATCACCGAGCAGCGCCGGGCCGAGCAGGAGCGGCGGCGGCTGGATGAGCGGATGGACAAGGTGCAGAAGCTGGAGGGGCTCGGGGTGCTCACCGCGGGCCTGGCCCACAACCTCAACAACGTGCTGGCCATCGCCATGGGCACGGCCTCGCTGCGCCAGCAGCTGGCGTCCGACCCCGCCGACCTGGAGGCCTACGGGAGCATCGTCCGGGTCTGCATGCGCGGCCGGGACGTGGTGCGGTCCCTGATCCACTTCGCCCAGCCCACCCTCGCCAGCCGGGCGCCGTTCGATCTGCACGCGCTGATCCAGGACCTGTGCGGGCTGCTGGAGAACGGTTCGCGCAACCGGCTGAAGATCACCATGGCGCTGGCGCCGGAGCCGGTGTGGCTGGACGGCGATTCCGGCAGCATCCGCCATGCCCTGATGAACCTCGCGCTCAACGCTCTGGAGGCCATGCCGGACGGGGGAACCCTGGTGTTCCGCACCCTGGTTCCGGGCCCCGATCGGGTGGAACTCCTGGTGGAGGACAGCGGGGCCGGCATGACCCCGGAAATCCTGGCCCACGCGCTGGAGCCCTTCTACACCACCCGGGAAACCGGCCAGGGCCTGGGGCTGGGGCTGAGCGTGGCCTACGGGGTGATCAAGGCCCACGGCGGCACCATCGACATCGCCAGCCAACCGGGCGAAGGCACCCGGGTGCGGATGGGCTTCCCCCGGATTCCCCGGCCGGAGCCCAGCGTGCCGGCCGACCCGGCCATGCCCGCCCTGGGCGCCATGAGGGTCTTCCTGGTGGACGACGACGAGGATGTGCGCTTCCTCATGACCCGGATGCTCAAGAAGGCCGGGGTGCGCCAGGTGAAGGCCTTCCCCGGCGGCGAGGCGGTCCTGCTGGAACTGCGCCGCGAGGGGAGCCCCGACCTGGTCATCCTGGACCAGAACATGCCCCGGATGAGCGGGTTGCAGACCCTGGAGGAGATCCGCGCCCTGCCTTCGGACGTGCCCATCCTGATCTCGTCCGGGCAGCCCGGCATCGAAGCCTGGGACTGTTTCCGGCAGCCCCGGGTGGGGGTGATCCCGAAACCGTTCAACATGGAGGAGATCCAGGCCAAGATGGGCCAGTTCGCCCTGGACTTGTGACCGATCTCCTTGACTCCCCCGGCCGCGGTGCAATCCTCAAAGGGTCATTCAAGTCATTAATCTCATTTATGTCAGGAGCCAGGCCAACGGGCGGGGAACGCCCGCGCCGGCCGCATCAGCGAGGGGATTCCATGGAAAACAAGCAGACGCCCATCAACGCGGAGGTGGTGCGCGGGCGGTTGGCGGCCAGCGGGCTCAAGGACCTGGCCCAGGCCTCCATCCGCGAGATCAAGAAACTGGTGGACCAGATCGAGGCGGCCTCCGGCGAGAAGTTCGTGCGCATGGAGATGGGCATTCCCGGCCTGCCGGCGCTGCAGGTGGGGGTGGATGCCCAGATCCAGGCCCTGAAGGACGGCGTGGCGGCCATCTACCCGGATATCCAGGGCACCGCGCCGCTGAAGCGGGAGATCGCCCGGTTCGCCAAGCTGTACCTCGATCTGGAGGTGAATCCCGAGTACTGCATCCCCACCGTGGGCTCGATGATGGGAGGCATGGCCTGCTTCCTCACCGTCAACCGCATGTGGGCCGACCGGGAGGGCACCCTGTTCCTGGATCCCGGCTTCCCGGTGCAGAAGCAGCAGTGCAAGCTGCTGGGCCACGGCTACCGGTCGTTCGACATGTATGACTTCCGCGGGCCCAAGCTGCGGGCCAAGCTGGAGTCCTGCCTCAAGGACGGCAAGGTCTCCTCGATCCTGTATTCCAGCCCCAACAACCCGTCCTGGATCTGCCTCACCGAGGAGGAACTGCGCACCATCGGCGAGCTGGCCACCCAGTACGGCGTGGTGGTGATCGAGGACCTGGCCTACTTCGGCATGGATTTCCGCAAGGACTACGGCAAGCCCGGGCAGCCCCCGTACCAGCCCACCGTTGCCAAGTACACCGACAACTACATCCTGCTGATCTCCAGCTCCAAGGCGTTCAGCTACGCCGGCGAGCGGATCGGGGCGATGCTGGTGGGCGAGAAGGTCTGGACCATGCGCAGCCCCGATCTCCGGCGCTACTACAACTCCGACCAGTTCGGCTACGCCCTGCTGTTCGGCACCATCTACGCCCTGTCCTCCGGCACCTCCCACTCGGCCCAGTGCGCCCTGGCGGCGATGCTCAAGGCGGTGAACGACGGCGAGGTGGACTTCGTGGCCATCACCCGCGAGTATGGGGAAAAGGCCAAGGTGATGAAGCGGCTGTTCGTGGAGAACGGCTTCCAGATCGTCTACGACCGGGACCTGGAACAGCCGGTGGCCGACGGCTTCTACTTCACCTTCGCCTACCCGGGCCTGACCGGCGGCCAGCTGCTGAACGAACTGCTGCGCTACGGCGTCAGCGCCATCACCCTGGACACCACCGGCAGCGAACGCACCGAGGGCCTGCGCGCCTGCACGTCGCTGATCCCCCGGGCCCAGTTCCCGCTGCTGGAAACCCGGCTGCGGCAGTTCCGGGAGGACCATCCCCGGAAGGCCTAGCAACCCATCGGACGCCCATGGGTGAGCGTTCCGGCGGAGGCCATTCACGAGCCTCTGGAAAGCGAGATGGATTCAGCCCTTCCTTCGTACCGAGCCATGAGTCTCTTGAATGGGCGGAACGAAGGAAGAAGGCTCGACGTGAACCACACAATCGGCTCCTTTCAGGATGGTCTGCATGACCTCCTCCACGGCATCCGCCACCGCATGAGATTCCTGGAAGGAGAGACCCGAGAATACTTCGATGGTCACGTCCGAAAACCATTCTCCTCCGTTGCGACGAAGCCTGAGTCGGCGGACCGCCATCACGCCTGGCACGGTCAGGATCCTTTCTCGGATCCTTTGGGCCTGACCGGCAGGTACGAAGTCCAGCAGGTCATTCAGGGTCTTCCGGCCCAATCGCAGGGAGACGCTGACGACGATCCCAGCAACAGTTAATGCCGCTATGGCGTCCGCCTTGGCCAGCCAGGGAACGCCAAACCGTTCGGCGGTCCAGACCATTCCCAGCCCCAGCGCCACGACGGCGGAGGACCACACATCGGTCGAGAAATGCAGGGCATCGGCTTCCAGTGCCTGGCTTTGGTATTTGCGGGCTACCCTCAACAACGCTCGGGACCGTCCGAAATCCACTGCGATGGAGCCCATGATCACGAGGAAACCGGTCATGGTGCACTGGACAGGGGAAGCCTGGAAGAACATCCGCAGCACCGCCTCGCGGACAATCCAGAGGCAGGTGATCAGGAGCAGAATGGTTTCAAACAGGGCGGAAACGGTCTCGAACTTCCCGTGTCCGTATGGGTGATTCTCGTCGGCGGGTTTGGCCGAGGCGCGCACGGCGAAAATGGTCATCACCGCCGCAACGAGATCCAGCGCGGAGTGGGCTGCTTCCGACAGGATGCCGAGGCTGCCCGTGGACAGCCCCGCCCCGATCTTGGCCAGGGTGAGCACCACAGCGGCCACCACCGAAGTGACCGCCACTCGGGATTTCTCCTCGGCTGCATTCACCACGGCTTTCACCAGAGATCCGGAATGGACACCTCTCAAGTATAATTGAGAATCAAAATGCATCAATTGTAATATTTCATGTTGAAATGAGACTCGATGGCGATGGCGACGGCCGGTTCCAGGGGATTCCACCCGGCCAAACGAGCCTTCAGCGCCCGGGAATGTTCGTTTGACCGAAGCCGACCCTGGAATGATGGGACACGCCCTTCATTCCGAGTCGATCCATTTCATCGTGCCTGGGCCTTAGAGGGTGTCTGCGAATTAACTTGACTTGTCTCGAATCCATGAGAAAAAGGTCCATCGGGGAGGATGCCCATGGACCGAGAGCAGAAAAGGAAACCGGGGAGACCTCGGAAGATCATCGAGGGCAGCGAGTTGGATAC
>JARLGP010000058.1 GCA_031292735.1 Holophaga sp.
AGTGAAACGCCCCGAGGCGGGGGCGCTTCGTGAAGGAAGTTTTGGAGGGATAAGTTTGGTGGGGTTTCTTTTGCGGGAGTCCCCAGAACGGGGACTGGACAAGGTGGTGGGACTGTAGGTGGCGGGAAGTTCCTGGTTCCAGCAGCGCCTAGGGCGGTGATGGAGGAACACCTCACCTGCCAGCTTACCCGGTTTTTACCCACAGGGCAACACCCACCGCCTTTGTTTTGTCGTGTCGGGGTGAAATCATCCTGCATTCATGCTGTGATGGCTCCATGCCTTCCCCCGCTTCCCCCCACCCCATGCTGGCCCGGGCCGCCCTGGTCGGGTCGGCGCTGTGCTTCGGGCTGATGGCGGTGCTGGCGCGCAAGTTGACTCAGCCGGGCATGGGCTTCACGCCGGGACACCTGTCGGTGCTGCGCTTCGTGGTGGGGATCGCGGTATGCCTGGTGGCCTTCCGCATCTGGCCCCACCTCCATGCCCCCAGCAACTACTGGATGCTCGTCACCCGCGGCATCACGGGCGGGCTGGTGGTGGTGCTCTATTTCGACGCCCTGGCCCACATCCATGCCGGGGAGGCGGGGATCATCTACAACCTGTTCCCGGTGTTCGCGGTCATCATGTCCATCTTCGTGTTCCGGGAACGGCCCACGGTGCACCTGTTCCTGGCGGTGCTGCTGGCCTCGCTGGGGGTGGTGCTGGTGCTGGGCCAGGGCAAGGTGGCCATCGGCCTGGGCCGGGGCGAACTGGCGGCGCTGGCGGCGGCCTTCTTCGCGGCCACCAGCGCGATCGCCATGCGCTCCATGCGCCCCACCACCAACACGGCCACGATCTTCTTCTACTTCTGCCTGGTGGGCCTGGTGGTGGTGGCGCCCTTCGCCCTGAGCCCCTGGCCCCGGGCCCTGGTGCCCTGGCTGGTGGCCCTGCTCATGAGCCTGGCGGCGCTGGGGGGACAGTGGCTCATGGCCGAGGCCTACGGCAGCCTCTCGGTGCCCGAGGCGGCCGTCTGGCTCCAGTTGCTGCCCATCGTCACCTACCTCATGGCGGTGCCGATGCTGGGGGAGGCCATCAGCGGGTTCGGGCTGGCCGGGGTGCTGATCACGGTGGTGGGGGTTGCCTACGGCACCGTGCTCGGGCACCGGCAGGTTCAGCTCCGGCCGTAGACGTCTTCCAGCCGCTCGATGTCGTTCTCGTCGAAGGTGCCCAGGCTGATCTCCAGCACGCGCACCGGGTTGGCCCCGGAACCGGCGCAGCTCAGCCGGTGCGTGCTGCCCACCGGAAGCCAGATCTCCGCGCCCTTGTCCGGGGTGAGGATCTTGCCGTCCAGTTCCACCACCACCCCCGCGTCCAGGGCGACCCAGAGCTCGTTGCGCTGGCGGTGACGCTGGAGGCTCAGCTTCTGGCCCGGGTTGCAGGTGAGGATCTTGACGGTGCAGGGGGTGTTGAGCACGAACTGGTCGAAACTGCCCCAGGGCTTGTCCACATGGATGCTGGCGGGTTTGCTGGTCATGGCGGGTCCTTGGCGGAATGGGTCAGAGCAGGTCTTCCCGCCCCGACGCCTTGAGTTGATCGACGATCAGTTTGACGTCCTGGGCGCGGTCCTTGCGGCAGATGAGCAGGGCATCCGGCTCGTCCACCACGATGAGGTTGGCCAGCCCGGTGCCGGCGATGAGCCGCTGTCCGCCGAAGATCGCGCAGTTGGTGGACTCCAGCAGGATGGCGTCGCCGATGATGACGTTGCCGGAGCCATCGGCCTCGTGGAACTCCACCACCGCGGGCCAGGAGCCCACATCCGACCAGCGGAAGCGCGCCGGCACCACCGCCACCCGGTCGGATTTCTCCATCAGCGCGTAGTCGATGGACTGCTTGGGCAGCCGGCCATAGGCCTGGGACAGGGCCTCCGGCCTCGCTCCGGAAGCCACCCACTCGTCCAGCGGCGCCAGCATCTCCGGGCAGTGGCGAACCAGCTCCGAACGGAAATCCTGGAGGGTCCAGACGAACATGCCGGCATTCCAGTAGTGCCGGCCGGATTCCAGGTAGGTCACGGCGGTCTCGAAGGTGGGCTTTTCCCGGAACGAGGTCACGCCCAGCACGGCGCCCTCGCCTTCGGTCTCGATATAGCCGTAGCCGGTTTCCGGGTAGGTGGGCCGGATGCCGAAGGTGACCAGGTCGCGCTTCTCGGCGGCATGGGTCACGGCCGTGTCGATGTCCCGCAGGAACTGGGCCCGGTCACCGATCCAGGAATCGGCGCTGAGCACCACCATCACTCCGTCCGGAACCCGCTGCTCCATGGTGACCAGGGCCAGGGCCAGGCAGGGGGCCGTGTTGCGCCCTTCGGGCTCCACCAGCACGTTCTGCGGCGGCAGCTCCGGCAGCATCCTCCGGGTCTCCGCGGCCAGTTCCTCGGTGGTGAGCACGAAGATGTCCTCGGGCAGGAACGCCCCGTCCAGCCGGTGCACCGTCTGGTGCAGCAGGGACTCGTCTCCCACCATGGTCAGGAACTGCTTGGGGCGCTTGCCCCGGGACCGCGGCCAGAACCGGGTGCCCCGGCCACCGGCCATTATTATGGCTAACTTGCGATGATTCTTGATCACTGGCTTCATGAGGTCACGCTCACGCTTTCGCCCGCTTGCGGGAAGGCCGGGGCGCCTTGCCTGCCGGCCGGGACGGTTTGACGGCCCTGGGTTTCTGGGCCGTATTCAACTTCGCTTCCGGAGCGGCCTTGCCCGGCCTGGCGGCGCGGGCCTTGCCCCCGGGACGGACCTTGCCCGCGGAACGGACCTTGCGACCGGCGCGCACCTCGTTTCCGGTTCGCGCCGGGCTCGCCGCGCTTCCCGCGCGCGCCGGACTCGCCGCGCGAGGCTCGCTCTCCGCGGGAGCCTCGCTCACGGCGCGGACCTTGCCGCCGCGACGACGGGCGGTCTTGGTCGCCTGGGCGTGGGGCGAATCCTTGGCATGGGTTTCCGGAGGAGGCAGCGGCGGCGGTTCCACCACGCCCCGGGGAACTGGTGGAAGATCGGATTCCTCGATGCCCTGGGCCTGGGAACGCTGGGACCGCGCCTTCATGACTGGGTCATCTACGGCCTGAGCCCCCAACAGGCAGCTCACGGTGAGCAGAAGGCTCCATTTTTTAACCAGATCCATGTAGCGACTCCCGGGAAAAGACTGGGTCTCAACCATGATGCCAGGATGTCCCGGTCCGGTGGCCACCTACTTGGCGGCCCTGGCCGATCGGATCTTGGCGAAGAACTCGGCGATGACGGAGTCGGTCTCGCCCTTGGTCAGGTCGGCGTCCTGGGCGCGCCGCTCGAGGATGTCCCGGCCGGCGGAGGCGGAATGCCGGGTATCCGGCTGGGTCGGATTGAGGTTGGCGATGAGGAATTCCGAGACTTCGATCAGCCGGTGGCCTACCTTCTCCAGTTTCTGGCGGACGATATCCTGGTACTGGAACAGGTCGTAGGCCCCCTGGACGTTGTAGATGCCGTTGTCGGCGTGGACGCTGATGCTCTCCATGCGGTCG
Organism: Holophaga sp.; assembly: GCA_031292735.1. Next base: position 3,521 of record JARLGP010000058.1, read on the forward strand.
ATGAGGGCCTGCCGGTCATCGGAAGGGGGCATGAGCCGGGCCAGCACGTCCTGGCACTCGCGGGTCAGGGCCTGGATCTCCTCGAAGCTGTTCTGGACCACCTCCATCTGGGAGATGATGCGGTCCGCCCCGCCCTCCTGTTCATGGGCGATCTGAATCAACTGGTCAGGAATGGCTGATGAACCTGCAGGCTTGGCGGCTTCAGGATTTGGCATAGAGGCCCCATGGGGAGAAATAAAGGAGAAACGGTCAGAGATCCGCTACCATTCTGCACTGCCTTGCTGGCAGCGAAACACTGAAATCTGCCGCCGCTCCGCGTTAAACTCGCAACCAGCGGGGTAACTAAAATCAACCTCCCCCTTTTGCCGCCGGAGTATCCATGCTCAGTCCCGTCTCCCCCAACCCCGAGGGGGAATCCACCTTTGAAAAATGCCTGAAGCCCTTTCCTGCCGCCACCAAGGTCTATGTGCAAGGTTCCCGCCCCGACCTCCGCGTGCCGGTCCGCGCCGTGAGCCTGAGCCCCACCCGGGACTTCGACGGAACGCTCACCAGCAACGAGCCGGTGGTCCTGTATGACACCACCGGCCCCTACACCGACCCCAAGGCCACCATCGACCTGGCGCTCGGCCTGAAGCCGCTGCGGCTGGCCTGGATCCGCGAACGCCAGGACGTGGAGGAGCTGCCCGGCGCCACCAGCCTGTACCGCAAGCTGCGCGAGCGGGATCCCGAGCTGGACAGCATCCGGTTCCACGCGGACCGCCTGCCCATGCGGGCCCGGGCCGGAAGCAACGTCTCCCAGATGCACTACGCCCGCCAGGGGGTGATCACTCCCGAAATGGAGTTCATCGCCATCCGCGAGAACCTGGGGCGCGACGCGGCCAGCATCCGCAGCCACATCACCCCCCAGTTCGTGCGCGACGAGGTGGCCCGTGGCCGCGCGGTGATCCCATGCAACATCAACCACCCGGAGACCGAGCCGATGATCATCGGCCGCAACTTCCTGGTGAAGATCAACGCCAATATCGGCAACTCCGCGGTGGCATCCTCCATCGAGGAGGAGGTGGAGAAGATGGCCTGGGCGATCCGCTGGGGCGCCGACACGGTCATGGACCTCTCCACCGGGGCCAACATCCACGAAACCCGCGAGTGGATCCTGCGCAATTCCCCGGTGCCCATCGGCACCGTGCCCATCTACCAGGCGCTGGAGAAGGTCGGCGGCAAGGCCGAGGACCTCACCTGGGAACTGTTCCGGGACACCCTCATCGAGCAGGCCGAGCAGGGCGTGGACTACTTCACCATCCATGCCGGCGTGCTGCTGAAGTACGTGCCGCTCACCGCCCGGCGCACCACCGGCATCGTCAGCCGCGGCGGTTCCATCCTCGCCAAGTGGTGCCTGGCGCACCACAAGGAGAACTTCATCTACACCCACTTCGAGGACGTCTGTGAAATCATGAAGGCGTACGACGTGGCCTTCTCCCTGGGCGACGGCCTGCGCCCGGGCTCCACCGCCGACGCCAACGACGAGGCCCAGTTCGGCGAGCTGGACACCCTGGGCGAGCTCACCCGGGTGGCCTGGAAGCACGACGTGCAGACCATCATCGAAGGCCCCGGGCACGTGCCCATGCACAAGATCAAGGAGAACATGGACCGGCAGCTGGAGGTGTGCGGCGAGGCGCCGTTCTACACCCTGGGGCCCCTGACCACGGACGTGGCGCCGGGCTACGACCACATCACCTCGGCCATCGGGGCGGCCATGATCGGCTGGTACGGCACCGCCATGCTGTGTTATGTCACCCCCAAGGAGCACCTGGGACTGCCCAACAAGAAGGACGTCAAGGACGGGGTCATCACCTACAAGATCGCCGCCCACGCCGCCGACCTGGCCAAGGGGCACCCGGGAGCGAACCTGTGGGACGACGCCATGTCCAAGGCCCGGTTCGAGTTCCGCTGGGAGGACCAGTTCAACCTGGCCATGGACCCGGACACCGCCCGGGAGTTCCACGACGAGACCCTGCCGGCGGAGGGGGCCAAGGCGGCCCACTTCTGCTCCATGTGCGGGCCCCACTTCTGCTCCATGAAGATCACCCAGGACGTGCGGGACTACGCCCGGACCCACGGGCTGAGCGAGCAGGAGGCCCTGGAGGCCGGGATGGAGGAGAAGGCCAAGGAGTTCGAGGCCACGGGGGCGGAGATCTACCACCAAGCCTGAGCCCCTCTGGGTTAATCTGTTGCCGTGGAACCCAAGCGCCCCAACCCAGATGACCTGCTGAAGAAGGTCCAGGAGGAGGAGGCCCGCTCCAAGCGGGCCCGGCTGAAGATCTTCTTCGGCATGGCGCCGGGGGTCGGCAAGACCTTCGCCATGCTCCAGGAGGCCTGCATCCGCAAGGCGGAGGGGGTGGACGTGGTGGCCGGGGTGGTGGAGACCCACGGCCGGCGCGACACCATGGCCATGGCCGAGGGCTTCGACGTGCTGCCCAGGAAGCTGCTGCCCTACCGGGGCGTCCAGCTGGAGGAGGTCGACCTGGAGGCGGCGCTCAAGCGCAGGCCCCAGCTCATCCTCATGGACGAGCTGGCCCACACCAACGTCCAGGGCTCGCTCCACGTGAAGCGCTGGCAGGACGTGATGGACCTGCTGGACGCCGCCATCGACGTGTTCACCACCGTGAACGTGCAGCACCTGGAGAGCCTCAAGGACACCGTGGCCCAGATCACCGGGGTGCTGGTGCGGGAGAACATCCCCGACAGCCTGCTCAAGCGGGCCGACCAGATCGAGCTGGTGGACATCCCCCCCGAGGAGCTGCTGGAGCGCCTGAAGGAGGGCAAGGTCTACGTGCCCGAGCAGGCCCAGCACGCGGTGGAGCGGTTCTTCCGCAAGGGCAACCTGCTGGCCCTGCGCGAACTGGCCTTGCGCCGCACGGCCGAACACGTGGACGCCGACATGCGCCGGTACATGGCCAGCAAGGGCATCGTCGGCAAGACCTGGGCGGCCGGCGAGCGGCTGCTGGTGTGCGTGAACTCCAAGGCCGATTCGGCCAGCCTGATCCGGGCCACCCGCCGCCTGTCGGAATCCCTCAACGCCCCCTGGATCGCCGCCTACGTGGAGACCGGCAAGCACATCCGCTACTCCGAAGAAGAGCGCACCCAGCTGGAGGACAACCTCCGCCTGGCCGAGCGTCTTGGCGGCGAAAGCTCGGTGGTGCAGGGCGACATGTCCACCGCCGAAGCGATCATCGACTTCGCCACCAGCCACAACGTCACCAAGATCATCATCGGCAAGCCCGCCCACTCCCGCTGGATGGAGCTGCTCACCGGCTCCATGCTGGAGGATCTGGTGCGCCGCAGCGGCGATATCGATATCCATGTGATCACCGGCCGGCAGGAGGGCGAGAAGCCCGCCCCCAGCGCCACGCCCGCCGTCCGCCAGGCCCGCATGCCGGGGCTTTCGCACTACCTGGCCGGCGCGGTGACCGTGGCCCTGCTCACCGGCATCTGCATGCCCCTGCACAAGCACCTGGAAATGGCCGACGTGGTCATGGTCTACATGCTGGGGATCATGCTGGTGGCGAGCCGGTTCGGCCGCTGGCCCTCCCTGGCCGCCTCGGGGTTCAGCGTGCTGGCCCTGGACTTCTTCTTCATGCCGCCCCGCTTCTCGTTTGCCTACGGCAACATCCGGCACCTGGCCACCTACGGGGTGATGCTGCTGGTGGGCCTGGTGATCGGCAACCTCACCGAGCGGATCCGCTCCCAGGCCCGGCTGGCCCGCAACCGGGAGAACCGCATCCGCGCCCTGTTCCGGCTGTCCGCGGACCTGACCCGGTCCACCGGCTCGGCGGCCATGGCGGAGACCGCCAGCCGCAACGTGGCCACCCACTTCCAGAGCAAGGTGCTGATCTTCCTGCCCGGCGCCGGCGGCCGGCTCAGATCCAATTCCCTGGTGGACCACGAGGTGGTGAGCCAGGACGAACTGGGCGTGGCCCAGTGGGTCTACGATCACCACGAACCGGCCGGCATGGGCACCGACACCCTGCCCGGAGCCCAGGCCCTGTACCTGCCCCTGAAGGGGGCCCACGAACTGATCGGGGTGATGGGCATCCGCCCGAACGATGCCGCGGGACGCCACATGGAACCGGACCAGCGCCACCTGCTGGAGGCCTTCGCCAACCAGACCGCGGTGGCCCTGGAGCGGGCCCTGCTGGCCGAGCGCAACCGGGAATCCCAGCGCCAGGTGGACCGGGAGCAGCTGCGCAACGCCCTGCTGTCCTCCGTCTCCCACGATCTGCGCACCCCCCTGGGCGGCATCACCGGGGCCGCCTCCACCCTGCTGGCGGATCACGGCGAACTGCCGGCCAGCTCGCGCAAGGACCTGCTGGAGACCATCCACGAGGAGGGCAACCGGCTGCAGCGACTGGTCACCAACCTGCTGGACGTGACCCGGCTGGAATCCGGGGTGGTGGATCTGGCCAAGGACTGGGTGCCCCTGGAAGAACTGGTGGGCGTGGCCCTGGAGCGCCTGCAGGGCACGCTGGGCGACCGGGTGATCAAGGTGGAACTGCCCGCCAACCTGCCCATGGTGCAGGCGGATCCGGTGCTGCTGGGCCAGGTGCTCATCAATCTGCTGGAGAATGCCTGCAAGTTTTCGCCCGCCGATCAGCCGATCGAGATCAAGGGCTGGGCGACCGAACGGGCCATCACCTTGTCGGTGACCGACCACGGCCAGGGCATCCCGGCCGGCGAGGAGGAGCACATCTTCGAGAAGCTGGTGCGCTTCCCCCAGGGCGACACCCGGCCCGGGGCCGGACTGGGGCTGGCCATCTGCAAGGGCGTGGTGCAGGCCCACGGCGGCCGGATCCAGGCCACCAATCGCCC
>JARLGP010000059.1 GCA_031292735.1 Holophaga sp.
CGCCCCATCGTGATCCATGAGTGAATGGCTTCCCGAACGTCTTCCCGAAGACATCGAGGCTGAACGCGCCCTGCTGGCCACCTGCTGCGCGGCGGGGGCCGAGCTGGCCGCCACCGAGATCGTGCTGGCGCTGTCGGACGAGGACTTCGTCCACCCGGCGCACCGGGCGGTGTTCAAGGCCCTGCGCACCCTGGTGGAGGCGCAGATCGAGGTCAACTCGCTCACCCTCAAGGACGCCCTGGACCAGGCCGGGGACCTGTCCCGGGTGGGCGGCTACACCGGGCTGGTGGAACTGCTCAGCGCCGAGGAGGTGGGCCGGCCCCAGGTGCTCAGCGATCTGCTGGTGCGCAAGCGCAAGCTTCGCCAGCTGATCCGCCTGGGCGCCCATCTGGTGCGCCAGGCCTCCGAGGAGGAGGAACCGCCGGACACCCTGGTGGAGCAGGCCGCCATCGACCTGTTCCGGCTCGCCCAGGGCCAGGAACGCCGGGGCCTGGAACACATCGGCGACGTGGCGCGGGACGCCATGGAGGCCCTGCTGGACCGCCTGGAGGGGCGCGGCTCCACCGGGCTCAAGGTCGGCTTCAGCCGGCTGGACGGCATCACCCAGGGCTTCCAGCCCGGCAACCTGATCATCCTGGCGGCCCGCCCCGGCATCGGCAAGACCGCCCTGGCGCTCAACTGGCTGCTGCGCTCGGCCCAGTACCACGGGGCCCACGGCGCCTTCTTCTCCCTGGAGATGTCCAAGGAGGAAGTGTTCAACCGGCTGCTGTCGGCCCACAGCAGCATCAACATGAAGGCGGTCCAGGCCGGCACCTTCGACGAGGAGATCCAGGCCCGGCTGCTGCGCTCCCGGGACGCCCTGCTGGAGATGCCCATCTACATCAACGACCAGGCCGGCATCACCGTGCGGGAGATCACCGCCATGGTGGACCGCCACCTGTCCCGCTCCAACCAGAAGCTGGACATCGTGATCGTGGACTACCTGCAGCTCATGTCCAGCCCCGAATCCTCCCGGGCCGCCAAGCAGAGCGAGGCGGTGCGCATCGGCGAGATCAGCCGCGGCTTCAAGCTGCTGGCCAAGGACCACGGCATCCCGGTGGTGGTGCTCAGCCAGCTCAACCGCGAGGTGGAGCACCGCCAGGGCGGCAGGCCGCAGCTCTCCGACCTGCGCGATTCCGGCGCCATCGAGCAGGACGCCGACATGGTCATGTTCATCCACCGGAAGATGAAGGCGGTGATGGAAGGCGAAGAGGAGGACCGCAGCGCGGAACTGCTGCTGGCCAAGCACCGCAACGGCCCCACCGGCGCGGTGGCCCTCTACTTCGAAGGGGAGTACGCCCGCTACCGCGAGCTGGAGCGCACCACCGATTCCGATCTCGGGTGACGGCGACCATGGCTGAGGCCCTCCCCCGTTTGCCGCTGGCCTCGAAAGTCACCGTCCTGCGCGGGGTCGGGCCGGTGTTCGCCGAGGCGCTCGGGGCGAACGGGATCCTTTCCCTGAAGGACCTGCTCTGGGCGCTGCCGCACCGCTACGTGGACCGCGGCAGCCTGCAGAAGATCGGCGACCTGGCGTTCCGCCCGGATCCCGGCGACCGGGAGATCGTCACCGTGCTCGGCACCATCCAGGACCTGCGCCAGAGCACCACCCGGGTGCAGCGCATGAGCCTCACCGAGGCGCTGGTCACCGACGACAGCGGCAGCCTGCGGCTGATCTGGTTCAACCAGCCGTACCTGGCCAGGCAGTTGCACACCGGGGATCGGGTGCTGGTGTTCGGCCCGCTGGCCTCCGGCCGCTACGGCCTGGAGATGCGCGGCCCGGCCTTCGAACTGCTGGGCCGTGGCGGCGACGACGAGAACCTCTGGGTGCGCCGCTACCTGCCCCTCTACCGCAAGCTGGGGCCGGTCATGGGCCGGGCCCGCCAGCGGCTGGTGCAGGAGGCCCTGGGCCGGATCGCCGAGCCCGAGGAATGGCTGCCGCCGGAACTGGCCCGGGGGGTGCCCGGCAACCTGGCCGCGCTGCGCCTGCTGCACCAGCCCCCGGACGACAGCGACCCGGCCGCGCTGGACGCCCACGCCACCCCGGCCCACCGGCGCCTGGCCAGCGAGGAGCTGTTCGCCTTCGCCCTGGGGGTGACCCTGCGCCGCACCGGGCGCATGGCCCGGCGCGGCCAGGCGGTGCCCACCACGCCGGAGCTGCGGGAACGGCTCAAGGACTACCTGCCGTTCCGGCTCACCCGGGCCCAGCGCCAGGCGTTCCGGGAGATCGTGGGGGATCTGACCTCGGGCCGGGTCATGCACCGGCTGCTCCAGGGCGACGTGGGCAGCGGCAAGACCCTGGTGGCCTTCCTGGCCATGGCCATGGTGGCCGAGACCGGAGGCCAGGCGGCGCTGCTGGCGCCCACCGAAGTCCTGGCCCGGCAGCACGCCGCCACGGTGCAGAAGCTGCTGAAAGGGGCGGCGGGCGGCATGGAGCTGCTGCTGGGCCCCATGAAGGCCGCCGAGAAACGCCTGGCCCTGGCCCGGATCGCCTCCGGCGAGGCCTCCTACGTCATCGGCACCCATGCCTTGTTCCAGGAATCGGTGAGCTTCCACAAGCTGCAGCTGGTGGTGGTGGACGAGCAGCACCGGTTCGGGGTGCGCCAGCGGGAAGCGCTCAAGGAGAAGGGGCTGGACCCGCACTGGCTGGTGATGAGCGCCACCCCCATCCCCCGCTCCCTGGCCCTGGCCCTGTTCGGCGACCTGGAACAGTCGGTGCTGGACGAACTGCCGCCGGGGCGCCAGCCCATCACCACCCGGCTGGTGGCGCCCGACGACGCCGAGCGCGCCTGGGACATCGTGGAAAAGCAGCTGGAGGCCGGCCACCAGGCTTTCGTGGTCAGCCCGGCCATCGATCCCCAGGACGAGGCCAAGGTGCCGCTCCGGGACATCCAGGCCATGGAAGCCCTGCTGCGGGCCCGGTTCCCGGACCGGGAGCTGGTGGTGGTGCACGGCCGGCTCAAGGCCGACGCCATGGCCGGGCGCATGGAGGCCTTCGTTTCCGGCCGGGCCCGGATCCTGCTGGCCACCACGGTGATCGAGGTGGGGGTGGACGTGCCCAACGCCACGGTGATGGTGGTGGACCACGCCGAACGGTTCGGCCTCAGCCAGCTGCACCAGCTGCGCGGCCGGGTCGGCCGGGGCGAGGCGCGCAGCCACTTCCTGATGCTTTCCGGCAGCGAGACCGACCGGCTGCGGGTGCTGGTGGAGACCCAGGACGGCTTCCGCATCGCCCAGAAGGACCTGGAGCTGCGCGGGCCGGGGGAGTTCTTCGGCACCCGCCAGGCCGGGCTGCCCCAGTTCCAGGCCGCGGACCTGGTGCGCGACCGGCAGCTGCTGGGCCAGTGCCGGGAGGCTGCGGACAGGGCGGTCCAGCGCGGGCTCAGCGAACCGCAGCTGATCTGGCTCAAGCAGGAGCAGGCCCGGCTGAAGCTGGCGGAGATCTCCTGATTTCCCTGGCCCGGGCGGAGGATGCGACCTATCCTCAAGCATCGTGAATGCCCCACGTCCGGACGGGTTGTCGCATGAACCTCCTTGCCAAAATCGTTTTTGCCTCCCTGGCCTGCTTCCTGGCCTACGGGGTGGGCCTGGAGGTGAAGGACGCGCCGCCGGCGGTGCAGGTGCCTCCGGGGGTGACCCTGGTGGGCTTCGGCGACCTGGCCGCCGCCAGGCTGCCGGAAGCGGGGGCCCAGGTGCGCCGGGGCGACTACCTGAAGGCCCTGCCCAGGTCGATCCGGGACCTGGACAGCCAGCGGGTGCTCATCCAGGGCTTCATGATCCCCACCGTCACCGAGAACCACCAGGTCAAGGATTTCCTGCTGGTGCGCAACCAGGCCAGCTGCTGCTTCGGGTTCCCGCTCCGGGTGTCGGAGGTGCTGGATGTGCGCATGGCCAGCGGGCCCGCCCAGCCGCTCATGGACCGGGTGGTGAACGTGGTGGGGCAACTGCACATCCAGGAACATTGGGCCGGCCCGTTCCTGGGCTCCCTCTACCAGATGGAAGCGGACAGCGTGACCACCGGGTCCGCGCAGCCGTCCTCGCCCCTGGCCAGCCCCTCCCAGCCCCGCGGCCTTGAATAGAAGGAAAGCCCCATGTTCCGTCCCGCCAGCCTGATGCCGATCCTCGCCGCCCTGCTGCTGGCCCAGCCCATGGCCGGCGTCAGCCCCCAGGCTCCGGCCGGCCCGCTGCAGACCTCCTTCAAGGTGCTGGCCGGCTTCCACCTGCCCGATGCCATCTACAAGGCCAAGCCCGGCCACGTGCGCGCCTTCATCCCGGCCTCCGTGCGCAACCTGGACGGCCGGGAGGTGGCGCTCACCGGCTTCATGCTGCCGATCCGCATCCACAACCGGCTGGTCACCGAATTCATGCTGCTGCGCACCCAGAACACCTGCTGCTTCGGCATTCCGCCCGAGCTGCACGAGGTGGTTGAAGTCCTCAAGATCGACACCCCCACCAAGGTGCTGATGGACACCCCGGTGACCGTGGTCGGCCACCTGCACGTGCGCGAGCGCTGGGATGGCACCTTCCTCTGCTCCATCTACCAGATGGACGCGGAGCGGGTGACCGAAAACTAGGAACTAGCCAAGCTGCGCCGGGTTCTTCAGCCGGGCGGCGATGCGCTCCGCCAGGATCTCCGGCACCAGGCCGGACAGGTCGCCGCCCATGGCGCCCACCTCCCGCACCATCCGGCTGCTCACCACGCTGTACTCCTCCTTGGGCATGAGGAACACCGTCTCCAGCTCCGGGGCCAGCTTGCGGTTCATGAGGGCCATCTGGAACTCGTATTCGAAATCGGAAAAGGCCCGCACCCCGCGCACGATGAAGTGGGCCTCCTGCTGCTTGGCGAAGTCCACCAGCAGCCCGTGGAAGGTGGCGATCTCCACGTGGGGCGTGCCCGCCAGCAGCTCGCGCAGGAAATCCACCCGCTCCGCCACGGAGAAGGAACAGGTCTTGGCGGGGTTGAACAGGACCGCCACCACGAGGCGGTCCACCAGTCTTCCAGCACGCTGGATGAGATCCCAGTGGCCTAGGGTGACGGGGTCGAAGGAACCGGGATAGATGGCAACGCGCAAAGGAACTCCTGCGGTGAGTCGAAGGATTAAGTCTAAGCCGCCGTTCAAGAAAACTTGAAAATTTCGTCTCGGCCAGTCCCAATGGCGCCGGATCCCGGTGGCGGCGATGGAATTCCAGAGGGCCTGGACAGAATGAATATTTAATTTATTTTTGGGGCATGACCAGGAAACCTTCCCTCTCCCCCAAGCATCGGCTTTCCGTTCTGACCGCACTGGCTCTGCTGGTGAGTCTGGGCTGCGGGGGGCGCGGATCGGGCTCCGGCCTGACCACGGCCCAGACTCCGGTCATCGCCACCAGCAACCTGTCCGGCGGCCAGCCCAACACCAAGCTGGTCCTTTCCGGCACCGGGTTCACCGACGTCCAGCAGGTGTGGTTCGGCCAGACCCCCGCCGTCGACTTCGACCCATCGGCCGACGGAACCCAGCTCACCGTCACGATCCCGGCCGGAACCGGGACCGTGACCTTGACCGTGACCACGTCCGCCGGGACCAGCCCGGTCGGGCCGTCGTTCACGTTCCAGCAGGTTCCGCCCGCCGTTACCGCCTTCACCCCGGGCACCGGTGAACCGGGCACCAAGGTGGTCTTCAAAGGCACCAACCTCAACACCTCCCTGCAGGTGACCTTCGGCGGCGTCAACGCCGTCACGCTGCCCAGCGCCGACGGCACCCAGCTCACGGCCTGGGTGCCGGACCAGCTGGGGCTTGGCCAGGCGAACGTGGCCGTCGGGCCGGCCCAGCCGGCCGGGAGCCCGGCCCTGCTGGAGGGCCAGTTCACCGTCCTCGGCCGGCGGCTGGACACCCTCGGCGGCGCGCTGGTTCCGGTGGCGGATCTGGACCCGGACTACTACGGCAAGGAGTTCGATTTCCCCAGCGCGGGGCAGCGCACGGCCCAGTACCAGCAGTATTCCCTCCCCAAGGCGCCGATCCTGCACCCCTACAATCCCGGCCTCGATGTCCGTCCGGAGATCTTCACCGGCATTCCCAAGTTCACCCTCAACATCAAGTATCCCCAGGCGTTCAGCACGGCGTTGCCGGATTCGGTGGCGGCCCAGGTCCAGGCGGCGGGGATCGACCCCGGCAAGCTCGACATCTTCGTGGAAAGCCAGGACCAGATCTGGACGGGGGTGCCCATGCTGTTCCGGCCCCACTACTGGACCGACCCCGACGCTCCGAACATCGGCATCTACAGTACTGCCAGCAGGATCACGGTCGGCTTGTTCGAGGCCGAGAACGGAGTGGTGTTCACCGGACACCCCGTCAACGACTTCTTTTCCGATCCAAGCGATATCAGCGTGCACAGCACGGACCCCGCGGTTGCCAGCCAGGTGCTCTCCTCGCCCAACAACTACCCGGTGTCCGGCCTCGATTCCGGAACCAGCACCAGCTTCTGGTCCCTGGTGGTGAAGGGCAACCAGGCCGCCGCGACCCTGCACCTGCTCCTGAACGATGCCGACCAGGCGGCGCTGGAAAGCCTCTTCACCGGCTCCACCCTCACCATCGGCCAGTTGGGGCAGGCCCTGCAGGGCCTCACCCTGAGCAACCCCAGGATGGTCACCCAGAGCCGGGCCCTGTTCCGGCCCGTGATCACCGGCGCCATCCTCGGGTCCGCCTCCCAGGGCGGAGATCCTACCCTGACCATCCTGGGCTCGGGCTTCACCGGCGCCACCGGCGTCACCGTGGGCAGCGCCAACCAGGCCGCGGCCGCGCTCACCGTGGTTTCCGATACGGTGATCACCGTGACCATCCCCCAGGCCGTCGCCGCCCAGGGCAACATCATCGTCACCAGCGCCTTCGGCGCCAGCCGCCCGGCTGCGCTGAACTGAAGCCGGGGCGCCGGTCTTGGTTATTCCATCACAACGGCTTAGACTGGGTCCATGACCAGCGACCGTCTTTCCGTAGGCCTCCTGTTCGGCGGCGAAAGCCCCGAGCACGAAGTGAGCATCGTATCCGCCCGGAGCATCGCCACCCACCTGGATCCCGCCCGGTTTGAAGTCCGGCCCATGGGCATCGCCCGCAACGGAGTGTGGGTGATGAACGGCGATCCCATGGCCCGCCTGGCGGCGGGGGAGCTGCCCCAGCGCGGCGAGCACCCGTTCCTGCCCCTGGAGCGGGGCGCCGAATCCACCCCGCTGCCCGATGTGTTCTTCAACGCCATCCACGGCGCCGGGGGCGAGGACGGCCAGATCCAGGGCTACCTGGAGCCCCTGCACCGGCCCTACACCGGCGCCGGCCTGCTGGCCATGGCCGCCGCCCTGGACAAGTGGATCACCAAGCGCATCTGGGA
>JARLGP010000060.1 GCA_031292735.1 Holophaga sp.
GCACGTCCTCCCGGCCGGTGTCCTTGAGCCAGGCGCGGATGAAGGCCTCGGCCTCGCGGCCGCCGGTGCCGTTGCCGATGGCGATGGCCTCGATGGGGAAGCGGCTGGCCAGCCCTTCCAGGATGGCCCTGCTGCCCTCCAGGTCGCGCTTGGGCTCCAGCGGATAGTTGGTGGCGGTCTCCATGAACTGGCCGAGCCGGTTGATGATGGCCAGCTTGCAGCCGGTGCGGATCCCGGGGTCCACCCCCAGGGTGCAGCGCTGCCCGGCGGGCGGGGCCAGCAGCAGGTGGTCCAGGTTGGTCTGGAACACGCGGATGGCCTCGATGTCGGCCTTCTTCTTGGCCTCGATGCGCACGTCGGTCTCGATGGAGGGCGACAGCAGGCGGTCGAAGGCGTCGGCGCAGACCTCGTGCAGCATGGCCCGGTAGGCCGAGGCGGGGTTGATGGCCACCTTGGACACCATCTCGGTGACCAGCTTGTCCCGGTCCACCGCCAGCTTCGCGGCCAGGATCTCCTCCTTCTCGCCCCGGCGCACGGCCAGGATCCGGTGCCCCGGCATCTTCTTGAGGGGTTCCTGGAACTGCCAGTAGGGCTTGAAGCGCAGCGCCTCGGGGGCGTCCTTGCGCTCCTCGCGCAGGGTGGCGTGCAGGATGCCGGTGTCGTGGAACACCTGGCGCATCCAGGCGCGCACGTCGGCGTCTTCCGCCAGCCGCTCGGCCAGGATGTGGCCGGCGCCTTCCAGGCAGCGCGACGGGGTCTCGATGCCCTCCTGGTCCTCCTTGACGAACGGCGCGGCCAGCATGAGCGGGTCGGCCCCGCTCTCGTCGGCCAGGAGCGCCTCCAGCAGCGGCTCCAGGCCGCGCTCGCGGGCGTCGGTGGCCTTGGTGCGCTTCTTGGGCTTGTACGGAAGGTAGAGATCTTCAAGTTCGGTCTTGGCCCAGGCGGCTTCGATCTTGGCCTTCAGTTCCGGGGTGAGCTTGCCCTGCTTCTGCACGGACTTCAGCACGGCTTCCCGCCGCTCCAGCAGTTCCCGGTAGTAGGAGAGGCGGTCCTCCACCGCCCGGATCGCCACTTCGTCCAGGGACCCAGTGGCCTCTTTCCGGTATCGGGCGATGAAGGGAACCGTGTTCCCTTCATTCAACAGCGCCGCCACCGAGGCGACGCCGGCCCTGGGCAAGGCGAGTTCCTGACAGATGCGATCGACCAACAACTCCACGGCACTATCCTTTCACACCGCTGGGGTGAAAAGGAGATCATACCCTAGGAGTTCGGCTTGCGCGCCCGCGGGTGGGCGGATTCGTAAGTCCGGGCCAGCTGTTCCAGGTCCAGATGAGTATAGCGCTGGGTGGTGCTGAGGCTGGCGTGGCCCAGCAGCTCCTGGATGGCCCGCAGATCCATGCCGTGGCTGAGCAGGTGGGTGGCGAAGCTGTGGCGCAGGGCGTGGGGGCTCACCCGGGCCCGGAGCGCCGCCCGCTCCAGGGCGGCGGTCAGGAAGCTGCGCACGCTGGTGGGGGTGAGCCGGCCCCCCCGCTGGTTCAGGAACAGCGCCGGGGTGGCCGGCAGGCTCTTCTGCGCCAGGAACTGCCGGCGCCGCACCAGGTAGTCCTGGAGCACCGCCGCCGCCTTTTCATGGAACGGCACCAGCCGCTCCTTGCTGCCCTTGCCCAGCACCCGCAGGGTGCGCTGCTCCATGAGCAGATCCTGGAGATCCAGGCCGGTGAGCTCGGACACCCGCAGCCCCGCCGCGTACAGCAGTTCCAGCATGCAGGCCAGGCGCGACGTGAGGAAGTCGGTGACCGGGATGTCCAGCAGGACCGCGCTTTCGCCCTCGGTGAGGAAGGCCGGGAGCCGCTGCGGCAGCTTGGGGTTGCGCAGGCCGGAGGCCGGGTTCACGGCGATCCGCTGGGTCTCGAACAGCCAGCGGTAGAAGCCGCGCACCGTGGACAGGATCCTGGCCTGGCTGGCCGGATCCAGCCCGCGCTCGCCCAGCTCCAGCGCGAACCGGCGCAGGGTGCGGGGCGGCACGTCCCAGCGGATCCAGGCCTGGCAGGCGGCGTGGGCCAGGAGCTTGCCCAGGTCGCCGTCCTGGGCCATGAGCGTATGGGGCGAGACGCCGCGGGCCACCTGTTCCATCCGGAACGCGGCGATGGGCTCGGCCAGATTCGGGGGGTTGCCGGATTTATCCATGGGCAGCATAATTCCTGTCCCTGTTACCATGCCACCGTTCACCATTTCCGGGAGCCGTTTCTTTGGTCGAAACAATTCCAGACCTGTTCTACACCGGCGTCGACCGCGACCTTCCCGTAGCCCTGGCCCGCCGGGTGGATGGCGGATTCAAGAGCATCTCCCACCGGGAGCTCCAGGCCCAGGTGGAGCGCCTGGCCCTGGCCCTGGAAGGCCGCCTGGAGCGGGGCGACCGGCTGGCCATCCTCGCCGAGAACCGCCCGGAATGGGCCATCGCCGACTACGCCTGCGCCCTTTCGGGCCTGGTCTCCGTGCCCATCTACGCCACCCTCAACCAGCCGCAGACCGGCTTCATCCTCCGGCACTGCCGGGCCCGCTGGGTGGTGTGCTCCACCCCGGAGCAGCTGGCCAAGGTCATCGCCCTCTGGCCGGAGCTTCCCTACCTGGACGGGGCCGTGCTGGTGGACGGGCCCGCGCCCGACGCGCCGCCGGATCCGCAGCGCCCGGTGCTGGCCTGGCGCACCCTGCTGGACGAGGGGGCCGCGCAGGAGGCGCGGCGCCCGGAGATCCGCGAGCGGGCGCGCCAGGCGCGGCCCCAGGACCTGCTGACCATCATCTATACCTCCGGCACCACCGGCGACCCCAAGGGGGCCATGCTCAGCCACGGCAACGTGGTCTCCAACGTGGTGGAAGGCCTCAAGGTGCTCAGGCCCGAGCCGGGGGAGCGGATCCTCAGCATCCTGCCGCTCTCGCACATCTTCGAGCGCACCTGCGGGCACTACATGATGCTCTACGCGGGGGTCGGCATCTTCTACGCCGAAAACCTGCAGACCATCCCCAGGGACCTGCAGGAGGTGCGGCCCCACGTGCTGCTGGCGGTGCCCCGCATCTACGAGAAGAGCTACGCCCGGATCCGCGAGCAGGTGAACGCCGGCGGCTATCCCAGCCGGCTGGCGTTCCACCTGGCCATGCTGGCCGGGCGCCGGGTGGTGCAGTACCGCTACCGGGAGCGCCGGCCCGATTGGGGCCTCCGGCTGGCCATGGCGCTCTGGGACCGGCTGCTGTTCCGCAAGGTGCGGGAGCGCTTCGGCGGCCGGATCCGCATGGCGGCCTGCGGCGGGGCCCCGGTCAACCCCGCCATCCTGGAGTTCTTCTGGGCCGCGGGCATTCCCATCTTCGAGGGCTACGGGCTCACCGAGACCAGCCCCATCATCACCCTGTGCGCCCAGGGCGAGATGCGCCCGGGCTACGTGGGCCGGCCCATCATGGACCTGTGGCAGGGCAAGCCGTTCCTGGCCCTGGCCGAGGACGGCGAGATCCTCTGCCGGGGCCCCAACGTGATGCTGGGCTACTGGGAGAACGAGAAGGCCACCCGGGAGGCCCTGGACGAGCGCGGCTACTTCCACACCGGCGACATCGGCGAACTGGACCCCCAGGGCCGGCTGCGCATCACCGACCGCAAGAAGGAGATCCTGGTCACCTCCGGCGGCAAGAACATCGCCCCCCAGCCCCTGGAGAACGCCCTGCGCGGCGACCGGTACATCGAGCAGGCCGTGGTGATCGGCGACCGCCGGCACTTCGTCTCGGCCATCCTGGTGCCCAATTTCGCCGAGCTGCGGCGCTGGGCCCAGCACCGGCGGCTGTCCTTCATCACCGACGCCGAGCTGGTGGCCCTGCCCGAAACCATGGACAAGATCATGCGGCGGGTCCAGCGGATCAACGAGAACTTCTCCAACTTTGAGCACATCAAGAAGGTCATCCTCCTGGACCGGGAGCTGACCGCCGACAGCGGCCTGCTCACCCCGTCCCTCAAGGTCCGCCGCCGCGCCGTGGACGAGGCGTTCGCCGCGCGCATCGCCAAGCTGTACGAGGAACCGGCCGGCAACTGACCCTTCAGCAGGGTGGCAGGCATGGGGATCCCTTCAGAACTTGACCATGAGGGCCATGTTGAGGCGGGTTTCGGCCTTCACCAGGTCCGGGCTCCAGCCGGCAACGGCGGAGCCGGGCTGCCCCTGGTTGCCGCCGGGCGGGGTCACCCCCCCGGGGCCGGAGAAGTAAGGCACGCTCGCCACTCTGCGGTCGAATTCCGCCCGCCAGGTCACGAACTGGCTGGGCATCCAGTCGTAGGTCACCGAATAGTCCCAGGCGCGGAAGGGATCGCCGGGATTCTGGGTGAAGTACGGGGTGCCCGACGCCGCGTTGGCGCCGTTGATGGCGGGCAGCAGCACCAGGTAGCGGCCGGGGTTGTTGATGGAGCCTCCGCCGATCGTGATGGCGTTGCGGTCATGGTTGAACCAGAACCGGTTGTAGATCATCCATCCGGCGAAGTACTGCTTGGCCGAGCCCGAGCCGTTGCGGCTGACCCCGCCGCCGTTCTCGTCGCCCAGGTCCGCGGTGATCGAGAAGGCCATCTTGTCCAGGTACCGCTTGGGGTTGTCGTAGTACTTCAGTTCGAAACTGTTGTCGGTGTGCCTCCGGGTCCGCTGGCTGTTGCCCAGGGTATCCCTGCCGCTGAAGTAGTCATTGGATATGAACCGGATGTTGCCGTTGGGGCTCCAGGTGAGGGAGCCGCCGATCCCGGGGGAACTGTTGTACATGTTGTAGGACTGCCAGCCGTTGGTGAGCCACAGCTCCAGCTTCAGCCGGTCGCTTGGGAACAACTGGATCCGCACCCCGTTGAAGAACCAGGGGGTGTTGGCGGAAACGTACGAGGGCTGGTAGGCCCAGTTGTCGAAGTTGTAGTAGCTGAACAGGCCGATATAGCTCATGAAGATGCCGGCATCGACGTTGAGGCCGCGCATGACATCGAAGTGGTAGCCGCCGTAGGCCTCGGAAAGGTAGCGGTAGGCGCTCTGGGTGTTGTACTGGCCCTTGACGGTGCTGGCGTCGTTCTCCGGGGTCATCGTGGAATCCAGCCCGAACTGGGTCATGAGCCGGCCGCGGACATTGTCGTAGTGGAAGTCGCCGCCGATGCCCAGCTGCTGCACCTGCACCTCGTTGGTGCGCCCGGTTTCACAGGAGCCGACGATGGTGTGGTCCTTGGGGTGGTTGAAGTCGTAGACATAGTTCACGTCGGCGCGGAATTCGCCGGTGAAGTACTTGGTGTCCAGGAGGGATTGGTTCTGCCGGCTGTTGCCGTTGAGCCAGGTGAAGTCGGCGAAGGCGAACGGGTCCGCCGGGGCCGCGCTGGGCGCCGGAGCGGGCGGGGTTGGCGGGGCCTGCTGGGCGACGGCCGGAGCCAGGATCGCGGCCATCAGGGCAGCGGTTCGGAAGGAAAGCATGAGACACCTCCAGGGAAGGCCCCGCGGCGGCCAATCGGCAGACGATTAGCAAGGCCGCAAGGACCTTTATTCGGTTGATGGTTGTTGATGGGTCAGGTCTTCTAGTTTTTCGCGCAGGCGCGCATGGCCAGCAGGCCAAGCCCGATGGGAGCCAGGCTGAGAAGGAACATCATGATGATCCATATAGCCCGATCCATAGTGACTTCCTCCATGACTGTGAAAGACGAACAAGCGGGCAAATCTTCAGTCATGATTAAACCGCCCCGAAGGGTCAAGACAGCGTTAAGGTATCCCCCCTTGGCATTAAGAACCCGTATAAGGCTTCCGGAGCCGCCCTGGCCCGCCGCCGAACCGGCCACCCAAATGTTGATAGGATTAAATCCGGTCTTACCGGGCCGATTGTCGCCCTTCCATCCCCACCCCCCCCAGGCAGCCTGCCCATGTCCACGGAGTCCCCCCTGCACCAGCCGGATTGGCTGGAGGTTCACCAGCCGAGCGTGGGCCGCTACATCCTGGGCCCCATCCTCGGCCTGGGCGGCGCGGGCGAAGTGCGGGAAGCCTGGGACGTGGTGCTGTGCCGGACGGTGGCCCTGAAGGTGCTCAGGAAGATGGAACCGGTGGGCCTGATCCGGTTCATGCACGAGGCCCAGATCCAGAGCCGCATCGTCCATCCCAACATCTGCCGGATCTACGACGTGGACAACTCCGGCGGGGTGCCCAAGATCGCCATGCAGCTGGTGCGGGGCCCCACCCTGTCCCAGCTGGCCCCGGAACTGACCGTCAAGCAGATCGTGGTGATCCTGGCCCAGGTGGCCGAAGCCATCCACGCGGCCCACCGCCTGCAGCTCATCCACCGCGACCTCAAGCCCTCCAACATCCTGCTGGAGCGCGACCCGGCGGGAACCTGGATCCCCTTCGTCTGCGATTTCGGCCTGGCCATGGCCCTTGACGAGCCCTCCATCACCCTCGGCCCGGGCCTGATCGGCACCCCGGCGTTCATGGCGCCCGAGCAGATCCTGGGCGAGCGCGAGCTGGTGGGCCCGGCCACGGACGTGTTCGCCCTGGGCGCCACCCTCCATTTCGCCCTCTACGGCGAGCCCCCGGTGGCCGCCACCGGGGAGCTCACGTTCAAGCGCACCGCCGTGTTCCCGCCCAACCGGAACACCACTCCGGATCTGCCCCGGGACCTGGAAACCATCCTGAGCAAGAGCATGGAGCGGGACCCCAAACGCCGCTACGGTTCGGCCCTGGCCCTGGCCGACGACCTGTGGCTGTTCGCCCAGGGGGCGCCCATCCACGCCCGCCCGGTGGGGGCCCTGGAACACCGCTGGCGCCAGTTCCAGCGCTACCGCCTGCTGGCCCTGACCGCCCTGGTGTGCCTGGGTGTGCTGGTCACGGGACGGCTGGTGGAGATGAGCCGGCTCACCCGGCAGCACGCGGCCCAGGCCGAGGCGACCCGCTCCTTCATGCTGGAGGCGGCCGATCTGGAGAAGGACGTGCGGCTGGAAAAGATGATGCCCGCCCACGATCTCCGGCCCATGTACGCCCGCATCCAGGCCCGGATCGAGGGCATCCAGGCGCGGATGCGCGACCAGGGTCCCTGGGCCCAGGGACCGGCCTACTTCGCCCTGGGCCGCGCCCGGTTCATGAAGAGGGACTACCTGGGGGCCCAGCGGGAACTGGAGCAAGGCTGGGCCCAGGGGTTCCGGACACCCGACCTGGCCTGGCTGCTGGCCCAGACCCTGATGGCCACCGCGTACCGCACCAACAACACGGCAATCTACACCACCGGGCGCCTGCCTCCGGGCGCCGAGGCCCTGGCCCGGCGCGCCCAGGAGCTCCTGGTGCTGGGCAGGGCAGCGGAGGACAACTCGCCCGAGTACGCCGAGTGCACGGTCGCCTTCCTCCAGCATGACTACCGCAAGGCCGCCGCCTGCGCCCACGCGGCTTTCCTGGCCCGCCCGTGGCAGTCCGAGGCGGCGGCCGTCGAGTCCCTTTGCCGCTCCGGCGTGGGCCGGCGGCTGTTCATCGTCGGCGACCTGCGGGGCGCGGAGCGGAACTACCGGGAGGCCAGGGCCGCCGCCGAACACTACCTGGCCATCGGCCACAGCGACCCGTTCACCCTCCATGCCTATTTCGTCGCTTCCGCGCGGCTCGCCCTCGTCCAACTGGTCCGTGGCAACCTGACCCTGGCCCGGATCGACGAGCTCCACGCCCGCTGCGAACGCGCCCTCGGCCTGGATCGCAGCCAGCAGGAACTCCAGGACGACTGGATCCAGATCTGCCTGCTGCGGGTCATGCTGCTCCAGCGCCTGGGCCGCGATTGCCGCCCCGACCTGTATGCCGGCCTGGGGTTCCTCAATGCCTGGGCCCGGGAACCGCTTTCGGCGGAGCTCCGGGCCGACCGGATGGTGATCCATTTCCGCCTGGCGGAATGCAGCTTCCAGCGGGGCGGAAACCCCGACCCGGACCTGGCCGAGGCCATGAAGGACATGGGCCATACCCTCTACTTCCGGCATCGGGACTACCTGGGGGATCTGCTCAACTTCAAGGCGCGGGTCGAGCAGGCCCGAGGCCAGGATCCCAGGCCGACCCTGGCCGACGCCCTGGCCCGGATGGAGCCCACCCTGGAGCAGGGCTCCAACTGGACCGCCTGCGAGACCGCCGCCGAATCCTGGCAGCTGCGCGCAGCCTGGGAGGCCAGGTGCGGCCTGGATCCCGCGGCCAGCCTGCAGCGCAGCCAGGCCCTGGCGGACCTGGCCCTGCAGCTCAACCCGCACTCCGGCCCATGCCACGCCATCAAGGGGATGGCCGAGTGGCTGAAAGCCAGAACCCAGCCGGAAAACCGGCCCCTCCTTCTCGCCCAGGCCCGCGAGCAGTTGCTCCTGGCCCAGGGCATGGAACCCAAGGGCCGTCTTACCACTTGGTTACGCGAATCCATGAACGGTCCGCAAAAATCCACAGCCAATCATTAAAATGCCTTATATTAATGGCCATCTCAATGGGACCTATGCGCCCAGATGTGCTTCAACTTCAACCCGAGTGGCTTGATGCCCTTCGCCCACGCGAGGGCCGTTACGTTTTGGGCCCCCTGCTCGGCCAGGGCGGCGTGGGCGAGGTAAGGGAAGCCTGGGACGTGGTCCTTTGCCGGACCGTGGCCCTGAAGGTGCTCCGGAAGATGGACCCCAGCAGCCTGATCCGGTTCATGCACGAAGCCCGCCTGCAGAGCCGGCTGGCCCACCCCAACATCTGCCAGATCTTCGATGTGGACAGCCTGGAGAGCTCGCCCCGGATCGCCATGCAGCTGGTGCGGGGACCGACCCTGGCTGACGCCGCCGGCAGCCTGGCGCTGGATGAGATCGTCCAGATCCTGGCCCAGGTGGCCGACGCGGTCCATGCCGCCCACCGGCTGAAGCTCATCCACCGGGACCTCAAGCCCTCCAACATCCTCCTGGAACCCGACCCCGACGGCGGCTGGATCCCCTACGTGTGCGACTTCGGGCTGGCCATGGAGATGGACGAGCCCACCATGACCGCCCCCCAATGGGTGAACGGCACCCCCGCCTACATGGCGCCCGAGCAGGTGCGCGGCGAGCGCGCCCGGATCGGCCCGCCCACCGACGTGTTCGCCCTGGGCGGCACCCTCTACTTCGCCCTGCACGGCGAGCCGCCCCAGGGGCCCAGTGCCGGAGGGTTCGGGTTGACCGGGGAACACCGGCCCGTGCCCCGGGACCTGGAGCGCATCGCCCAGAAATGCATGGATCCCGAACCGCGGTTGCGCTACCCCACGGCCGCCGCCCTGGCCGAAGACCTCTGGCGGTTCCGCAACGGCGAGCCGGTCCAGGCCCGGCCCGCGGGGCGCCTGGAACTGCATTGGCGGCATTGGCGCAAGGCCTGGCGGCTGGCCTTCGCCGCCACCCTGGCGGCCGGCGCGCTGGGCGCCGCCCTGCTGGTGGAGCAGCGCCAGCTGGTCGCCTCCGGCCGGCGCCGGGCGCAGTGGGAGCGTTTCTACGTACTGGAGGGCGCGGCCATGGCGCGCGATCTGGGCCTGGAGCAGGCGCTGCCCCCCCATGACCTCAGGCCCGCCTATGGCCGGATCCGGACCCGGCTGCAGGAGCTGGGGATCCGCCTGGCCGGCCAGGGTCCGGACGCCCAGGGCTCCGGCCACTACGCCCTGGCCCAGGGCTGGTTCCTGCTGGGCGACTGGCCGGGGGCCCAGCGGGAGCTGGACCAGGCGGGGGCCTTGGGCTTCCAGGGCCCCGAAATGGCCGCCCTGCAGGCCCAGGCCCTGGCCGCCAGGCAGCACGAGGCCACCCAGGAAGCCCTGTTCACCGGCGGCGCCGCCCCGGCCGCGAGCGCCACCCAGGCCGCCGCCCGGATCGAGGCCCTGGCCCGGGAAGGCAGCGCGCTGGGCGGCGGGCCCAACGAATACAGCGCGGCCCTGGCCGCCTACCTGCGCAAGGATTATGCCCGGGCCGCCGAGCGCGCCCGGGTGGCCGGCGCGGCCCACCCCTGGCAAAGCGATCCGCCGGTCCTCACCGCGCTGAGCCTGGTCGCCCTTGGCCGGGAGGGTTCCGCGGCCGGCGACGCCCTGCTGGCCGAGGTGCGGTTCCTGGAAGCCATGTCGGTGGCCCATAATCGCCTGGAGCTGTCGCCCAGCAATGAAGCGCTCCAGCACGCCTACCTGCTGGCCGCCCTGGGCCTGGCCGAACTGCAGCTGAGCCACCAGGAACTCGCCCTCGCCTACCTGGACACCCTCCAGCAGTTCAGCAGCAAGGCCCTGCGCCTCAACCCGGGCAACCCGGGGCTCCAGGACGACCGGCTGCGCCTGGCCTTCCTGAGGATCCGGCGCAAGGAGCAGCTGGGGCAGGACCCGGGAGCCGACCTGGACGCGGCCGTCCAGATCCTGGCCGGGATGCCGGGAACGCCGCCCGGCGCGGGACTGCGTGCGGACCGCATGCTGATCTACTGGCAGCAGGCCGAGCGGACCCTGCGCCAGGGCGGCGACCCCGGCCCGGCCCTGGCCGAGGCCCTGCGGGACCCCGGCCACACCCCGTTCCTGGACCAGGACTACCTGGGCGCGGTGCTGAACTTCAAGGCCCGGGTGGAGGCCGCCCAGGGCCGGGATCCCAGGCCGACCCTGGACCAGGCCCTGGCTTCCATGGACCCGCTGCTGGGCAGCGGCGCGCCCCGGTCCCTGTGCGACACCGCCGCCCAGTCCTGGACCATCCGCGGCCGCTGGGAGGCTGCCCACGGCCTCGACCCCCGGCTCAGCCAGGAGCGGGCCCATGCCCTGGCGGAACGCTCCCCGTTCCGGCGCCCCAAGGCCCTGGCGCACAGCCTGGCCCAATCCATGGCCAAGGCCGGGCCCTGAGAGGGTGTGTGCGAATTAGCACATACCCTCTGAGACTCAGGGCAGCAGCCCCCGCGCCACCAGCGCCCGGCGCAGCGGCCCCGCCCCGGTGAACAGGATCGCGTCGAAGCCCAGGGCCCGGGCCGCCTCCACATTGGCCGGCACGTCGTCGATGAACGCCGTCCGGGCCGGATCCAGCCCGCAGCGCCGGATGGCCCGTTCGAAGATCTCCGGGTCCGGCTTGGCCACGCCCTCCTCGCCCGACACCACGATGGCGGCGAACCAGGCGAGGAAGGCGAACCGTTCCCGGGCCAGGGGAAAGGTCTCCGCCGACCAGTTGCTCAGCGCGTAGAGCGGCAGCCCCAGCTCCTTCAGTTCCCGCAGGAGCGCCACCGTCCCGGGAATCTCGCCCTGCACCATGTCCGCCCACCGGGAGCCCCACAGCCCGATCAGCTCGGCGCAGGCCGGCACCTCCCGCTGCCGTTCCCGGATCGCCTCCGCCAGCGGCCGCCCCGCGTCGATGGCGCGGTTCCACTCGGCGTGGCACACCTCGGCCAGGAACCGTTCCATCTCCTCGGCCTCCGCGAACAGCGGACGATACAGGTAGCGCGGGTTCCAGTCGATGAGCACCCCGCCCAGATCGAACATCACCGCCCGGGTCGTCCTTGGCCTGGCTTCCATCCCGCATGCCTCCGCCCGCCAGTCTAGCAAGACCGGCAGCCCAGCCGGGTCAGTCCTCGCCCCGGGTGGGCTGCCGGGAGCGGCTCCAGGGAACCCGGCGGGCCTGGAGCCCCTCGGTGATCTCGTAGCACCCCAGCGGCCCCCCCAGGGAAACCCGCTTCAGGCCCCGTCCCCAACGGAGGAAGCCGGCCTTCTCGGCCAGCCGGATGGACGGCAGGTTGTCCTCCCGGACCATGTACCACAAGGTTCCCCGGATGCGGCGGGACAGCTCCCCCAGCGCCACCAGGCCCAGCCCCAGCCCGCGCCGGTCCGGCCGGGTCCAGATGCCGGCCGCCTGGAGCTCGCCGGGTCGCATGAACGGGAACCGGAAATGGGCCGGCAGCAGGCAGGTGCGGTGCACCAGGGCCTCTCCCTGGTAGATCAGCACGATGGCATAGTCCCGGGACCGGAACACCCGCAGAAAATGCCAGCAGCCCCACACCAGGAAGGGCAGGGCCGGAAAGCCCCGGGGCCGGAGCCGCAGCCGCAGCCGCCCCGGGCGCCAGACTTCCAGGGTGAACCCGGCCGGCAGGGAGGCCGGCCCGGGATCGCCGGACATTATTTTTTTAAAGAACAAGAAGGGCATAAGTCTCGTCAAAGCTGAAGCCTGACAACATCCTCCAGGCGAATTGAATGAATCCTTTTACCGATAGAGCCATACGCAACTGGCTTAACTGTAGGATGATTTCAAACGAGAATTATTTGGCCGCGCGAATCTTTTTTCCGGCCCGGCGCCACCCCTCCGCAGGCGGCCCCCCGACCGGGATCCGGGAGCGGAAAGCCCGGTTCCGGCGCCTGGCCAGGAAAAAGAGGCTAGGTCCCGCAGGTTCCCATGTGCCACAATTGCCTTTGGTGCCATACGCGACAAGGAACCCCATGACGGAAAATCCGGAAAAAGCTCCCAAGAAGATTAAAGACAAAAAACAGACTCCCCAGGAGCGCCTGGAAGCCATGCGCTACAACCACATGATGTATGGCCCCACCGAAGGGGAATTGAAAAACAACCCGAAGAAAATCGATTACGGCGCCTCTTTTCTCAAGCACCCCAAATTCCAGAGCCTCATCACCGCCTTCAAGAATGGCACCGCGTTCAAATTCGACGTTACGGCCAATCTCAAGATCTACAGCATCACCACCGATGGTTCCCATATTTCCTTCGACAGCAAGCTGATCTTCTATTCCCGGCCCTTGAATAAATACGAAGACAACCTGCTCCTGGACCGGGCCGCGGCCATCCAGCTCCAGACCGCCGATGCCGCGGTGCACCTGGTGTTTGCCGTGCTGCGCAGCTTCCCGGAACTGGGCGAGCCGCAAATACAGTACCTGCATCACAAGTTCTACCACGGCAACTCGACCCTGGAGTCGGGCTCCGGCGAGATGGGCTCCAACCTCCTGATCGGCCCTTACAAGCACAACAAGACCCACGAGCGGACCCGGTTCTGATCCGCCCGCGGCCCCCGGTTCAGGCTTCGCTGGTGCGACGGCGGGTCTCCGGCATGAGCAGGTAGACCACCAGCGAGATCAGCACGGCTCCGGACACATACCAGTAGAACCATTCCTCATGCCCGACGGCCTTGAACTTGAGCGCCACCCATTCCGTGGTGCCGCCCAGGACGGCCGTGGTGAAGGCATAGGACAGTCCCACGGCGAGCGCCCGCACATGGGCCGGGAACAGTTCGGACCGGACCAGCATGTGGATGGAGGTGAACCCGCTGAGGATGACCAGCGCCGCCAGGTTGAGGGCGAACGCCTCGAGCCCGCTGGACGCATGGCTCATGGCCGTCATCAAAGGCACGGTCAGGAAGGTGCCGCCCACCCCGAAGAAGATCATCACCGGGCGCCGCCCCACCAGGTCAGAAATGTACCCGAACAAGGGCTGGAGCGGAAGGTAGCACAGGAGCGCCCCCGCGGCGGTGAGCGAAGCGGCCTCCTTGGACATGCCGACCGTATTGACCATGAATTTCTGCATGTAGACGGTGTAGGTATAGAAGGAGATCGTTCCGCCCATGGTCATGCCCACGGCCAACAGCATTTCCTTCCAATGCACGAGGAGTCCGGTCAGGGCGCCTTTGTTCTGCCCCTTGGCCTTGGACGCCTTGAAGTCCTCGGTCTCGTCGATGCGCCGGCGCAGGTGGAGCGCATAGAGGGCCAGGACGCCGCCGATGGCGAACGGAATGCGCCACCCCCAGGCCTCCATCTGGCCCGGCTTCAGGACCAGGTGCTGCAGGAGCAGAAGCAGGGCGAGGGCTCCCACCTGGCCGCAGCAGACGCTCACCTGCAGGTAGCCCAGGTAGTAGCCGCGCCGGTTGCTCGGCGCCATTTCCGTGAGGTAGGCGGCGCTGGTGCCGTATTCCCCGCCCATGCTCAGCCCCTGGAGGAGCCGCGCCGCCGCCAGCAGCACCGGCGCCCAGAAGCCGATCACGCTCCAGGTCGGGGTGAAGGTGATCACGAACGAGCCGCACGCCATGAAGCCCACCGACAGCACCAGCGCCGACTGCCGTCCCTTGCGGTCGGCGTAGCGCCCCAAAAGCCAACTGCCGAGCGGCCTGGCGATGTAGCCGATGGCCGCGATGGCCACCACGTTGAGCAGTTGTGCCGTCTGGTTGCCCGTCGGGAAAAAGGACTTGGCGAAATAGACCGCAAAGATCGAATAGCCCAGGAAGTCGAACCACTCGATCACACTGCCAAAACACCCCCCAATGATGGAACGCATGTTGGGTTTCTTCCTGATGATCTTCGGTGTGGCTTGGATCGCCATCGGGCTTTCCTTCATTGTGGATTCCACGGTTTGCCTCCGCATTCAATCACCTGGTGGTGCAGTCGAATTCCCGTTTCAAAGGGCGGCGTAGCGCCGCTCAAGCTCGTCGAAATGATCTTTTTGAACCAGCCGCTGGCGTTCCGCAAAGCTCGCGGTGATCGCGCTGGCCTCATCCATCCGGCCGCCGGCGGCCAGCGCGCGAAGGGCGTTCTGCATGCCCAGGACGGCCCCCTGCAGCGCCACATTGGCGTAGAGCACCATCGCGAACCCCATCTGCTGCAGGGCCGCCTGGTCCAGGATGGGCGTGCGCCCGCCCACCACCAGGTTGATGATCTGGGGCACCGAAAGCGCTTGCGGGATCCGGCGGATCTCGTCCTCGTTTTCCGGCGCCTCCACGAACGTCACATCCGCGCCGGCCGCCACGTACTGCGCCGCCCGGTCCAGCGCGGCCTGGATCCCTTCGGTGCTTCGCGCATCGGTGCGGGCGATGATCAGCAGGTCCTCGGAGCGGCGCGCGTCCACCGCGGCCTTCACCTTCCCCGCCATCTCCTCCGGCGCGATCAGCTCCTTGCCGTCGAAATGGCCGCACCGCTTGGGCAGCGTCTGGTCTTCGATCTGGATGGCGTTTGCCCCGGCCTGTTCGAGCATCCGCACCGTGTGGGTCACGTTGACCGCGTTGCCGAAGCCGGTATCGGCGTCCACCACCAGCGGCAGGCCGGTGGCGTTCCGGATGGCCAGGGTCTGCTGGACCATCTGGGTCAGGTCCACGAAGGACAGGTCGGGAAGCCCCAGCGACATGTTGGTCACTCCGGCGCCCGTGACATAGATCGCCTCGAACCCCAGGTCCGTGATCACCCGCGCCGTCAGCGCATTCGACGCGCCAGGCACGATGATGGCCCGCTTCTGCCGCAGCATTTCCTTCAATGACATCCCAGCCTTCATGAATCCCCCCCTCGCCAGCGGCACGGAATCCCGCGTTCGCTTGTCGATTCATGATGGCCGTGGATAACTGCTAGTCAAATATATAGATTGTAGCTATAACCAATGTTTTGGATATGATCATGGACCTTCGCCACCTTCGCTATTTCCTTGCCGTCGCCGAAGAGCACAGCTTCACCCGGGCCGCGGCGCGGGTCGGCATCGCCCAGCCGCCCTTCTCGCAGCAGATCCAGGCCCTGGAACGGGAACTGGGGGTGGAACTCCTGGCGCGCACCAAGCGCCACGTCGCGCTCACCGCCGCGGGCGCCGTCTTCGCGGAGCAGGCCCGTTTCATCCTTGCCCGGCTCGCGGAGGCGATCACCGTGACCCAGAAGGTCGGGCGCGGGCTGTCGGGCCACATCCGGATCGGGTTCACCGAATCCGGCTGCTTCCACCCCACCGTGACCCGGATCCTGCTGGAATTCCGCCAGACCTATCCGGACCTTCATCTCACCCTGGCGGAGAACAGCTCCACCGATCTGGCGCGCATGGTGCGCGACGGGGAACTCGACGCCGCCTTCCTCCGCCCGCCGTTCCAGGACGACGAGGTGGTGGCCTTCGCCCCGCTGCTGCGGGAGAACCTGGTGGTGGCGGTTCCCAGAGGCCATCGGCTGGCTGCGCGAAAGACCGTGGCGCTCCTGGATCTTGCGGACGAGACCTTCGTGTTCTACCACCGGCGGGTCCGCCCGGGATTGACCGACGCGGTGATCGCCGCCTGCGAGCGGGCCGGCTTCCAGCCCCGGATGGGCCAGGAAGCGCCCCAGTTGACCTCCACGCTGAACCTGGTGGCGGCCGGCCTGGGCATTTCGGTGGTGCCGGAATCGTTGCGGCACCTGAGGAAAAACGAAATCGCCTACCTTGGGCTGAAGGGCGATGCGCCCCAGGCCGCCCTTGGCCTGGTCTCGCGGGTGGACGAGCGATCGGCGGCGGTCGGCAATTTCATCGATCTCGCCCATCGGGCCGCCGCAAAGAGCATGAACACGCCGTAAGACCGGCCCGAACGGGCGGAACCCGCCTATCCGCCCACGAAGTTGGATACCCCATGGGCCTTGAGCCAGCTGGCAAGTTCAGCCGCGTGCCGGCCCGAGGCCAGGCGGATGGATCGCCCGTTCTCCATGTCGTTCAAGGTAAGAGCCTTGCCAACCCATTCGAGTTCCACCGTGGCTTTCTGCCGGGCGAGCACGGTGGTTGCCGAAATCGGAATGGGCGCGCCCATCAAGGTGACCCATGCGGTGGGCATCTTGTGAAAAAATATTTCATCGCCGCTGCTGGAAACCTTTCTGGGGAAGGGCAAAAGGACGTAGACGGTAAAAAGCCAAATGATTCCGCCGTTCATCATGCCGTTCAAGAATTCAAATCGGTTGCTGCCGGTGCAGGACATCCACACGGAAAGGGCGAAGACATAAAAGGCCCCCGACTGAATTAGCCACTTGAAGAGCAACTGGAGCCCGGACAGCCGCAACAAGAATTCGTCTGAGTTTTCCAATGTCTGTGTTTGTTCAATCATTTGAACGATTTCCCTTTTATTCAAGCCAACCGGGCATGCCCCGCGACAACAAAATGCCGTTGTTGAGAAAGGGGATATGGCATCTCGGTCTGCTTATCCCTAGAGTACCCGTTCCCGCCGTCCCAGGTGAAAAGATGCGCCTGATATTTTGTCCGCCCCGCCGGGCCGGACACGGGATCAGGCCGAGGCCGCCAGGCAGTCCAGCCAGTGGCGGGTCAGGCTGTTGTGCCTAGCCAAGGTGCTGAAACCATTTACGATGCATCCCACCAACAGGGCGGTGATGACCGCACCTTCCCGCACCCCCCGGACAGTGCCGAACACCGAACAGGAAATGAGCACGGCTGATCCCAGCAGCGTGGCATCGAACATGATTTTCACGGTTCCGAACCGCACCCCGGTCGTCCTGGCGAGGGTTCGCACCACCCCTTCCCCGGGATTGATGATGACATTGGCCACCACCTGCAGGTACACCCCCAGGGCCAGGACGACGCAGCCCATCAGCAGCACGGCGAGCTTGCCCAGGTAGGCCCGCGGGTGGACCGGAGCGGCCAGGGCCATGCCCAGGTCGACGAACAAGCCGAACACCGCCCCGACCAGGATCTGCAGGTATTGCTTCCCCGGAAACCGTTTCCCCAGCAGGGCGACCTGCACCAGGATGAAGAAGATACTGAGCAGGAAGGTGAATTGCCCCAGGGAAACAGGGAATATCATACTCAGGACGTACGGAAGGCTGGATATGGGCGAGGTTCCCAGGTTGGATTTGGTGGTAAGGCTTACGCCCAGTCCCATGAAGAACACCCCGATCACGAGGATCATGTATCTGAGGGCCCATTTGAAATTCGGCATTTCCCCAACATCTCCCCATCAGGTTACAGAATAAGGAGTATCCCATGATCGCCATCACAGGTGCCTCTGGCCAGCTCGGCCGTCTTGTCATCCAGGCGCTTCTGGAGCGGGTTCCGGCTTCGGAACTGATCGCCGTGGCGCGCAGGCCGGAGGCGGTGTCCGACCTCAAGGCGCTCGGCCTGCAGGTGCGCCAGGGCGACTACAGCCGCCCGGAAACCCTGACGTCCGTGTTCCAGGGCGTCGACAGGGCCCTCTTGATCTCCTCCAGCGAAGTGGGCCAGAGAACGCCCCAGCACAGGGCCGTCATCGACGCCGCTCGCCGCGCGGGAGTCCAACTGCTGGCCTACACCAGCGTGCTCCACGCGGACCGTTCACCCCTGGGCCTCGCCGCCGAGCACCGGGAGACCGAAGCCCACCTCCGGGCTTCCGGCCTGCCCTTCGTGCTGCTGCGCAACGGCTGGTACACCGAGAACTACGCGGCCAGCATCCCGGGCGCGCTCCAGCACGGGGCTTTCCTCGGTTGTGCCGGCGAAGGCCGTATCGCCTCGGCCGCCCGGGCCGACTACGCCGCCGCGGCCGCGGCGGTGCTGCTGCAGGTGGGCCAGGCCGGCCGGGTCTACGAGCTGGCCGGAGATACCGCCTACACCCTCGCCGACTTGGCCCTGGAGGTGGGCCGGCAGACCGGCAAGACCCTGCCCTACCGCAACCTCACGCCGGAGGAATACCGCGCGGCGCTGCTGGCCGCGGGCCTGCCGGAAGGCCTGGCCGCCCTGCTGGCGGATTCGGATGCCGGCGCCGCCCAAGGGGCGCTGCTGGATGAGGGCCGGCAGTTGAGCCGGCTGATCGGACGGCCCACCACGCCGCTGGCCTCGGTGGTGGCCCGGGCGCTGGAAGGCTGATGCGGTTCGCCCCGGCCGATGGATGTATGCTGAGGGCTTGGAAACTTTGCCCCTATGACCAGCGGCCCCGTCCAGCCCGGGGATAATCCCCCCGCCAATGCCCTTGGCACCGGGGGCATCGGTTCGCTGTTGGCACACTATTCCATCCCGGCCATCATCGGCACCGCGGCGGCCTCGCTCTACAACATCATCGACCGGGTGTTCATCGGCCATGCGGTGGGGCCCAT
The DNA here is from genome assembly GCA_031292735.1 of Holophaga sp. Next base: position 18,754 of record JARLGP010000060.1, read on the forward strand.
GGCCATCTCCGGCCTGGCCCTGACCTTTCCGCTGATGAACCTGGCCGCCGCCTTCGGCGCCGTGGTGGGGGTGGGCTCGGGCGCCCTGGTGTCGATCCGCCTGGGCCAGCAGCGGCGCATGGAGGCCAACGCCATCCTGGGCAACATGATCTTCCTGAACGTGGTGCTCAGCATCAGCTACTCGGTGCTGTCCCTGGTGTTCCTGGACCGGATCCTGGGCTTCATGGGCGCCAGCCCCGAGACCCTGCCCTTCGCCAAGCAGTTCATGCAGGTCATCCTGGCCGGCAACCTGTTCACCCACCTGTACCTGGGCATGAACAACGTCATGCGCGCCTCGGGCTACCCGCGCAAGGCCATGCTCACCACCCTGGTGACCGTGGGAGTCAATGTGGTGCTGGCGCCCCTGTTCATCTTCGGCTTCCGCTGGGGCATCCGGGGCGCCGCCCTGGCCACCGTGTGCGCCCAGATCATGGGCACCGCCTGGGCCCTCGGCCACTTCACCCGGCCCACCTCGCTGGTTCGGCTCCACCTGGCAGCCTGCTTCCAGCCCAGGCTGAAGATCATCCTGGGGATCTTCTCCATCGGCATGTCCACCTTCGTGATGCTGGTGGGCGCCAGCGTGATCACCGCCATGGTCAACCTCCGCCTGGGGCGCTACGGCGGCGACTACGCCATCGGCGCGTTCGGCATCATCAACGCCCTGGCCGGGCTTTTCATCATGATCACGGTGGGCGTCAACATGGGCATGCAGCCCATCTCCGGATACAACTTCGGCGCCGGGAAGTTCGACCGGGTCACCCGGGTGTTCCGGATGGCGGTGCTGGCGGCCACCTGCATCACCACCTGCGGCTTCTGCCTGGGCGAGCTGTTCGCCCGGCAGGTGGCCGGCGCCTTCACCCGGGATCCCGAACTCATCCGCCGGACCGTCATCGGCCTGCGGTTCACCTTCGTCATGTATCCCATCGTCGGTTTCCAGATGGTCACCTCCACCTTCTTCCAGTCCATCGGCCGGGCCAAGATCTCCCTGGTGCTGTCGCTTTCCAGGCAGGTGCTGTTCCTCATCCCGTTCCTGATCCTGCTCCCGCTGTGCTGGGGCCTGAACGGGGTGTGGGTGGCCGAGCCCATGGCCGATTTCACCGCGTCCATCACCACCTTCCTCGTCCTGAGGTTCCAGTTGCGCAAGGTGTGGCCCCTGGTCAACGCCACCGCATAGGCGGCTGGCCGCCGCCCGGACCGGTCGGATTGAAGCAACGATTCCATCGTTTCGATGGGGTGCAGGGGCCGGCACGGCCGTCAGGCTTCTCGATAACCAATTTATCTCCTTTGTTCCATTAAGTTACATAAACAGGACGAACGGGCACGGGAACTGCTCACCCGTTTCGGGAACATCTGCTTTACCCTCGTATGCATCCCAGCCGCGAATGCCGGGATTTCTCGGAGTCGACGATGAAGGTTTGGCCTGGGAGCGCTTATCCACTTGGAGCGACCTATGACGGCGCCGGGGTGAACTTTTCGCTGTTCTCGGAAGTGGCTGAACGTGTGGAGTTGTGCCTGTTCGACAACGAGGTGGAGACCCGGGCCGACCTGCCCGAGGTGACCGGCCACTGCTGGCACGGCTATTTCCCCGGCCTGGAGCCGGGGCAGCGCTACGGCTTCCGGGTGCACGGCCCATGGGCCCCGGAGCAGGGCCAGCGGTGCAACCCCGCCAAGCTGCTGCTGGACCCCTACGCCAAGGCCATCGACGGCGATATCCGGTGGGACGAAGCGCTGTTCCCATACCCGTTCAGCGAGGGCCCGGACGTGCGCAACGACGCGGACAGCGCCCCCTTCATGCCCAAGGCCCTGGTCCAGCAGCCGTTCTTCGACTGGACCGGCGACCGCCAGTTCCGCCGGCCCTGGCACGAGACCATCATCTACGAGCTGCACGTCAAGGGCTTCACCGCCACCCATCCCGACATCCCCAAGGAACTGCGCGGCACCTATGCCGGCCTGGTGCACCCCGCGTCCATCGACTACCTGAAGCAGCTGGGCGTCACGGCCGTGGAACTGATGCCGGTGCATTTCTTCCTCCAGGACAAGCACCTGGTGGACCAGGGGCTGAGCAACTACTGGGGCTACAACTCCATCTCGTTCTTCGCCCCGCACCCCGGCTACGGCTCCGACCAGCGGCCCGGCGGCACCGTGGCGGAATTCCGGCAGATGGTGAAAGCCTTCCACCAGGCCGGCATGGAAGTGATCCTCGACGTGGTCTACAACCACACCGCCGAAGGCAACGAGATGGGCCCGGTGCTGTCCTTCAAGGGCATCGACAACGCCTACTACTACCGGCTGATGGAAAACGACCGCCGCCACTACAAGGACTACACCGGCACCGGCAACAGCCTCAACATGCCCAACCCCCACGTGCTGCAGCTGATCATGGATTCCCTGCGCTACTGGATCCTCGAGATGCACGTGGACGGCTTCCGCTTCGACCTGGCCGCCACCCTGGCGCGCGAGCTGCACGACGTGCAGAAGCTGTCGGCCTTCTTCGACATCATGCAGCAGGACCCGGTCATCAGCCAGGTCAAGCTGATCGCCGAGCCCTGGGACCTGGGCGAAGGCGGCTACCAGGTGGGCAATTTCCCGTCCGGCTGGTCCGAGTGGAACGGCAAGTACCGCGACTGCCTGCGCGACTTCTGGCGCGGCCGGGACGAGACCTTGAGGGAGTTCGCCTACCGGCTCACCGGCAGCTCGGACCTCTACGCCGACGACACCCGCACGCCGTTCGCCAGCATCAACTTCATCGTGGCCCACGACGGCTTCACCCTGCGCGACCTGGTCTCCTACAACGACAAGCACAACCAGGCCAACGGCGAGGAGAACCGGGACGGCACCGACGACAACCGGTCCTGGAACTGCGGCGCCGAAGGCCCCACCGAGGACCCCAAGGTGCTCGCCCTGCGCGCCCGCCAGCAGCGCAACTTCCTCACCACGCTCATCCTCTCCCAGGGCATCCCCATGCTGGTGGCGGGCGACGAGTTCGGCCGCACCCAGAAGGGCAACAACAACACCTACTGCCAGGACAACGAGACCTCCTGGCTGGACTGGGGCCACCTGGACCAGGGCCTGCTGGCCTTCACCCGGCGGCTGATCGCCTTCCGCCAGGCCCACCCGGCCTTCCGGCGCCGGGGCTGGTTCCGCGGGGTCGCCATCCGCGGCGCCGCATGCCAGGACATCGCCTGGTTCATCCACACCGGCCAGGAGATGAACGACCAGCAGTGGCAGGAGGGGTTCGCCAAGAGCCTCGGGGTCTTCATCAACGGCGAGACCATCCCCAACCCCAACGCCCGCGGGGATCCCGTGCTGGACGCCAGCTTCTTCCTGATCTTCAACAGCGACGGCGAAGCCCTGGAGTTCACCCTTCCGGCAGCGACCTGGGGCACCCACTGGATGATGCAGCTGGATACCACCCGGGGCTGGCTGAAGCCCGGCCCCGCCCTGAAGGCCGAGGCCAAGCTGATGGTGGGGCCGCAGTCGGTGGTCCTGCTCCAGCGTCAGGCCGGACCGTCGGGCCGCAGCAGCGCGTAGGGCAAGGTCTGGAACAGCTGGGCCAGCGGCAGCCCGGTGGCCGGGCCCGGGGCCTGCGCGCCGGTCGCCTCGTCGGTGAGCAGGTTGCGCCAGGGCTGGCCGGGAGCCTCCGGCGGCAGCTCCACCCAGGTGTCGGCCCACACCGCCCGGCCGATGGGAAGCTGGCCCTCCGGGCCCAGCAGCCCATCGAACAGCCTTGGCACCACCACCACCAGGCATTGCCCGGCCTTGCGCCGGGCGAAGGCCAGGGCGTGGTCCGCGCGCGCGCCGCCCAGCTTCAGCGGCAGGTAGGCCCCGTCCCGGAACAGCGCCTCCTGCCCGCGGCGGAAGGCCAGGGTCTTCCAGATCAGGTACAGCTTGATCCGCCCGTCCGGCAGGTGCTCCAGCAGTTCCCGCGCGCAGGCGGCCGCGCCCTGGTCATGGTGGGCGGCCTGGATGCCGTCCAGGGCCGCCCGCAGCGCCCCGTAGTCCACCGCCCGGCGGTTGTCCGGATCGGCCAGGCTGAAGTCCCATCCTTCGGACCCCTGGTAGAAGTCCGGCACCCCCGGCGCCGTGAGCTTGAGCAGCTGCTGGGCCAGGCTGGTGAACGCGCCCGCCCGGGCCACCCGCCGCTGGAACGGCAGGAAGTCCTGCAGGAACCGGTTGCCGGGCCCGGGCGCCAGCAGCGCGCGCACGAAATCGCGGGTGGCCTCTTCGTACTCGGTCTGCGGCTGGATCCAGGAACTGCGCAGCTTCGCTTCCCGCCCGGCCTTGAGCATGTAGGCCTCCACCCGTTCGGCCAGGTCGGCGAGGCCCTGGGCGTCCGGCTCCGCGAACGGCCACACGCCCAGCAGGGTCTGGTACAGCAGGTACTCGTCGTTGGGGCTGGGGGCCCGCTCCCGGCCCAGCTCCCGGCGGCTGCCGCGGGTCAGCAGGCTCCAGCGGGAGATGGCCCGGGACCAGTCCTCGGGCATTTCGGAAAGGGCGCTGACCCGCGCCCGCACATCCTCCGAGCGCTTGCTGTCGTGGGTCGAGCCGGCCAGCAGGGTGTGCGGCCAGCGCCGGGCGCGCTCCTGGTTCTCCTGGTGGAAGGCCGCGGGGGAGACGCCGAAGCGGTACGGGTCGCTGCCCACCTCGTTCAGGGACACCAGCCGGTTGAACTGGTAGAAGGTGGTGTCCTCCACCGCCTTGGCCATCACCGGCGCGCTGTACTGCTGGAACTTGGCGGCGAAGGCGGCCACCGCCTTGCGGTAGGCCTCGCTCTTGCCCTGGCCCAGCCGCACCAGCAGGGCATCCCGCACGAAATCGAAGATGCTGGTGTCCACCGCCAGGCTGGCCTTCTTGGCCACCCCCACCGCCCACTCCACATAGCGGACATCGTCCCGGGAGGGCGGTTCCAGGCCCGCCACGTAGGTGCGATAGACCGGAAAGCTGGCCACGATCTCGGCCAGGGCGCCGCGCAGGCTGTTGAAGGTGAAGTCCCGGGTGCTCCGGTCGCCCTTGGCCAGGCGGGTGAGCCGGGTCGCCAGCACCTGCCATTCGCCCGCCAGCAGGGTCTCCATGATCAGGTGTTTGTTGGCCCGCACCCGTTCCCGCTGGTTCCGCCGGGCCCGGATGAAGCCGTTGTAGATGTGGGTGAGGGGCGCTTCGCCGGCCGGGTCCACGAACAGCCCGTCGCTGGCGGCGGCGAAATCGTAGCCGGTGGTGCCGTGCACCGGCCAGGACTCCGGAAGGTGCTCGTGGACGGCGAGGATCTTCTCGGCCACCAGGTACAGGGGCAGGACGCCGTCCTGGGCCGGCGTCAGGGCCGCGGCCATGGACTGCAGCCGCTCGAAGTACTGCTTGGGGTCGGAAAGGCCGTCCGGATGGTCGATGCGCAGGCCGTTCAGGCAGCCGCGGGCCATCAGTTCGCGCACCAGGCGGTGGGTGCTCTCGAACACCTCCGGGTGGTCCATGTTCAGCGCCGCGAGGTTGTTGATATCGAAGAAGCGGCGGTAGTTGATCTCGTCGGCCGCCACCCGCCAGAAGGCCAGGCGGTAGGCCTGGGCCTCCAGCAGGGCGTGCAGCAGGTCGACGCCCGCCGCGCTGGGCGGGGCGCCGTTGCACTCCGCCACGTTCTCGGTGACGAACTGGGCCAGGTCCGGGTTGGCGGCGCACAGCACGGCCAGGTGGCGCTTGTGCACCTCCTTGTCCCGGCCGCGCTCGGCCACCGCCTCGGGGGTCACCTGGTCGCGCGCCGGCAGGTGGCCGAAGGCGGTGATCAGCGACTGGAACTCCAGCAGCGCGGGGTTCTCGGCGCCCATCCGCGGCTTCAGGCGGGCCAGGCCCTGGCCCAGGATGCGCGGGTACTCGCGCGGGTCCACCGGCAGGCGGTGCTCGCCGTAGAACACGCTGAACGAGCCCTGCTCCGGATCGAAGGCGAGCCGCAGCTCGCCGCGCTCCAGGGTGGCGCCGTAGGTGTCGCCCAGCACCGGCAGCAGCACCCGCAGCCAGAGCTCCTCGGCCAGGGGGTGCCAGTCGATGTCGAAGTAGGCGGCGAATTTCGAGGCCGGCCCGTTCTCCAGCACATCCAGCCACCAGCGGTTGTCGTCGCCCATGATGCCCATGTGGTTGGGCACCATGTCCATGATCTGCCCCATGCCGCGCTCCTTCAGGGCGGCGGCGAACTGGTCGAACTCCTCGGCGCTGGTGATCTCCGGGTTGAGGCTGGCGTGGTCGGTGATGTCGTAGCCGTGGCTGCTGCCGGGCCGCGCCTTGAGCAGCGGGGACAGGTAGCAGTGGCTGATGCCCAGGTCATCCAGGTAGGGGAGCAGCGCGGTGGCCTGGCGCAGGGGGAAATCGCGGTTCATCTGCAGCCGGTAGGTGGCCCGGGGGATCCAGGAGCGGACGCCCTCCGGGCCGGCGCCGCCCGGCGGGCCGGGGCGCGGCTCCCGGTGCGCCGGGCGCTCCTGGCGCAGGGCCTGCAGGATGCCCTCCAGGTAGGTGCTGGTGTGCCACTCCTCCAGGTTCAACGGCTGCTTCAGGCGCCAGCAGGGATAGGCCGGGGCGACGCAGCCCGGCAGGTTCGCCTGCTCGCGCCCGCCGAAGCCGTCTTCCAGCTGGATCAGCACCAGCTTCGAGGGCGTGCGGCCCAGGTAGGTGTACACCGCCGCCGCCAGCTCCTCGGTCAGGGCCGGGAAATCCCCCGGGTGCAGGCTGCTGCCGGCCGGCACCAGCCCCTCCCCTTCCAGCGCCAGCAGCAGCTGCACCCGGTCCTGGGCGCGCCCTAGGATCTGCTGGTCGCGCACCGCGTCGCTGGGGAACAGGTGCAGGGCGGTGCGCAGGTCGATGTCCAGGCCCAGCCAGAAGCCGGCCAGGGTCGGCAGGTCGTGGGTGGTCACCGCCGCGGCCGCCTGGGCTGGGTAGACCTTGGGGGGATTCAGCTTGCCATCGTCCCGGCGCTCGAAGGACAGCAGCCGGGTGGACAGGACGCCGGCCGGCTGCAGGGCCTGGCGCACCTCGTCGGGCACCGTGCCCAGGTCCTCGCCCAGCACCAGGCACTGGTTGCGCTGGCTTTCCAGGGCGAGGATGCCCAGCAGGTCCTGGAATGGGTAGGCCACGTAGGCGCCCTCGGCGATGGGCAGCCCGCGGGCCACCCAGAACAGGCGGCACAGCCCCATCACGTGGTCCATGCGCAGCGCGCCGGAATGGGCCATCTGGATGCGCAGCAGCTCGATGAACGGCCGGTAGGCCGCGGCGGTCAGCTGCCGGGGGATCCACGGCGGCAGGCCCCAGTCCTGGCCCAGAAGGTTGATCTGGTCGGGCGGGGCGCCGGCGCTGGCGCCGTGAGCGAACAGCGGGCCGCGGGTCCAGGTGGCCGCGCCGCCTTCGGCCACGCCCACCGCCAGGTCGAGGATCACCCCCAGGCCGAGGCCCAGGTCCCAGGAGCGGGTTCCGGCCGCGGCCAGCTGCCGGTCCACCTGCCACTGCAGGTATTCGTAGTATTCCACCCGCTCCAGGTGGTCGGCCAGGAAGGCCGCCACCTCGGGGCCGGAGCGGTCCCGGTAGGCCTCCGGCCAGGCCGGCCAGCCCCAGGCGGCGGACTCCCCCGGGAAGTGTTCCTGCAGCGCGTCGAACAGCGCCTGGCCGCGCAGGCGCTCCCCATGGTCCGCCTGGAAGGCGCGGAACGCGCGGGCCCGTTCCGTGCCGCCGTCCAGGTGCCGGGTGTGGAAGTGCCGGTACAGGCGCTCGAACAGTTTCGTCTTCAGGTCCGCCACGCCGCGGTAGTCCACCTGCTGGGCGGAACGCAGCGCCCGCAGCGCGGCCTGGAACGGCGCGGCCTGCACCATGGCCTTGGCCTCGTCGCATTCGGAGAAATCGGGGATGGCCTCCACGTCCAGGTACAGCGGGTTGAAGCAGGCGCGGCTGGAGGGGCTGTACGGGCAGGCGCGCTCGGCGTCATTGGGGAACAGCGCGTGCAGGGGATTCAGCATCACCAGGTCGGCCCCGGCGTCGGCGCAGAATTCCAGCATGCGGATCAGGTCCCCGAAGTCGCCGATCCCCCAGTTGCGTTCCGAGCGGATGCCGTAGAGCTGGGCGGCGAAGCCCCAGACCCGGCCTTCGCCCTGGATCGCCGGCGGTTCGTAGCAGGTGGCGGGCGCCACGATGAAGGACATCTCGCCGCTCGCCCCGGCCCGGTCGGCGCGTTCCACCAGGAGCCGGTGGTAGCCCGGCTCCACCGCCAGGTCCAGGACGATGACCCGGCGCACCAGGTCCTGGCCGTCCAGCTGGCAGCGCCCGGCCTCTTCCAGGGCCGCCGGGGTGAACTCGCCCTGCTCCTCGCCGCCGGCCTCGCGCAGCAGGCGCCAGCGGTAGGTCTGGCCCTCTTCGCCCACCGGCAGGGCCAGGGTCACCCGGTGCGGGCTCGCCTCGCGGTCCACCTGCACCGGCGGCAGCGGGCTTTGCCAGGCGCGCCGGTCCAGGGCCAGGTGCGCCGCGGCGATCTGCTCGTCGGTTTCCGCGGGCACGCCCATGGCCAGGAGCACCGCGCGCTTGGCGGCATCCGAGGTCGGGTGCGCACTGCCCCAGATGTCCCGGTACTCGGAGAACACCCCGCACCGTTCGCTCAGGTGGTCCAGGCCTTGGTTCATGAAGCGCCTCCGCTGTCCGCAAGGGTCCAGGCCACGGCCCAGGGTCCGAGCTCGCCGGCGGCGGCCTCGGGGGACGTGGCGAACACGGCCGTGCCTCCGGGCGCGGCCGTCCGGATCATCCCGCTGGAGCCGTTGGCCAGCAGCAGCAGGGTCGAGCCGTCGCCCATGCGCCAGGCCACCCGCAGCCCGGCCGGCGCGATCCGTTCGAAGCTTCCCGCCCGGCCGCCCATGCCGGCCAGGCGCGGCACGACGACCTCCCGCCGGAGCTTCAGCAGGGCCCGGTAGTAGGCCAGCCAGTGGGCATGCTCCGGATCGTCCAGGGAGTCCCATGGGAGCCTGGAGCGGAGGAAGGTGGATTCCAGGTTCGGATCCGGGATGGTCGCCAGGGTCGCCGGATCGGAGAACCGCGCGAACTGGCTGAACTCGCGGCGCCGGCCCCGGGTCACCGCCCCGCCCAGGTCGCCCTGGAAATCGCAGAAGAACAGGAACGGCGAGGCGGCGGCGAACTCCTCGCCCATGAACAGCATGGGAATGGCCGGCGCCAGCAGCCAGATGGCCGCCGCGGCGCGCACCGCCTGGGCCGGCGCCAGGCTGGTGATGCGCTCGCCGAAGGCGCGGTTGCCCACCTGGTCGTGGCACTGCAGGAAGGTCACGAAGGCCTGGGGCGGCAGTTGGGCGCTCGGCTCGCCGCGCGGTGCCTGGTCCCGGCAGGGGGAGGCCTCGCCCTGGTAGGCGAAGCCTTCCGCCAGGCACCGCCCCAGCTGGCCGATGGGGTCCCGGGCATAGTCCGCGTAGTAGCCGTCGCGCTCGCCGGTGCCCAGCACGTGCAGCGCGTGGTGGAAATCGTCGTTCCACTGGGCCGTGTAGCGCCCAGGCCCGAGCAGGCTGGCCTGGTTGGCGTCGTTTTCCAGGATCAGGTGCACCTGGCGCCCGGCCCCGACGCCGGCCCGCACCCGGTCCGCCAGCTCGGCCAGGATGTGCCGCCCGGAGGGGTCGTGGATGGCGTGCACCGCGTCCAGCCGCAGGCCGTCGAAATGATATTCCTCCAGCCAGTACAGCGCGTTGTGGATGAAGAATTCGCGCACCGCCGGGTTGCGGAAATCGATGGCGGCGCCCCAGGGCGTGGCCCGGTCCGGGTTGAAGAACGCCCCGGCGTAGGCGTCCAGGTGGTTCCCCTGGGGCCCGAAATGGTTGTACACCACGTCCAGGAACACCATCAGGCCCTTGCCGTGGGCGGCCTGGACCAGGGCCTTGAGCTGGTCGGGACGGCCGTAGCGGCTGTCCGGCGCGAACGGCAGCACCCCGTCGTAGCCCCAGTTGCGCGCCCCCGGGAAATCCGCCACCGGCATGAGCTCGATGGCGGTCACGCCCAGGTCCGCCAGGTAGTCCAGGCGCCGGACCACCCCGTCGAAGCTGCCTTCGGGGGAGAAGGCGCCCACGTGCAGTTCGTACCCCACCGCTTCAGGCCAGGGCCGTCCGGTCCAGGCGCCGTCCTGCCAGGAGAAGGCGTCCGGGTCGATCACCTCGCTGGCCCCGTCCACGTCGTCCGGGTTGCAGCGCGAGGCGGGGTCCGGCACCCGCTGGCCGTCCCCCACCTCGAACCGGTACCGGGCGCCCGCCCTGGCGCCGGCGACGGTGAGCTCGAACCAGCCGTCGCCGCATCCCGCCATGGGCAGGGCGGGCCCGGGCTGCCCGCCCTCCAGACACAGCCGCACCTGCCGGCAGCTGGGCGCCCACAGGCGGAACCGGACCCCTTCGGGGGTCGTCTGCGCCCCGAAGGGCATGTCATGTCGTCGCGTCGGCATACCCGCTCCTACCTTCCCCGCAGCGCCACCTGGAGCAGGCAGCGCATGGCGTTGCCCGCCCCAGGCTCGCGCCGCGCGATGGCGTCACTCACGTTGCTGATGGCCCGCTCGGCCAGGCACAGGGTCATGAGCGCGTCGGCCGCCGCCGTGCCGGATGGGCACGAGGGATGGCCGGCCATGGCCTTGCGGTAGCTGCGGAAGAAGGCGGCGCAGGCGAGCCGTTCCCAGGCGTCCAGCTGGAGCCGGAGCCCCGGGCCGAGGCTGGCCGGGTCGCCGGGCACATGGTCCAGCGCCGCGCTGGCGGCCGCGTTCAGGGAGATCAGCAGGCCCGCCACGTCGCGCAGCGGGGTGTGCTTCTTCCGGCGTTCGGTCCAGGTGAGCCCCGGTTCCCCGCCGTAGTTGGCGATGACGAAATCGCGGTTGCTCAGCCACACCTGGCCGAGCCGGAAGTCGCCGTGGTAGCGGGTCTTCACGGCGGCCTGGGGCACGTTGGCCAGGCGCAGGATCCGCCCGTACAGCTTGGGCCGCGCATTGAGCAGGCTGCCCCCCACCGACTGCGCCGCGTCGGGCAGCTGCGGCAGCTCCTGTTCCAGCAGTTCGTACATGGCTTCCATCTCGGCGCGGATCTGGCCGATCCAGGCGGCCAGCTCGGGCGCGCGGATCGGCTCGCTGCCGAAGGATCCCACGGCATCGGGCAGCGCCAGCGCCTGGTGGAATTCCGCCGTGCGCTGGCCCAGCGTCCTCAGCAGCCCCAGGTAGGCGGTGTGCCTGGCCCCCAGGGCCGGCTCGGGGGTGGCCCGGAGCGTGTCCAGGAACCGCTCCAGGTAGTCCACGGTGTAGCTCCAGGCGTCGCCCTGGTTCTCCACGTAGCGTTCCAGGATCGCCCAGGTGGACCGCTCCCCGTCCGGCCCCACGTATTCCACCGTGCCGCCCAGCTGCGGGATCCGGGAGAACTTCGCCGTCTCGGTGAGGAAGCGGGAGAGCTCCAGTTCCGGGTGGGTGCCCTCCAGCAGCCAGCGGTAGGCCTTGAGCCACAGCCGGTTGTCCAGGTTCACCCAGGGCTGCCCCTGCACCGGCACCGGCCGGGTGATGGCGTCCGGCGCGACCGGCCCGGCGCCCGCCGGATAGGCACTGGTGGCCTTGAACTCCAGCAGGCCCCGGCCGTAGTCGATCCGGTCGCCGCGCTCGATGGCCGCCACCAGGGCGCACCAGAAGCGGTCGTCCCAGAAGGCGTCGTACAGCACGCCCATGCGCGCGCCCCGCCGAACCTTGGCCAGGGTGGCGTAGAGCAGCGCCTGGACACGGCCCTCCTCGTCCTCCCAGGCCAGCGCCATGGGCATGGCGTAGCGGTGCACCTCCCCGCCGGCGAGGGTGGCCAGCACCGTGGCCAGCATCCAGTGGCCGGAGGGGTCGGCCCACTCGTGCATGGAGCCGAACTGGAACTTCACCACCGCCGCGTCCCGGTCCGTGAACCAGGGCTGGGCCCGGAAATAGCGGGGGATGATCTGCCGTTCCAGCCGTTCCCTGGCCCGGCGCACGATCGCCAGATTCCCGCTCTCGCCGTCCTGGGCGGCGGCGTCCACCGGGCGCCAGCCGGCCTCCGGCAGCACCAGCACCGACAGTTCCGGCAAGGCCGGACGCTGCTCGTGCCAGGCCGGGGCGGCCACGTCGTCCGCCAGGCGGAACGCGTAGAACCCGTGCCCCGCCAGGGTGAGCACGTAGGGCAGCTCGCCCACCGGCGGGAAGTTGCTGCGCCCCAGGCATTCCACCGGCACCCGCCCCTTGAAGGCGGACAGGTCCAGTTCCACCGCCTGGGGCGACTGGGACAGGTTGGCCACGCACAGCAGGCTGGTGCCTTCGTATTCGCGCAGGTAGGCGAGGATCTTGCGGTTGCCGGGATGCAGGAAGCGCAGGGTGCCCCGGCTGAAGGCGCGGTGGGTCTTGCGCAGCGCGATCAGCCGGCGCATCCAGTTGAACAGCGAGGAGGCGTTGCTGCGCTGGGACTCCACGTTCACCGCGCCGAAGCCGTAGACCGGGTCGACGATCGGCGCCAGCGGCAGCCGCTCCGGATCCGCGACGGAAAAGCCGGCATTGGGGCCGGCGTTCCACTGCATGGGGGTGCGCACCCCGTCCCGGTCGCCCAGCAGGAGGTTGTCGCCCATGCCGATCTCGTCGCCGTAGTAAAGCACCGGCGAGCCCAGCAGGGTCATCAGGAGCAGGTTCATCAGCTCGATGCGGTGCCGGTCGTTGTCCACCAGGGGCGCCAGCCGGCGGCGGATGCCCAGGTTGAGGCGCGCCTGCGGGTCCTGGGCGTAGGTCTGGTACAGGTAGTCCCGCTCCCGGTCGGTGACCATCTCCAGGGTCAGCTCGTCGTGGTTGCGCAGGAACACCGCCCATTGGCAGGTGTCCGGAATGTCCGGGGTCTGCTCGATGATCTCCACGATGGGATGCCGGTCCTCCTGGGCGATGGCCATGTAGATCCGGGGCATGAGCGGGAAGTGGTAGGCCATGTGGCACTCGTCGCCGGCGCCGAAGTACTCCCGCACATCCTCCGGCCACTGGTTGGCCTCGGCCAGGAACATGCGGCCGGGATGCCTGAGGTCCAGTTCCCGGCGCATGCGCTTGAGGATGGCGTGGGTCTCCGGCAGGTTCTCGTTGCTGGTGCCCTCCCGCTCGCAGATGTACGGCACGGCGTCCAGGCGCATGCCGTCCACGCCGGCATCCAGCCAGAACTCCATCACTGCCATCATCTCTTCGAACACGACGGGGTTGGCGAAGTTCAGGTCCGGCTGGTGGGCGAAGAACCGGTGCCAGTAGTAGGCATGGGCTTCCTCGTCCCAGGCCCAGTTGGACTTCTCCGTATCCGTGAAGATGATCCGGGTGCCCTGGTAGGCCGTGTCGGTGTCGCTCCACACGTAATAGTTCCGCAGGGCCGATCCGGCCGGCGCGCGCCGCGCCGCCTGGAACCAGGCGTGCTGGTCCGAGGTGTGGTTGATCACCAGCTCGGTGATGATCCGCAGGCCCAGGCGGTGCGCCTCGTCCATGAACGTGCGGAAGTCGGCCATGGTGCCCAGGGCCGGATGGATGGCCCGGTAGTCGGCGATGTCGTATCCGTCGTCCCGCATGGGCGAAGGATAGAACGGAAGCAGCCACAGCGTGTTGACGCCGAGCTCCTGCAGGTACGGAAGCTTGGCGGTCAGGCCTGGAAAATCGCCGATGCCGTCGCCGTTGCCATCGGCGAAGGCCTTGACGTGCAACTCGTAGATGATGGCATCCTTGAACCAAAGCGGTTCCGGCGCGGCAGCGGGAACGGGAATGACGATCGGTAGTGTCTGCGTCATGCTGAAGCTCGCGAAAGGGTCATGGGAAGGGGCGGGGGCCAGGATTATTCCGGCATTTCCTAGCGCTGAATCGACACGGCCTTACCTCCAAGGTTTAAGTCAAACCAGGGCCCTGGGCGATGCATCTTTTGTGCCTCGGCATAACAACCAATTCCGTCAACGTATTACGTTCTCGGTAGGAGGCCCCGGATGGGCCTATGTCCATCAAGCTGAGCTACCTGCCATTCAATTCGAAGGACCGGCAGGCGAGGCGGCCCCGGCCGTCACTTCCCCAGGCCGAACCGCCGGCGCAGCTGCTGCTCCTGTGTCTGGAGGGCTTCGGCCCGGGTGCGCAGGCGGCTGGCCTGGGCGGTGAAATCGGCCGTCGGAACGCCGGAGCCGCCCTGGACGGAGCCCTTGATGGTCCGGAGCATGGCCAGGCTGTCGCCGAGCATGGCCAGGCTTTCCTGGTGGTATCCGGCGCAGGGCGCCGGCGGGGTGAGCGCCGCCAGGCTGGCCCGGGCCTCCTCGGTCTGCCGGATCATGCCGTCGAACCCGGTGGCGTCGCCCTTCACCAGGCCCTCGAGGATGCCCCGGGCCAGGGCTTCGGGATCGCCGCTCAGCTGGCCGGGCTGGATCTGGTCCATGGCGTGGAAGTAGGCGGCCACCGCCTCTCGCATGGGGGGGCCCGGCCGGGCCGGGGCCGCCGGCTGGGGACGGTCCGGGGCGGGCGCCGCGCCGCCTCCGGCGGGCACGGATGGCGGGAGGGACGGAGCC
>JARLGP010000061.1 GCA_031292735.1 Holophaga sp.
GTCCCAGGCCATTCTTTCGTGGGGCTATTGCCATTGGGCGGCCCTTGGGTCCCAGTTTCGGTCGTTTCCACCATGGATTGCCATGGCAACCATGGGCGCCACAACCACCTGGACAGCCGCCATGACCTCCGGGAATTCCGGGGCGGCGAGCCCCTTGCCGCGGGCAAATGCCTTCCAGAGTTGCGCCTGCCTCGGATCCTGGCAGAACGATGGCAACAATGCCGCCCCTTCCAGGTTCCCGTTCTTACCGCGGTAGGCCGCCGTTGCCGCCAAAGCCAGGCCGATGGGCGCCAAGTGCAGGTCCGTGCGGCTCCTGGCCAGGACCCACAGATCCCTTGGACCGGGTGTTCGCGAGCCCACGGATCACCAGGGTCTCCACCTTCTCGGCGAGGAGGGTATCCATGGGATAGCCGAGCACCCGGCCGCCCTGGAAATCAGCCAGGATCTCTGCGAGGATCTGGCCCAGGGATTCTGAAGGGAGCCTGATTGCAAGAAAAGGACCGGAGGGCTTGCGGCCGGCGCCAGGAACGATAGGCCCGCCCCGGCCCATATGGACGCGCGGACCTTCCAGGGCCCTGCCTGGGCCCTGGAAGTCAGATTAGTCTTTTGCAGGTTCGGGTCAGTGCCCCATGGCCGCGGGGCCGCCGCCCAAGCGGGACTTGCGCAGGAAGAAGATGGCTGGCAGAGCCGCGAAGCTGATGACGCCAATGACCCAGAAGGTGTCCGAGAACGCCATCATGGAGGCCTGTCGGAGCAGGGTGCCGTAGGCGAGTGCCATGGCCTTGCGGCCCGCGTCGGGGAGGGACGAGCCATGGATGGCCAGGAGGCGGGTGGCCCGGGTCAGGAAGTCCTGGAACGGCAGGCTGCCGGGGTGGAGGTTGCCCACCAGGTTGGCCTGATGAACCTGGGCGCGCCGGGCCAGGATCGTGCTGACCATGGAAATGCCGGTGGATCCGCCGATGTTGCGAATGAGGTTGGTCATGCCGGAGGCATAATCGGTCTTGTCCGACCTGATGGTGTTGAACGCCACGGTATTGAGCGGCACGAACAGCATGGCCAACCCCAGGCTTAGGACGCAGCGCGCGATCATGGCGGTCTCGAACGGCACGCTGAGGTTGAACCCGGCCATCCAGAACAGTCCGGCCCCGGAGATGCTGAACCCGGCGACGATGATCCAGCGCGTGTCGAAATGGCGCATCAGCACCGCCACCACCGGCATCATCATCATCAGGACCAGGCTGCCTGGGCTCAACACCCAGCCGCTGAGGCTCGCCGTGTAGCCAAGCAGGGTCTGCAGGAAGATCGGCAGCAGGGCCAGGCTGCCATACAAGACGAAACCCAAGGCGAACATCATGAAGGTGGCCACGGCCAGATTTCGGTCCTTCAGCAGGCGCAGGTCCAGGACCGGATGGTCCTTGCGGAGCAGGTAGAAGACCACAGCCACTAGGCTGATGGCCGAAACCACCGCACAGATCACGATGAGGTTCGAGCCGAACCAGTCCCGGCGCTGCCCCTCATCCAGCACGATCTCCAGGGTGGCCAAGCCCAGGGCCAGCATACTGATGCCGAGGTAATCCACTTTGAAGCCATCCTTGACCGAGACCCGCTTCAGGGTGGGTGGATCGTGGATCAACCGGTAGGACAGGAACAGCGACAGCAGGCCTAGCGGGATGTTGATCAGAAAGATCCAGTGCCAGCTGTATTGGTCCGTGATCCACCCACCCAGAATCGGTCCCACGACCGGCGCGAACACCACCCCCATCCCGTACAGGGCGGAGGCTGCGGCGCGCTTCTCACCCGGGAAATGCTCAAACAGGATCGCCATGGAGGTGGGCTGCAGGGCGCCGCCGCCCAGTCCCTGCATGACCCGGAAGAAGACCAGCCAGGGCAGACTTGGGGCGAGGCCGCACAACATGCTGGAAATCGTGAAAATGGCCACGCAGGTCATGAAGAAGCGTTTTCGGCCAAAGATCTGGCCAAGGTAGCCGCCCATGGGCAGCACGATGGCGTTGGCAACCAGGTAAGCTGTGAGCACCCAGGTCGCCTCGTCCACGGTGGCCGAAAGGCTGCCCGCGATGTGCGGCAGGGCGACGTTGGCGACGCTGGTATCCAGAACTTCCATGAAGGTGGCGAGCATCACCACCATGGCGATGATCCAGGGATTGATGACCCTTGGGGGTTTCTCTGCAGGCATGGGGCGCCCCTTAGTGGGTGATGATGGTGGCGTCGACGTTCATGCCGGGACGCAGCACCGCCTTGTGCGCCTCCTGTTCGTCCAGGACGATCTTCACCGGGATGCGCTGGACGACCTTTACGAAATTGCCGACGGCGTTTTCGGGGGGCAGGAGGCTCATCCTCGCCCCGGTGGAACCCGCCACGGAATCCACCTTGCCCCGCAGGGTCCGGCCATTCATGTCGATGGAGATCTCGGCCTCCTGTCCGGCGCGGACATTCTTGAGTTGGGTCTCCTTGAAATTGGCCGTGATCCAGGTCTGGTGCAGGGGTACCAGGGTGAGCAGGCCCTGTCCGGGCTGGATGATTTGGCCGAGCTCGACGCCCTTGCGGGTCACCACCCCGTCCACGGGCGCCGTGATGTGGGTGTAACTGAGGTCCAGTTCCAGGGCGGCGAGGTTGGCCTGGGCCGCCTGGACACCGGCTCTGGCCTGGGCGATCCGGCCCTGCTGTGAACCCAGGTTCGACCGGCGGATCTCGGCTTCCTGATGGGCGCTGCCCAGCCGGCGCTGGGTAGCCTGCCATTCACTTTGGGCCACTTCGAAGGTGGTCCTGTAGGCGTCGAAGGCCTGGGCTGAAAGCTCCTGACGGTCGGCGAGGGGCCGGGTGCGTTCGAGATCGGCCTTGGCCTTGTCGAGGGTGGCTTTCCGCGCCTCCTGGTTGGCCTCGGCTACCTGAAGATCCGCACCCTTGGCCTGATCCAGCGCCACGAAGGCTTTGTCGGCGTCGGCCTGGGATGAGACGACCATGGCTTCGGCTTGGGCGAGAGCGGCCCGGGCCTGATCGACCTTGGTCTGGAGGTCCCGGGCATCCAGTTGTACCAGGATGTCCCCCGCGACCACAGGCTGGTTGTCCTCCACCAGGACTTTTTCCACGCTACCGTAGACCTTGCAGGCGATGGGCACCAGATGGCCGTCCACCTGGGCATCGTCGGTGGAGACCCGGTCGCTGTAGTGGTACCATGCTCCTCCGAAGGCCAGCAGGATCAAGGCCAGCGTGCCAACCAAAAGGGACTTCCGGGCTTTGCTCGGGGAAGCGGGAATGGCGTCGGTGTTCTCATTCATGGTTGGCTCCTTCAGTGAGTGAATAGGGGTTCAAGCTGGCCCATGGCCTTGGCAAGGTCCGCGCGGGACTGATTCAGGCGGTAGAGGGCGTTGATGCGGCCGTCCATGGCCCTGGCCAGTTCGTCCTGGGCGTTGATCACTTCGATGTTGTTGCTCACGCCGGCTTCGAAACGGTGGCGGGCCTGGGTCATGGCCTCCTGCTCCAGTGCGACGGCCTGGGTGGCCACAACCACTTCGCTCCCAGCCGCCGCCACCTCCGCCTGGGCCACCTGGACTTCCATGCCGACCCGGGCCTGCAGTTCCCGGCGGTCCTCTTTGACCTGCTCCAGTTCCGTCTGGGCCTTGGCCGTCTGGGCGGAAACCCTGCCTCCTGTGAACAGCGGCACTTTGACGGCGATGTAGGCGACATAGGTGTTGACCCATGGCTGGTGGGGGAAGAGGCCCTGGTTCGCGAAGCTTCCGCCGACCACCACGGAGGGGATCCCCAGGCCCTGGGCGGCCCGTTTGAGGCTGGCCGCAGCCTGGTCCCGTGCTTCCAGGGCGGTGGTCTCCGGTCGTTCCTTCATGCCAGTGGCGAATGCCTCCTGGAACGTGAAGCCGGGGGCGGCGGTTGCGCTGAGGGGATCGGTGAGGTCCAGGGTGGTCGCCGGATCCAGGTCCAGGAGCTTGATCAGGCCATAGTGGGCGGTCTTGAGCTGGGTCTGGGCCTGGATCAGGTTCTGGCGCTCATTCTGGTGCTGCACCTGGGCTCGGAGGGTGTCAAGGGAGGTGCCAAGGCCGTGTTTCTGCTGGTCCCGGGCAAGTTCCTCGAGGGCGGCGGCCAGCTCCACGCGGCTGTCTGCGGCCTTCACGGCTTCGGCCGCCCGTTGGGACCGCAGATACTGGCTCACCACCAGGGCCGCGATCGTCTCGCGTTCAACTCGAGATTGCGCCTTGGCGCCGTCCTCCGCGTGCCGGGCCGCCTTCCAGCGCTCGTAGAGGGTCAGGTCGAACAGTGGAGCCGTGACCGAAACGCCCATCTGGCCGATGGAAATGGGCCCCATCAGGATGTCTCCTGGCACCGCCTTCCCGAGTTGGACGTCCTCGTTGTAGGTCATGCGGGTCATGGA
>JARLGP010000062.1 GCA_031292735.1 Holophaga sp.
CCGATGGCCAGCACCATGGCGAACATGGTGAGCATGTTGATGGACATGCCGGCGTACTGGAGCATGGCGAAGGTGCCCAGCAGCACCACCGGGACGGCGATGGTCGGCACCAGGGTGGCCCGGATGTCGCCCAGGAACAGCAGCATCACGAAGAACACCAGCACCACGGCCTCGATCAGGGTCTTGGCCACCTCGCGGATGGCCACCGACACGAACGGTGTGGTTTCGTACGGATAGGAGGCCACCACCCCGTTGGGGAAGTAGCGGGACAGCTCGTCCATCTTGGCCTTGATGTTCCGGGAGGTGTCCAGGGCGTTGGCCCCGGCGGCCAGGCGGATGATCATGCCAGCGGCCGGATGGCCGTCGAACAGGGTCTGGGTCTGGTAGGACTCGGTGCCCATTTCGGCCCGGGCCACGTCCTTGATCCGGATGGTGGAGCCGTCGCTGTTGATCCGGATCGGGATGTGCTCGAACTGCTCGGGGGTCTGGAGCATCTCCTGGACGTTCAGGGTGACGTTCAGGCTCTGGCCCTTGACCGCCGGGAGTCCCCCGACCTGGCCCGCGGAAACCTGGGCATTGTATGACTTGAGCGCCTGGCTCAGATCGTCCGGGGTCAGGCCGTAGCTGACCAGCTTGTCGGGATCCATCCAGATGCGCATGGCGTGCTGGGTGCCGAAGGCATCCACCTGGCCGACCCCCTCCACCCGGGCCAGGGGGTTTTCAACGTCGGAGGCCAGGTAGTCCTGCAGGTCCTCGCTGGTGAGGCTCCCGTCGGCGGAGGTCAGGGCCAACACCATGAAGATGTTGCGGGTGGACTTGGTGACGGTGATGCCGGTCTGCTGCACCACCTGGGGCAGCATGGCCTTGGCCGTATCCATCTTGTTCTGGACCTTGGACCAGGCCACGTCCGGGTCGGTGCCCGGCTTGAACGTGAGGGTGACGGTGGCGTTGCCGGCCGAGTCGCTGCTGCTTGAAAAGTAGAGCAGGTCGTCGAGCCCGGTCATCTTCTGCTCGATGATCTGGGTGACGGTGTTCTCCACGGTCTTGGCCGAGGCACCAGGATAGGCGGCGGTCACGGTGATGGCGGGCGGGGCGATGGGCGGGTACTGGGATACCGGCTGGGTCGTGATGGCCAGGAGCCCCGCCAGCATCATCATGATGGCGATGACCCAGGCGAAGATCGGCCGGTCGATGAAGAAATTGACCATGAAAGGATTCCTCTAGTTGCCGGCGGTGGGTTGCGGGGCGGGGGTCGCGTGGAAGGGCACGACGGTGACCGGCATGCCCGGCCGGACCTTCTGCAGGCCTTCCATGATCAGACGGTCACCGGCCTTCAGGCCGTCGGTGACCAGCCAGCGGGAACCCACCGCCCGGTCGATCTTCAGGAAGCGCTGTTCCACCTTCCCCGAAGGGTCCACCACCATGGCGGTGGGCTCGCCCTTGGGATTGTGGGTGACGCCCTGCTGCGGCACCAGGATGGCCTGCTCGGCCACGCCCTCATCCACTACCGCGCGCACATACATGCCCGGCAGCAGCACATGGCCGGGATTGGGGAAGACCATGCGCAGGGTGAGCGAGCCGGTGGTGGGATCCACCGTCACATCCGAGAACTTCAGCACTCCCTGCTGGGGATAGGGGGTGCCGTCCTCCAGCAGGAGCTTGACCTTGGCCTGGTCTGCCGAGCCGCCCTTGATCCTGCCGGAGGCCATGTTGCGCTTCAACTGGAGCAGGTAGCCGGTGGACTGGGGCGCGTCCACATAGACCGGATCCAGCTGCTGGATGGTGGTGAACGCCGTTCCCGAGTAGCTGGTCGCCAGCGCGCCCACGGTGACGCTGGACTTGCTGATCCGGCCCGAGATGGGCGCGGTGATGCGGGTGTAGCCCAGGTTGATGCGGGCGGTGTCCACCGCCGCCTTGCCGGCCAGGATCTCGGCCTCGGCCTGGCGGCTGCTGGATACCGCCTCCTCCAGCTCCTGCTTGCCGATGGCGTCGATCTTCACCAGTTCCTGGTCGCGCTGCATCTTGCTCTGGAGCGGCGGCAGGCTGGCCTGGGCCTTGGCCAGGGTGGCCTGGGCACTGGCCAGGGCCGCCTTGTAAGGCGCCGGATCGATCTGGTAGAGCAGCGCCCCGGTCCTCACGTCGCTGCCTTCGGTGAAGGCCCGCTGCTGGATGATGCCGTTCACCTGGGGCCGCACCTCGGCCACCAGGTAGGCCGAGGTGCGCCCCGGCAGTTCCGTGGTGAGGGTCACCCGCTCAGGCTGGATCACCGAGACCGCCACTTCCGAAACCGGCGGCGGACCCTGCCGGTGGGCGCAGCCGGTGACCAGCCCGCCTGCAACAAGTATACCGACCACCGGCCCCAGGCCGGTCCACGTTCTGTTTCGCATGCGCTACCTCAGATGGAGAAGGATTGACGACGATTAGTGCAGGTGGAGAAAAGGTTTCAGGGCTGATTCGGGTAACCGAGCCCTTTCAGGACGAAATCGGCGATCCGGTCGCCCAAGGCTTCGGGCGGTTCGTCGGGCGGCAGAGGTTGCCAGACCAGGGCATTGACGCCGGCCGCCAGGCGGTGGATCAGGCACTGGCCGAGGATGCCCTGGCCGAGGAAGGAGATTTCGGTCTCCTTCAGCTGAGGCTGCAGGGCGCCCAGGCATATCCGCAATACCTTGGGAGCCATCGACATCCGTTCCCGGAACAGGTCGTGCAGGAAGGGCCGGGGCGCACCCATCTCGGCCATGAACAACTTGATGGCGGCTTCCGCCTGCGGGTCCCCAACCTTGGTAAACAAGTCAACCATCATGCCCCGGACGATCAGACGCAGTTCCTGGGCCGCCAGATCCCGATCCGACCCGAGGGTCTGGAGATCCTGGCAGACCAATTCAAACTGCGAACACGGGTAGTGGGTGAACATATATTGAAAGCAGGAAAGATATAGATGTTCCTTGTTCCCAAAATGGTAGCCGATGAGCGAGACCAGCTTGCCCGCCCGATCGGCGATCTCGCGAATGGTGGTGGCCTCGTAGCCCCGTTCCGCGAAGCAGAAGATTGCCGCTTCCAGCAGCAGCTGGCGGGTCTCCTTGGGGTGGGCTGGGGTGGCGGTGGGATCCATGGGTGTAATTTAATCGATCATCCGATCAAATTCAAGGGGGGAATTTAAACTATTGTTCAAATCGGCCCCAATCCGGCCTGGGCACGCAGGTTCCTGCCCAGCCCGGAATCCCCCGGATTCCAGCTGGGACGGGACGTTGAAGGCCCCGCCGGCCCCCCCGCAGGCCGCCGCGCGAAGGGACCATTTCATAAAAGACCCGCCAGGCCGGCGAGATCCGGCCGCAACGGGACCATCCCCGGCCTTCCGGAGGCTCGATCGTATCCGTTTCCGGGTCCGGCGGGGACGTTCCAGCCAGGGGCCGGTCAGGGCGCCTCGACCGGTTTCACTGCCCTGGCCACCTTGGTGGCCTTGGCCGCCACCGGCCCCCGGTAGGCGAGGTACTCCCCCATCCAGCCGGCCATGATCCCGCCTTCATCGGGGAACAGGGCGAAGCCGTGGTCGCTGCCGGGGACCATCCGGGCGCAGACGCCGAGACCCCCCGTGATGGCCCCGGCGTTCTCGGCGGCCTCGGTGTCGTCCTTGGCGGCCATGACCAGCACCGCCGCGTGGGCCTGGCGCACCGCACGCACCATGCGGAGGCCGGCGTCCTCACCGAAGGCGCCATTGCCGGCGGGGCTCAGCACCAGCACGGCCACCGGGTGGATGACCGGGGCGGCCAGGAGCGAGGCGAAGGCGCCCACGCTGGATCCGGCCAGGCCCAGCCGGCGCGGATTGATGCGGGGTTGTCGGCGCACCCAGGCGGCGGCCTGGGCGAGGTCGCCCGGAATCCGCTGGAACCCCACGGCCTCCGCCGAGGCCAGGAAGTCGGGCGTCACCGCCACGGTCTGGCCGCCTTTGCCGGTGCTCTGGCCGTGGCCGCGCAGGTCCAGGGCCAGGGTGGCGATGCCCTTGGCGTTCAGCTGGTCGGCCAGGGGCTTCCAGCCGCTCCGGTCGGTCTGGAACTGGTGGGCCAGGATCACCACCGGGCGGGGGCCGGGCTGGGGCGGGACGGTCAGGGTGCCCTTGAGCACGAAACCGTCAAGGGTGGTGAGGCTCATGTCCCGGACGACGGGCTGGGCAGCCGAGACAAGGGCCGGCAGGCAGAACAACAGACTGAGGCGACGCATGGCATTTCCTTTCCAGGGGCAGCGATTCCGTCGCTCCTTGAATCACAGGGCTTCAGGAAATCATACCGAGGGCCATCTTCTGCTGCAGCATCGCCTTCACCGCCGGCCACTCGGAATCGATGATGCTGAACCGGACCGAATTGCGCTTGCGGCCGTCTGGCATTATTCGCTCATTGCGAAGGATGCCCTCCTGTTTGGCGCCGATGCGGGCGATGGCGGCCCTGGATTTTTCGTTGAGCTCGTCGGTGCTGAACTGCACCCGCACCGCCCGCAGCACCTCGAAGGCATGGGTCAGCAGCAGGTACTTGGCCTCGGTGTTGACCCCCGAGCGCTGGACCGACGCGCTCAGCCAGGTGTGGCCGATCTCCATCTTCCGGTTCGCCTGGTCGATCTTCCAGAACCGGGTGCTGCCGACGATCCGGCCGGTATCCAGCTTGACGATCACGAAAGGCATCACCATGCCGGCCTGCCGTCCCGCAAAGGCGACCTCCAGGTACTGGCCGATGCTGTCCGGGCCGGGCACGGCGGTCACCTTCAGGTTCCACAACTGGCCGTCCGCGGCCGCGGCCAGCAGGTCCTGCGCATGTTCCGGCCGCAGGGGCCGGAGCTCGACGGTCCTTCCCCGAAGCGTTGGCTGAAGCAGGGGGGAAGGACGGTCGGACATGGCAGGGCCTTTGGTCGGGTCAGGCCCCAGTATAGCTTCGGCCTATTCCTCGGTTTCCAGCAGCACCATCTCGCCATGCCGGTCGGCGACCTGGCGCTTGATGTGCAGCAGCTTGTACCACTTCACGAAGGCTTCCACGAACACGATGCTCATGAGGATCATCAGCACCACCGAGAAGGTCACCAGCAGCCACATGCCCTTGGGCAGGTAGTTGTCG
>JARLGP010000063.1 GCA_031292735.1 Holophaga sp.
CAGGACCAGCAGGCCGGCGTGCTCACCACCTTCCTGGCCATGGCCGCCAGCATCTCCCTGCTGGTGGGCGGCATCGGCATCTCCAACATCATGCTGGTGAGCGTCACCGAGCGCACCCGGGAGATCGGCGTGCGCCGGGCCCTGGGCGCCACCCGCACGCACATCCTGTGGCAGTTCCTCACGGAGGCGGTGGTGCTTTCGCTGCTGGGCGGGATCATCGGGGTGGCCTGCGCCTACCTGACCATCTGGATCCTGCGCACCTTCACCGCGTTGCCGGCGGTCACCGATACCTGGGCGGTGGCCCTGGGCCTGGGCTTCAGCGGGGTGGTGGGGGTGGCCGCGGGCTTCCTGCCGGCCCTGAAAGCTGCCAATCTGGATGTCATTGATGCGCTCAGGTATGAGTAGCAAGGACAATAGATGGATTTGATGGACCCCTACCAGGCGCTCCGGTTCCGGGAGTACCGCAGCTTTCTGGCCGGCTCGGTGGCCCTCACCATGGGCACCCAGATCCAGACCCTGGTGATGGGGTGGCAGGTCTACCACATCACCCGCGACCCGTTCTCCCTGGGGCTCATCGGCCTGAGCGAGGCGGCGCCGTTCCTGGCGCTCACCCTGATCGGCGGCTACGCCGCCGACCGCATGGACCGGCGCCGGCTTTCGCTGCTGGCCCTGGCGGCCCTGCTGCTGGGGGCGGTCCTGCTGCTGAGCCTGAACCTGGGCGCGGCGCCCCGGCTGGTGTGGCCGTTCTATGTCATCCAGGCCCTGGCCGGCGCGGGCCGGGCCTTCCACCGCCCGGCCTCCCAGGCCCTGGGCACCGAGCTGGTGCCGATGGAGGCCTACCAGAACGCCGCCGCCTGGCGCGGTTCCTCCATGCAACTGGCCCAGGTGCTGGGCCCCGCCCTGGGCGGGCTGATCCTGGGCTACAGCAGCGCCGTCATGGCCTACCTGGTGGAGGGCCTGCTCATGGCCGGCGCGGTGGTGGCCATGCTCATGGTGGCGCCGCGGCCCCGGGCGCTCAAGCAGACCCAGCTGCTCAAGGGCCTGAGCGAGGGCGTGGTGTTCGTGTTCAAGGACCCGCTGCTGCTGGGCTCCATGTCGCTGGACCTGTTCGCGGTGCTGTTCGGCGGCGCCGTGGCCCTGCTGCCGGTGTTCGCCGCGGACATCCTGCACGTGGGCCCCCAGGGCTTCGGCCTGCTGCGCACCGCCCCGGCGGTGGGATCGGTGTTCATGGGGCTGTGGCTGGCGCACCATCCGCCCCGGATGCGGGCCGGCCTGGTGCTTCTCATGTGCGTGGCCGTATTCGGACTGTGCTGGATCGGCTTCGCCCTGTCCTGGAGCTTCTGGCTGTCCATGGCCCTGCTGGTCCTCAGCGGCGGCATGGACAACGTCAGCGTGGTGCTGCGCAACACCCTGCTCCAGAGCCGCACCCCCATGGAGATGATGGGCCGGGTCCAGGCGGTGGGCGGCTTCTTCATCGGCTCCAGCAACGAGCTGGGCGGCTTCGAGTCGGGGGTTGCGGCCAAGCTGCTGGGGCTGATCCCGTCGGTGGTGTTCGGCGGCTGCATGACCCTGGGGGTGGTGGGCGCCATCTCCTGGAAGGTGCCGGAATTGAGAAAACTGAAGAAGCTTCTGGGATAGGCGCCTGACTTGTGGTATGAGTACGGACCATAAACCAGCCTAAAAACCCGTCGAAACATTCCCAGTCCCGCTGTGTGCGGGGACCGGCTGGCAGGAGGTGTCGCGTGGCCAATTCGTTCGAGTCATGGGGCAAGAAATATGGTTTGATCCTGGCCCTCGCCCTGGGCGTCGTGGTCTGGCTGCTGCCCACCCCGGCCGGGATGACGGTGACCCAGCACAAGCTGCTCACGCTGTTCGCGGCGGCCGTGGTCATGTGGGTCACCATCTGCGTGAACTTCGCGGTCTCCTCGTTCTTCGTGGTCACCTTCCTCTATTTCTGGGTGGGCAACCCCACCGGGGCGACCAAGGCCGGCTGGCTGGTGCGCGACGCCAGCTTCGCGGTGAGCGGCTACGGCTCGCCCGCCCTGTTCCTGCTGGTGACCGGCTTCGTCATCTCCATCGCCATGACCACCACCGGGGTGGCCCGCCGGGTGGCGCTGCTGATGATGCGGGCCTTCGGCCGCACCCCCCGGGGCGCGGTGGGCGCCTCCATGATCGCCAACCTGGTGCTGGCCCCGCTGACCCCTTCCAACACCGCCCGCATGGCGGCGATGCTGCCCATCATCCAGGGCATCGGCCAGGCCTACAAGATCGAGCCGGGCAAGAGCAACTTCGGCCGCGCCCTGGGCCTGTCCCAGACCTTCGCCGGCAACATCACCGGTTCGGCCTTCCTCACCGGCACCATCCCCAACCCCATCGCCATCGGCATGATCCTCACCGCGGTGGGCGCCGCTTCCACCAAGCTCACCTGGGGGTTCTGGGCGCTGGCGGCGCTGCCCACCAACCTGATCATCCTGCTGTTCACCGGCTGGCTCTGCCTGCGCATGTTCCCCCCGGAAATGAAGGAGATTCCCGGCGGCATGGGCTACATCACCGAGGAGCTGGCGGCCATGGGCAGGATGTCATGGCAGGAGAAGAAGGCCATCTTCTGGTTCCTGGTGGCCCTGGTGTTCTGGTCCACCGATTTCTACCACGGCTTCAACTCCACCATGGTGGCCTTCGGCACCTCCATGATGATCTTCATGCCCAAGATCGGCGTGCTGGACTGGAAGCAGACCGAGAAGCTGATCCCGTGGGAGCTGTTCATCTATTTCGGCGGCGTGATCACCCTGTCCGACGTGCTCACCAAGACCAAGGCGTTCGAGTGGATCATCCGCGCCTCCCTGCACGGGCTGGGGGTGCAGAGCCTGCCCCTGATCCCGCTGCTCATCCTGCTCATGGGCTTCACCATCTTCTCCCATGCGATCTGGTCCACCACCACCGCCATGGCCGGGGTGATGATCCCGATCTACATCGGGATCGCCCAGACGCTCCACTTCGACATCCTGGCATTCACCCTGCCCATGGCCATCCTCATGGCCTATGCCCTCTTCCTGCCCTTCAACACCATGGGCAACATCATCATCTTCGGTGGCGGCTACTACTCGGTGGAGAACCAGATCAAGTCCTCGGTGGTGCTCGGCCTCGCCTCGTGGATCCTGTGGGCGGTGACCGCGCTCACCTGGTGGCGCTTCATCGGCTTGTGCTGACCTATTTCAGGGCCTTGATGGCCGCGTCGTAGTTGGGTTCGGTGGAGATCTCGCCCACCAGCTCGGTGTAGATCACCTTGCCGCTGGCGTCGAGCACCACCACGGAACGGGCCAGGAGCCCCTTCAGCGGGCCGTCGGTCAGGGTCACGCCGTAGGCGGAACCGAACTCGGAGCTGCGGAACACGGAGGCGGGCACCACCTTGTCCAGGCCCTCGGTGGAGCAGAACCGGCCGGCGGCGAACGGCAGGTCGGCGGAAATGCACAGGACCACCGTGTTGGGCATCTGGCTGGCCTGGGCGTTGAACTTGCGCACCGAGGTGGCGCAGGTGGGGGTGTCGATGCTGGGGAAGATGTTCAGCACCACGCGCTGGCCCTTGAAATCAGCCGGGGAGACCGGGCTGAGATCGGTGCGGGTGAGGCTGAATGCGGGAGCCTGGCTTCCCACCCGGGGAAGTTCCCCGGCCGTGTGGAAGGGATTTCCTTTAAGGGTTACTTGAGCCATGAGAACTCCTCCAATGATCCGGGCCCTGGTGGGCCTGATGCATGATACGACCGATACACCATTGGCTCTGGAACGGCAAGAGGAAGTAGAATGAACCAACGGAGGATTTCATGAAATTACTGCGGATTAATCACTTGGGCATCGCCTCTCCCACCCTGGACGAAGCCATGGCCCGCATGGGCAAGCTGTTCGGCATGGAAGTGGAGCACGTCGAGGAAGTGGCTTCGCAGAAAGTGAAGACCGCGTTCTTCCCGGTGGGCCCCAGCACCCTGGAATACCTGGAGCCCACCCAGCCGGACAGCCCCGTCGCCAAGTTCATGGAGAAGAAGGGCCCCGGCATCCACCACGTGGCGTTCGAAGTGGACGACGTGGACGCGGCCGTGAAGGAGCTGCTGGGCAAGGGGATCCGGATGATCGACAAGGAACCCAGGCCCGGCGCCCACGGCTCCCGCATCGCCTTCATCCACCCCGCCGAGACCGGCGGCATGCTCATCGAGCTCTGCACCACCCCCACCCACGCCTAGACCCGATCCTGTCTGCTGCCCAGGCTGCGGTCCTGGGCAGTTTCATGTCCCGGCTGGAGGGAACCCTGCTCGGCAAGGCCGGGTCAGGCCCGGGCCGCCTGGTTGGCGAACCAGAGGTACAGGGCCATGATCCGGTTGGAGAAGCTGGTGCGCACCCGGGACTCCATGCCCGGCAGCCGGATGGCCCGGACCCCCGCGTTGCCGTAGAAGTACAGCCATCCGCCATCCGCGGACGGCTGCACCACCAGGGTGAGCTTCAGGGCTCCCGGCCCCAGCACGGGCAGGAACCCGTAGCGCACCTGCTCCACGTTGGTCATGGTGAGCTCCACGGCCCCGCCCGGGAGGCCCTTCACCGTCACGGAGTAGAGGGTCCGGCCGAAGGTGGAATCGTCCTGCTCCACGTACAGGTCATGGGCCTCGATGACCGGGTAGTGCGGATCCTCAAGGGCGGTGCGGTCCCCCGGCCCCCTGACCACGTGGGAGGTGGTGCAGAACGCCCGCATCCTGCCCTGGCTCGCGGAGTAGTAGTGGATGCCTTCCATGCTGCGGAACTGGTGAAGGGCGTTGTAGAGCAGGAGGGTGCGGTCGGGCCTGGAGGCCAGGCGTGGGGGCATGGCTTCGGCCGCCAGGGTCTGGATCCCGATGTTGGGCTGGGTGGCGGCCAGGGTGCGGCGGATGTCGGCGGCGGCCACCGGATTGGGGCACAGGTCCACCCCGGGCTGGGCCTGGAAGTAGGAGCTGCAGTTGCCCATGGCCATCAGCTTCTGCCGGGCCTCCGCGCCCAGGGTCACCGGCATGGCGGCCACCACCGAGGCGGGCAGGACGTTGGCGGCCACGCCGGCCGGATCCTGGGCCTGCAGCCGGCCCGCATGGCCCTGGAGCAGGCAGGCCAGGGCCAGCCCGGTCGCCCACGGCAGGCGGCGCGCGCGGATGCGTCCCATCAGGGCGTGCCCCCCGGGGCGTTCTGGAGGAAATGCACCACCCACCAGCAGAGCGGGCCCAGCACCAGGATGGCGATGATCCACTTCACCAGCTTCATGGGGGTCAGGAAACCGTCCGGATCCTGCCGCGGGCGGCGGTCCTGGATGGGTGGGCGCGGGGGCGGCGGCGACGCCTCCAGTTCGATCTTCACGGCGGGGGGAAGGGGGTAGGAGGGCGCGGGGCGGGTCGGGGTGCTGCGGCCTCCGGTGCTGCGGGCCCCGGTGCTGCGGCCGTCACTGGAGCGGATGCCCGGCCCCTCGAACGCGGGGGGGGCGCCGGCCGCGGCCCGGGTCCGGCGGATGGGCACGATGTCGCCGGCGTAGTCGTCGTGCCGGAACAGGTCGTTGAGCCGCTCGTGCGCCCTGCCTTCCAGGGAGTGGGCGTCCACCAGCGCCGTGAGGAATTCCATCAGGGTTCCGGGCCGTTCCTCCGGGCCCTGGGCCAGGGCCTGGCGGAACGCCTTGGCCAGGTCGCCGGACATGCCCGGGGGGAACACCGGCGGCTCCATGAGCACGTGGGTGACCACCTCGGCCACGGTGTTGCCCGGGTGCGGCAACTGGCCGGTGAGCAGCTCGAAGGCGGTCACCGCGAAGCTGTAGCGGTCGGAGCTGGGGGTCGGCTCCGAGCCCCGCAGCAGCTCGGGGGCGCTGTAGGCGGGGGATCCCAGGAACTCTTCCGGGTTCAGGGTCTGCGGGGCCATGGTCTTGGCGATGCCGAAATCCATGAGCTTGACCCGGCCGGTCTCGGCCACCAGGATGTTCTCCGGCTTCACGTCCCGGTGCACGATGGCGTGGCGGTGGGCGGCGCGCAGGGCGCGCATGGTCTGGATGAGCACGCTGAACCGGGTCTCCAGGTCCAGCGACCCCTCCCGGATGAAGAACCCCAGGTTGTTCCCCTCCACGAACTCCATGGCCAGGAAGGGCCCCACCCCGGGCTCGTCGCCCACGTCGAAGATGGTGACGATGTTCGGGTGGTTCAGCTGGGCCGAGATCTCGGCCTCCCGCTGGAACCGGCTCAGGGCGTGGGCCCGTTCCTGGCCCACGGCCCGCACCACCTTGATCGCCACCCGCCGTTTGAGCAGCGGATCCTCCGCCAGGTACACCACGCCCATGGCGCCCTGGCCGAGGGTGCGGTCGATCACATAGCGGCCGATGGTATGCTTGTTTTCAGGCATTGCGGGTTTCCAGGCATGATCATCATAGCGGGGGGAAGCTGTTGTGCTTCGGCCAAGGGCTGTGGTCATGGCACTATTTTCATTGGCAGCGGTCCCCGGGTCCAGAAGGCTGCCGCGAACCCTTTTTTTGAGGAAACCATGGCTGCCCTGATTGAAGCGATCAACGTTAAACGCAAGATGTTCTTCGAGCTGGAGGATATCCCCTACCACTGCCTGGACGTGGAGGTCTCCACGCCCACCGCCCGGGGCGGCCAGACCCTGGTTCGGCTCAAGATGCGCAACCTGATCACCCGGGCGGTGTTCGACAAGACCTTCAAGGCCAGTGACAAGTTCAAGGAGCCGGATCTGCAGATGGTCCAGGCCTCCTACCTGTACAGCGACGGCACCGGTTCCCACTTCATGGACCAGGAGAGCTTCGACACCCTCACCCTCAATTCGGACATGGTGGGCGACGCCCTGGACTTCCTGGTGGAGGGCGCCATCATCCAGATCCAGAAGTACAACGGCGATGCCATCGGGCTGCAGATGCCCACCCACGTGGAACTGGCGGTCACCTACACCGAGCCGGGCGCCCGGGGCGACACGGCCAGCGGCAACGTCACCAAGCCGGCCAAGCTGGAAACCGGCATCGAGATCCGGGTGCCCCTGTTCATCAAGGAGGGGGAGAAGGTCAAGGTGGCCACGGAGACCCGGGAGTTCGCGGGCCGCGCGTAGCCATGTCCCGGAAATTCCGCCTGGGGCAGAGCCGGGATGTCCAGGACCTGGACGCCCCCGACGCCTACGCCCGGGAGGGCCGGGCCCAGAGCAAGCGCCGGCAGCGTTCGGCGGAGCGGCTCGCCACCGACAACGAGACCCACGACGCCGACACCATGCTGCTGCTGCCGGACCCCGGCCCCTGGCTGCACCTGCCCGAGGCCACCCTGGTCTGGCGGCACAGCCAGATCGTGGACCTGGAACTGGACGACGGCTCCGCCCTGCGGGCCAGCCTGGCCGGCAAGCTCAAGGGGGTGAAGCTGGTGGTGGGCGACCGCCTGCGCTACTCCTCCGTGCCCCTGGAACCGGGAGACCCAGGCTTGCCCCAGGCCCAGGTGGTGGCGGTGATGCCCCGGCGCACCCTGCTCAAGCGCGGGGGGATCGACGACCGCGAGCCCTGGCAGTTGATCTGCGCCAACGCCGACGAGCTCTGGGTGTGCGCCGCGGTGGTGGACCCGCCCCTGCGGCCCGGCCTGCTGGAGCGGGCCCAGACCCTGGCCCTGGCGTGCGGCCTGGGCTTCCGTATCATCGTCACCAAGCGCGACCGGGCCAGCCTCAAGGACACCCTGCCCGAACTGGACCCCCTGCGGGCCCTGGGCCTGTCCATCCTGGAAACCAGCGCGGTCCGGGGCGAGGGGCTCGAGCCGCTGCGCGAGCTGATCCGGGGCCATTCGGTGGTGCTGATAGGCCACAGCGGGGTGGGCAAGAGCACCCTCATCAACGCCCTGGTGCCGGAACTGAACCAGCGCACCGGTGAGATGAGCCGGTACGGCACCGGGCGCCAGACCACCACCGGGGCGCGGTGGCTCCCGGTGCCCGGCGGCGGCACCTTCATCGACACCCCCGGCATCCGCAACCTGAGCGTGCGCGGGCTGTCCCGCACCCTGCTGCCCCAGGTGTTCCCGGATTTCCCGGAGGAGTGGATCGACGATCCCATGGCGCTGGATCCCGAGGACGAGGCGCTGGGCCTGGAGTATCCGGAGCGGCTGCTGAGCCTGCAGCGCCTTTGGCTGGAGATGGAAGAGCGCAACCCCAACCAGAACGTGCACCGCTGACCGGCGGATTCAGGCCGTCTTGGCCTTGATTTCCGCCATGGCTTCGGCGATGACCTGATCGTCCACCCCGTGACGGCGCAGGCTGTCCAGGACCCTTTGCACCTGGTCGTTTTCCGTCCTGGCCAGATCCTTGCGGAGACCCTGGCCGATGTAGGCCCGGATCAGGGGCTGGTAGCCCGAGAAGCCCAGGGCGGGCGCGATGGCCTTCAGGTCTTCGATGACATCCTCAGGCATGCGGAGGCTGATGCTGGTCATGGGGCGGTCCTTGCTGAGCCGGTTCTGGATGCGCTCATTCATGTTCATAGGTCCTCCTTTCCGAGGGTGTGGCCGGCCGGGCCGAAATGATTCGGATGCTGCCTCCCTGTCGGATGACATGGACGACGAACAAGGGCTCCCAGTCTTCGGTGAGACCGATGACCGCCTCCCTTGATTCGCCTTGGTCACTGGCGTCCACCAGGCGGACGAAGGGATCGAAAAACACCTCGCACGCCTTTTCGAAAGAGACCTGATGCTTGCGGCGGTTCGCGGAGGCCTTGTCCTGGTTCCATTCAAAGATCTGCTGCTGGAGTTCAAAACGGACATCCATCGGACTAAACGTATATACGTTGTCTATGCGTGTCAAGGGCCATCGGAGTCACTTCATCGCCTCCATGGGACTCAGCCCCATGGCCCGCAGCGCCGGGTACAGCCCGAACCCCAGCGACAGCGCCAGCGCCGTGGCCCAGGCCAGGGCCAGGCCGTGGGGGTTGACCACCAGGCCGTAGGGGAACCGGGCGGAAACCGCCTGGCAGGCCAGGGCGCCG